>WOZO01000119.1 GCA_011620315.1 Sideroxydans sp. | reverse complement strand
CGTGGTGAAGAACCTGTTCCGCCACCGCAAGACACGCTATCGCGGATTGGCGAAGTGGCGGGCTGTCATTGGACGGTGAACGCTGGGTCGCGTGCAAGCCGGGGTTCTTCCTGCCGGTGCGCGTGCTGTCGCGGTTGTTCAGACGGCGCTTCCTTGAGGAGCTGGCGAGGTCCCGTCGCATGGGGCAGTTGCAGTTCTTCGGTGACGCGACCGCTTTGAGTGATGCGACGGCATTCTCCGACTGGCTCGCTCCGTTACGAAGATGCGAATGGGTGGTGTATGCCAAACGTCCCTTTGCGGGGCCTGCGGCGGTACTGGCCTACCTGTCGCGCCACACGCACCGGGTGGCGATCTCGAACAGCCGACTCCTCGCGCTGGACGAGCGCGGCGTGAGCTTCAAGTGGAAGGACTACCGTGCCAAGGGGAACACGAAACACAAGACGATGACGCTCGGCAGCGGCGAGTTCATGCGTCGCTTCCTGCTGCATGTGCTGCCCACCGGCTTCCATCGCATCAGACACTATGGGTTGATCGCAAATGGCGGGCGGCGGGAGAATCTGGCGCGGGCACGCGAGCTGTTGCAGGTCGTGCCGGTGGAGTCCGAAGTGATCGATGCGCCGAACGAAGCGGCACAACCGACCTTCGTCTGTCCGCACTGCGGTGCGCCGATGCACATCATCGAGACACTGCCGCGCATCCTGCCGATACGCGCACCTCCTAGATTGCGGGGGCCGCCATGAACATAATGGCGTTTTACGACCCTGCAACGTGTTGCCGGTCTGGGCCGGCAGGCTGCGGCTTTGCCTGGCGGGCACATATTGCTGCATTGATGGCCGCACACGATGCAGACGTGTGTCCAAACGATGACGGAATCGACGACTTGATTGAAATCTTACGCTCGCCGATAAACCATATCGACCCGGCAGGTCGAAAGATACCCCATCAAATCCCCATAGCCTGCGCGCTGATCTGAGTGCAGCGGCACCCCACGCGGTTTCCTCCTTGGAGCGGTTGTCCGACGTCAGCCCGGAACGGGCTGCTGCACTCGTTCGTGCGGCGCGTGGGGGCTGACATCCGACAACCCTTAACCAAAGCGGAAGTGGCGACCTTAAATCCTCATGACCACACAGGCCGAGAATTCGCCCTCCAATCTCAACTACAAACAAAAAGAGCCGCTTGTGCGGCTCCTTTCTCAGTCACATCAGCGAAGGCTTTACGCCTTCAGCGCGACCAGCACTTCGTCCAGCATCTTCTTGGCATCGCCGAACAGCATGCGGTTGTTCTCTTTGTAGAACAGTGGATTTTCAATACCCGCATATCCCGAAGCCATGCTGCGCTTCATCACGATGGAGGTTTTGGCTTTCCATACTTCCAGTACCGGCATTCCGGCGATGGGGCTAGTCGGATCTTCCTGCGCAGCGGGATTAACGATGTCATTGGCGCCGATCACGATGGAGACATCGGTGTCCGGGAAGTCCGCGTTGATCTCGTCCATCTCCATCACGATGTCGTAAGGCACTTTGGCTTCGGCCAGCAACACGTTCATGTGGCCGGGCATGCGGCCTGCCACGGGGTGGATGCCGAAGCGCACATTGACGCCCTTCTCGCGCAGCACCTGGGTGATCTCGTTGACCGCATGCTGCGCCTGCGCCACGGCCATACCGTAACCCGGCACGATGATCACATTCTTGGCGTCGCGCAGAAGTTCCGCCGTCTCGGCAGCACTGATGGCAACCACTTCTCCCGCCGGTTGTGCTTCTCCACCCGCCTTGGCTGGGCTGCCGCCGCCGGTACCGAAGCCGCCCGCGATGACGCTGATGAAGTTGCGGTTCATCGCGCGGCACATGATGTAGGACAGGATCGCGCCGCTAGAACCGACCAGCGCGCCGGTGACGATGAGCAGGTCGTTATTCAGCATGAAGCCGGTCGCTGCCGCTGCCCAACCGGAGTAGCTATTTAGCATGGACACCACCACCGGCATGTCGGCACCGCCGATGGCCATCACCATGTGGATGCCGAACAGCAGCGCGATCACGGTCATCACGGTCAGGGCGAACATGCCCGCGTCAATCGTTTCCGCATGCAGGAACTGGTAGCCGAATGCGATGACGACCAGCAGGCCGATCAGATTCAGGAAGTGACGTCCCGGCAGCAACAGCGGTTTGCCGCCGATCTTGCCGGACAGTTTGCCGAAGGCGATCAGCGATCCGGCGAAGGTCACCGCACCGATCAGGATGCCGACATATATCTCGATCTCGTGGATCGCCTTCTCGGCGCTGGACAGGTTCAGTGCCGCGATGGGGTCGATGTAATTGGCGAAGCCGACCAGGCAGGCGGCCAGGCCGACCAGACTGTGCATCAGCGCAACCAGTTCCGGCATCTGCGTCATCTGCACCTTGCGTGCGGCGAACAGACCGATGCTGCCGCCCACCACCATCGCACCGATGATCCAGGGCAGACCGTCCATCGTGACGCGCGGGCCGAACACCGTGGCCAGCACGGCGATGGTCATGCCGATCATGCCGTACAGGTTGCCGCGGCGCGAGGTCTCAGGGTTGGAAAGACCGCCGAGGCTGAGGATGAATAGAATCGTCGCACCGAGATAAGCGACACTGGTCAAACTTGAAGACATCATGATCGTGATCCTTATTTGCGGAACATCGACAGCATGCGTTTGGTCACCGCAAAGCCGCCGAACATATTCACCGCAGTGAGTGCGATACCCGCCACGGCCAGCCCGAGTATCCAGCCGTCCGGTCTATCCAGTCCGAGCAACGTCGGCGGTGCGATCTGCACCAGCGCGCCGATGGCGATGATGCTGCTGATCGCATTGGTGACGCTCATCAGCGGCGTATGCAAGGCCGGCGTGACGTTCCACACCACCATATAGCCGACGAAGCAGGCCAGCACGAACACGGTGAAGTGTCCGAGGAAGGCGGCCGGCGCGTAGGCACCGATGAGCAGGAACAGCAATGCAGCGGCGATGAACAGCAGCGCGATCTTGCCTGCCGATGCAGGCGCAGCGGCAGCGCCATGCCCGGCAGGTGCGGCCGGCTTGGCAGCGGGTTTGGCCACAGGCGCAGGCATCTGCAGCGGCGGCGCAGGCCAGGTGATCTCGCCATCCTTGATCACGGTCAGGCCGCGGATCGCGTCGTCTTCCATGTTGACGTTGATGACGCCATCCTTGGTCTTGCACAACTCTTCGGCCAGACGGAACAGGTTGGTGCCGTACAAGGTGGAAGACTGCTTGGCCAGACGGCTGTTCAGATCGGTGTAACCGACGATGGTCACGCCATGCTTCACCACGGCTTCGCCGGGAACGGTCAATTCGCAGTTGCCGCCGCGCTCGGCCGCCATATCGACGATGACGCTGCCGGGCTTCATGCTCTGCACCATCCCGGCGGTGATCAGACGTGGTGCGGGTTTGCCCGGGATGAGCGCGGTGGTGATGATAATGTCCACTTCGCGGGCTTGCTTGGCATACATCTCGCGCTGCGCCTGCTGGAAGCCTTCGCTCATCACCTTGGCGTAACCGCCGCCGCCGCTACCTTCTTCCTCATATTCGACTTTGACGAACTCGCCGCCCAGCGACTTGACCTGGTCGGCCACTTCGGCGCGGGTGTCGTTGGCGCGCACGATGGCACCCAGACCGGCAGCCGTACCGATGGCGGCCAGACCGGCCACACCGGCACCGGCGATGAATACCTTGGCGGGTGGAACCTTGCCTGCAGCGGTGATCTGTCCATTGAAGAAACGGCCGAAGGCGTTGGCGGCCTCGATGACGGCGCGGTAACCGGCGACACCGGCCTGGGAAGTCAGCGCGTCCATCTTCTGGGCGCGGGAAAGCTGGCGCGGCAAGGCATCGATGGCCAGCACTGTGGCCTTCTTGGCGGCCAGTTGTTGCATCAATTCGGGGTTTTGCGCGGGCCAGATGAAGCCGATCAGGACGCCGCCTTCGCGCATCAATTCGACTTCGGCACGCGTCGGGACAGCTACTTTGAATACGATGTCGGATTCAGCCCACAGCTTAGCCGCACCATCAATGATCTCGGCACCCGCAGCACGATAAGCATCGTCATTACAATTTGCCGCATCTCCGGCACCTGATTCAACAGCGACTGCGAAACCCAGCTTGATGAGCTTCTCTACGACTTCCGGTACTGTCGCAACACGCTTCTCGCCTGCATTCGTCTCCGCAGGAATCCCAATACGCATGTAACCCTCCTGTAAACCGCATACTGAAACGCCCGGTTGTTCCGGGCGCACTTGAATTGGCGCGGGATTATATACGAGCTTTGCGCCCCGCCCCAGCCCATTGATAAAACGACAAGGCACGCCGAGGCGTGCCTTTGTGTCTCGCAACTACGAAATAATGATCAGGCTGCGATCTTCTTGCATTCCGCATAGCAGGCAGCACAGGACTCCTTGCAAGCCTTGCACTCCGAGTGTTTTTCGGTCTTTTTGCATTCTTCTTCGCAGGCTTTGCACACGTCCATGCAGACCTTGGCGAGTTGCGGCAGATATTTGGAGTTCGCAGCAGCCATCTGTTGCAATGCGCCGCACATGGAGATCACTTGGCTGGAAGTCTTGGCGCATTCCGCCATGCTGGTGTCGCCCTGCCCCAGCAGCACGATGCAATGCTGCAAACACAGGTTCGCCTTGGTCACGCAATCTGCGGCGGCTGCGATGAGTTTGTCGTTCACCGACCCCATGACATGGTGCGCATGCCCCATATCCATATGTTCGTGGCTGGCACCGAATGCCGTACCGGCAGCGGCCATCGCGACTGCGCCAAGCAAAAGTTCTCTGCGATTCATTTTATCTCTCCTTGAATTGATGGGACTGCCAAGCAGGCGGCAGTCTATCCATGGCGACCTTATTTTGAAAGTGTGATGAACGACAGTTTGGCCACGCCCGCCTTCTGCGCCAGCGCCATCAGCCCCGCCACGCGGCCGTAAGGTACGGCACTGTCGGCCTCGATCTGCAACTGGAATTGTGGATCGGCGGATCGTGTGGTCAGCATCGCGGCCAGTTCCGCATCGTTCACCGGCTGCTTGTCCATCTCGACATTGCCCTGCGCGTCCACCACCAGACTGACCTGCTGCGGCTTGTCCTGCTGCTGCACGGCGTCGGTCTTGGGCAGGTTGATCTTGAGCGACTGCGGGGCCAGCAAGGGCGCGGTGATGATGAACACCACCAGCAGTACCAGCATCACGTCGACCAGCGGCGTGACGTTGATCTCGCTCATCATGTTGCCTTCATCCTGCTGGGAAGAATTTCCGAAAGCCATCACGCCTCCTTACAGTTTGAAATCATGCTTTTGCGCCAGACGCATGAAGTCATGCGCGAAGTTCTCCAGATCGGTCAGATGCACCTTGAGACGACGCAGGAAGAAGTTGTAAGCCAGTACCGCAGGCAAGGCGGTGGCGATGCCGATGGCCGTGGCGACCAGCGCTTCGCCGATGGGGCCGGCCACCACATCCAGCGAAGCGGAGCCCGTCTGGCCGATGTTCTGCAAGGCATGCATGATGCCCCACACCGTGCCGAACAGGCCCACGAACGGCGCGGTGGAGCCGATGGTCGCCAGCTCGGCCAGGCCGCGTTCGTGATAGCGCTGGATATTCTGCAGGTTCTGCCGCAACTGGCGCTCCAGCACATCCTGCGGCGCGCCGGAATGCTTCAGGTCGGGTTGCGCATTGTTGATCGTCTTCAGTTCGGCGAAGCCGGCCTGCGCCAGTCGCGCGATGTCACCCTTGCTGGCTTCGGCGACTTTGCCCGCCTCGCTCCATTCATGCACCGCCCAGAACTCGCGGTTGAAGCGCTGGTCGTTCTGGCGCGATTCATATTGCTTCCATACTTTGAACAGCGCGATGGACCAGGTTGCAATGGACAGCACGATCAGTAGCAGCAAGGTCGCCCAAACGACGGTTGAATCAACGGAAAAAAGATCGTTCATACGGATTATTCCTCTAAAGAAAATTTGATCGGTACCAAGAACCACTGTGTGATCGGCTGCCCGAAACGCTTGGCGGGCGAGAATTTCCAGGTCTTCACGGTCTGCAGCGCGGCCTTGTCGAGGATGTCGAAACCGCTGCTGGTCTGCAACCTCACCTCGCCCGCCCTGCCCTCGGCCAGTACTTCAACGTTCAGCACCACCTTGCCCTGATAGCCCATGCGCCGCGCCACCAGCGGATACGGCGGACGCGGATTGTTCAGGTAGTCGGCACGGTAATCAGGCTCGGCATCCAGTTGCACGGGCGACGGCGGTGTCTCCATCGCGGGCGGCGTCTGTTCCTGCACCACGGGTTCCGGCGCGGCTGGTGCTTCGGGTTCGATCACGCGCGGCTTGGGTTCCGGTTTCGGCTCGGGCTTGATCTCCGGCTGCGGCGCGATGTCGGCCTGCTGCATCTGGATGTTGGCGAAGGAGATGGACATCTCGTTGATCGCTGCCTGCGGCGGTTCCGGCTGTGCCAGCCAGAACACGAACAGCAGCAGATGCGCAAGCACCACGATGCCGACCGCAGTCAGCCGTTCGTACCAGGGCGATTCCAGATCGGCATTGCGAAACGCAGCCATATGCATCAGAGGCAGATTGAAAACAAGGGCCGACATGCTACCAGCGCCCCTCCAGTGTCACCAGCAAGGAACGATAGCCGATGCTGCGGCTGGTCAATGCATAGGTATCGCCGCCGTTCGTGAAGCGCGTGTGCTGCACCGAGTCCGTTGCCAGCAGATTGTTGGCGGTGGCGCGCAGATTGAACACGGGCGACAGCTTGTACAGCCAATAGCCGTCCAGTGTGGCGCGCGCGTCGGACACGGCATACATCTCGTCCGGGATGTCGGTCACGCTGCGTCCCGACAGTTGCAGCGACACGCCGTAGCTGGAATTCAACTTGGGCAGGTTCTCGTCCAGTCCGGCTGAAAAAATGTATTTGGGTGTGTCGCGCGCCAGACGCGAGATACCAAGACGCTCGTCGTTCACCGAGGCATGCGGCAAGGTCAGATGCGCTTTGACGGTCGCGCCTTTCCAACCCCAGACATCGGTCTGTACCTTGCCGTCCAGCTCCCAACCCCAGTGACGGGCGCTGCCCTCGTTCTGCGGCCTGTCTACCCAGCGCGCGCCTTCCCGTTGCACACGGCGTTCGGTGAAATCCTGTGTGTTGCGTGCGTAGAAATTGAGTCCGAGTACGCCGGTGTTGTTCGGCAGATAACGTTCCAGCACCGCCTCGAAATTCACACTGCGTTCGGGCCGCAGGTTCGGATTGCCGCGTGTGTCTGCTTCCGTCGGCGTGTTCGCCGCGACGCTCAGCGTCGCCGCATCGCTGATCTCGTTCAGCCTCGGCATCTTCAACCCTGCACCCAGCGAGGAGCGAACCAGCCATTGTTCCTGCGGTGCCCAGCGGATCGCCAGCGAGGGCATCAATTGTCCATGCTGCCGGGCGCTGCTATCGGCAACCAGATCGACGCGTTCGCCGCGCAGACCGTAGGTGAACGTGGTCTTGTCGGTGAACATCCAGTCGTCCTGCAGCCACAGGATGCTTTGCCGTTCCTGATCGGCGTAGCTGGACGTCACGCCGGAAAAGGTCTGCGTATCGCTGCGTTTCAGCAAGGCGTGTTCCAGCCCGACCGCCAGCAGATGCTGTTCGCCCAGCGGCCTGTCCAGCCGGAACGCCAAGCTGGATTCGTTCTCGTTGCTGGCGGTGTCATCCGTGCGGGTGCTGGCTGTGCCCGCCGCGTCATGCGACAGGCGCACGATATTCACATCCCGCGTGCCATGGTTGAGCGAGACACGTCCGGTGAGTTTGCTGTCGCCCAGATGTTTTTCGCCCTCCACACGCAGACGTTGCAGGCAGCGACGATTCTCCTCGCGACTGCTACGGTCGCCATTGCCCACCATATTGCTGCTACTCGCCGGACTGGCCGCGGTCTGCGTCATGTCGCTGTTGCGTTTGCCCAGTCCGTCGAACAGCAGGGGGGCGACGGTCAGGCTGTCACGCCCCTGCTTCCAGGTCATGCGCGGCGACATCACGAATTCGCGGAAGGTCGATAGCCCCTCATCCTTGTCCTGCTCGTTCAATACGGTGACGCCTGCGCTTTCGTTACGTCGTTCGAGCACACTGCCGGCTTGACTGCGATGCATATTGAGCGTGATCGGCAAGGTCCAGGCAAAACCGCCCTCGCCGCCGTTCTCCGTCCAAGTGAGCTGGCCGGTCGGTTCGTTGCCGCGCATACCGACTGCCACTTTCATGGCAGTGGAACGCTTGCTGACCGGCTTCTTCATCACCAGATTGACGGTGATGGACGCCGCGCCGCCGTATTCCGCGGACGCACCGCGCAATATCTCGACGCGCTCCAGTTCCCCCGCTGGCAGACGACCGACCACCCCCGCCACGATGCGTGATCCGCCCGCCGGACGTTCACCGTCCACCAATATCTGCACGCTGTCGCGCGACATGCCGCGCGCGCGGTGTCCGTCGCCCTTCACTTCCACGCCGGGCAACTTGCCCAGCACCTCGCCGATGGTCATCGCGCCAAGGTTGTCGATGTCCTTGCGGCCGATGATCACTTTTTGCGTGCTCGCATCGCGCCGCGCGGCGATGTCTTCCTGCTTGCCGGTCACGGTGATCTCTTGCAGGGCGGGTCGGTCTTCGGCGAATGCAAGAAGCGGAAGGAAGGCGAATAACAGACAGCTACGTTTCATCAGACAGACTTGTTCGTTCGGTTCAAAGGAATAAAAAGACGCGGCGCAGTCCCAGCACGACCAGTACCGCAGCCGCGCCCCGGCGTATCCAGCGCGTCAGCCAGTCGCGGTTCTCGCGCAACTGTTTACCCAGCAGGCTGATCAGCGGCAATAGTATCAGCAGCGGTGTCAGCGCCGCGCCCAATCCGAACATCACGCCGTTGGCCATGCCCAGTTGCACGCTGCCCGCCGCCGCGCACACGGCAAGCAGGGATGCCAGCGGTGCGCAGGGTGTGAGACTGAGTGAAAACCCGAGCAACAAAGGCGGCGCACTGCCGGCCCGCTTCGACACGCCGCAAGGCGCATGCGTCTGCTTGCGCAACAGCCACAGCCCGGCGGCGATGGATGCGGCACCGATGAACAGATTGCCGCTGCCGCCTTGCAGCGCCCGCGACAGCCAGGTGCCCGCCGCAGCCGCCAGCGCGCCCAGCATCGTGTAAGCCAGGATGCGTCCGCTGACGAACAGGCTGGTATCGCGCAGCGCCTGCAGCTGGCTGCCGCCGCGCCCGAGTATCCAGGTGCCCATGAACGGCAGACAGGTGGCGGTGCAGGCCGTCAGGCCCAGCGAGGCGCCGAGCAGCCACACGGTGAACAGCGTAGTCTGCTGCGACAGCTGCCACTCATCCATTCTCTTTGGCGCGCAGGATGGGGATCACGCGTTTCTTCGGTTGGCCTTCGGGTGTTTCGAACTTCACGCGTGCCTTGTAGTAGTCACGCGAAGAACCGAACAGCTTGAAGCCGAAGAACTTGAGCTGGATCACATCGTCGTCCGGACAATATTCGGCACAGCGGCCGCACAGCGTGCAGTCCTCGTGGAAGGCTTTGCTGCCGAATGCCGTGCCGATCTCGTGGATGTCCATCGGGCAGGCTTTCTCGCACACGCCGCACTTGGCGCATTTGTCGTGCGCCTCCTTCTTCACCAGCCGCATCGGCGACAGCTTCTGGAACAGCGCATTCCACGACAGCAGCGGGCAGATGCGGCAGAACGGCTGGCGCACCGCCAGTGCGGCGATGATCATGAAGCCGAACAGGGCATTGCCCAATGCGCCCAAGAAAAAGTTGATGCCCGTGCCGGTACGCACGGCAAGCTGTTCGGTATCCGCCGTCAGCAAGGTGGTGGCGATGCGCGACGGACAGACCTGGCAAAACGGGTCGCCCAGCTCATTGGCGACAGTGCCCATGCCCGCCAGTGTCGGCAGGCCCAACACCAGCACCAGCAGCATGAACCACTTGACCGGACGCACACGGCCCACATTCCCTTGCTTGAAACGATTGAGCGGACGACCGAGACGGCGACCGATCTTGTAGAGCACCTCCTGCACCGTGCCCAGCGGACAGATCCAGCCGCAGAACGCCTTGTTCAAAAAGAAGAAGAACAGGAAGAACACGCCCACCGTGATCAGCGTGGGCAGGAACACATTGAGCGCAACATCGCCCGCCTTGGCCAAGGCCACCCCGACGCGGTGATGCAACTGGTGTTGCGCGCTGATCAGGATGCAGTGGTCGCCGGTCACCTTGTCGTAGGCGCAAGCCAGCGACGGCAGCGCCTGCGAGATACGGTCCACGGTGTAACTGCCCAGCAGTGCGCCGCCGTACACGGTGACGAACAGCATGACAATCTGCACGGTGAAGCGGAAACGCGCCAGCGTGGGGAATAGATTCTTAAGCATTGCTTGGCTCCTCATTCTTGGCGGCAGCCTTGCGCTTGCGCAGCAACGGTGCCGCGCCCAGCATGCCGGCCAGCATGAAACCCAGCCCCATCGCCAGACTGCGGTTGGTGTAGGCATCTTCGCCGTAGCTGCTGTTGAAGGCGGTCAGATATTGCAGGCTGCCATCGGCATGCGACACCGCCAACACGAAATCGGCCCCGCGTCGCATGCCATGGCTTTCCCCCTTGCTTTGCTCTTCTTCAGCCTTGAAATCCTGCGGCACATGCACTTTCACCACGCCTGCCGCATCGGTCATGAATTCGGCGCGGCTGCTGTTCGAGGTCTCCAGCACGACCTTTTGTTCTGGCAGTGGCTGACCTTTGAAACGCACGGCGAACTGCCAGTCCTCATTGGCGCGGTAGCGTGAATGTTCGCGCGGATAGGGTTGCGGCACGATCTCCAGTTCATGTTTGATTTGCTCGAACATGGCGCTCGGGTTCTTGCCGCCGCGCTCGCCGAAGTAATGCACGGTGGACGCGACGCGTACTGCATCCCCTTGCACTTCACGCGCAGTCAGCATCTGGAAGCCGCCCGTGGCGGGTTTGTCCAGCGGCGCGCCGCCCATCTCTATGGCCAGTTGGCGATGCCCATTCGCATCATCCAAGTTATTGGACCAGGCTTCAACGACATCCGCCGCGATGTTCTGCGGCTGCATGATATAGCTGCGCGATGACATGTCTTGCCCTTTCATGCGGGCCTTGAGCAAAGGCAGTTGTGTCCAGTGCTCAGCCTGGCTGCGCATCATGGCACCGTGGTCATGTCCTGCCATCGCTGGCGGTTCTGCAGCGAATGCTGTCGCGGTGCAGGTTGCAAACAGACAGGCGAAATAGAGGATTCTCATGACCATCCTTTAAAAGCTGAGTGACGCGCCGACCATCCACACGCGACCGGGGTTGACGGTGATGGACACGTCTTCCGCGTTGTACACACCGTCGCCGTTGCTGTCGGAACCGCCACGGATAGTGGAGTAGTAAAAACGGTCGAACAGGTTGTCGATGCGTGCAAAGGCGGACCATTTCATCCTGCCGTTGCCCTTGAACTCGTAGTTCGCCATCAGGTTATAGGTGGTGCGGCCGCCGACCCAGACGATGTTCACCTCGTCGGCATAGATGCCGGATTGCGCATTCATCTCGCCGGTGAAGGTCCAGCCGTCCATGGGGCGATAACGCGAAGTCAGATTCAGTTTGTGCTTGGGCGTGCGCGGCACCACGTTGCCGGTGTTGTTGTATAGCACCGAAGGCAGCGGCAGGCTGCGCGAGCCCATGGACATCCAGTACACATCGTTGCGGGTGAACACGGCATCCAGGTAGGTGTAGGCCATGTCGCCCGACCAGACTTCGCGCGCATCGGTCTTGACGCTCGCTTCCAGACCGCGATTGCGCACGCCGCCGATATTCTGGTACTGCTCCAGCGCGTTGGCCAGCGTCGCGCCGCTCGTGCTCTGGTACTGGCCGCCGGTGTTGAGGATGAAATCCTTGCGGTCGATCTGGAAGATCGCCACATCGGTATCCAGCGGGATGCCCAGCAGCTCGGTCTTGGCGCGCAGGCCGACTTCAGCGTTGTAGGAATGTTCCGGCTTCAGGTCGGGATTGGCCGCCACCGAACCGGTCGGCGTGATGGTGCCGCCGTACAGTTGCGACACGGTCGGCACGCGGAAGCCGGTGGACAGGTTGGTATACAACTCGCGCGCTTCATTGAAGGCATAGTTGAAACCGATGCGTTCGGACAATACGTTGAACGTCTTCTCACCCGTGGTGGTACGTCCTTCAGATATCTGCGTCGCGGTGAGCGGCAGGTTGCTGACGTATCTCTGGGCGATGTTGTCGTAACGCGCATTGAATGTGGCGGTGAGCGGCGCGCTCAATTGCCATTTCAGTTCGCCATAGATGGCACGGGTGTCGGAGGTGGACAGGCTGTCCTCGGTGACCGTGCCGGCCAGATTGAGCGGGTTGCTGATGCCGACCGGGGTGCTGCGGCTGGTATAGGTGACCAGATTGGTGGACAGCGATCTGTCCTCGAACTGCTGCAGATCCAGACCGCCCATCCAGGCGATCTGTGCGCCGCCCTGACGCCATTCTGCTTTTGCGCCAGTTTGCTGCTGCTGCGTATCCCGTCCGCTGACATAGGCGTCACGCATGGTGCTCATGTCGCTGGCGGCGGATGTGCCATTCAGGAAAGCGCCCGTGCTGTCGCGCAAGAAGCCGTTCGGATTCTGCCAGCCGAAGGTGTGGTCCTTGAACAGATATGTGTTCACCATCAGATTGCCGCCCGCACCGGTATCCTTGGCATAGGAAAGATTGACCTTGTCCAGCGTCACATCGTATTTGCGTGCATAGTCTTTGCCGCCGTCCACGCTGGTCGGATCGAGCAAGGCGGCGGTCACGCCCTTGACTGTGCCATGGCTGTCCTTGTTGCGGAGGGCATGCTCGAAACCGAAAATCATGTCGCTGCTGTCATCGATCATGTATTGCAGCTTGCCGTCCACATAATCGCGGCCCCAGTCGCCCTGATCATGAAAGGTCCTGGATTGCAGTTTGGATTTCTGGATATGGCCAACCCATTTGCCGTCGGCGAACCCTGCGCGCAGGATGCCTTTGTAATAACTGTAGCTGCCGACTTCGGCGCTGGCGGTATAGCCTGCCATCTTCGCCCCGCGCTTGGTGGTGATGATCACCGCGCCGGACAAAGCGTCCTCGCCGAACAGGTAAGAGGCACCGCCTTTGATGACCTTGATCGACTCGATGTTGTCCAGATCGATGTTCACGCGCCCGGTACGCTCCACTACCGGCACGCCGTCGATGACGATGGCCACGCCCGGCTTCTCGCCCATGTAGCGCTGCGCCTCGACACCGCGCAGCATGATCTTCACCGAATCGCCGCTCTGCACTTCGGCGCTCACCCCAGGGATGGATTCCAGCACTTCGACGATGTTCTGCCCGTGGCGCGCATCGACCTTCTTGCCGCTGATGTTATTGACGTTGGAGGGTTCGCCGCGCTTGGAATCGAAGCGGTCGTCGATGGTGGTGGATGAGACGGTCACTTCCGGCAATGCGCCGATCTCGGCCCAGGATGCCTGCGGTGCGACAAGTGCCCATGCCACACAGGCTGCGATCTGTTTGCTGCGTATCTTCACTGCTTTCTCCCTGAATGTCCCTGATGAAAACCGGGGCGGATTGTAGGAAGCGAAGATAAAGGCGGGAATGCGTCATGATGTCGCGCGGCGGAATGTCGCACCCCTGTTCCGCTATAATCCACCGATGCCTTCCATCCAGTTACTCCCCGACCTGCTCATCAACCAGATCGCCGCCGGCGAGGTGATCGAACGTCCCGCTTCGGCGCTGAAAGAGCTGCTGGAGAACAGTCTGGATGCGGGTGCGACCGAGATCGCGGTGCAGTTGGAAGGCGGCGGTATCAAGCGTCTGGTGGTGCGCGACAACGGCTGCGGTATCGCCAAGGAACAATTGCCGCTGGCGCTGATGCGCCATGCCACCAGCAAAATCGCCTTCTTGGATGATCTGCAACGCGTGGCCAGCATGGGTTTCCGCGGCGAGGCATTGGCGAGCATGGCGGCGGTGGCCCAAGTCACCTTGAGCAGCCGCACGGCGGATGCGGCACATGCCTGGCAAGTCGAGGCGATCAACGGCGCGCTGAGCGAAGCCGCACCTTCAGCGCATGCACCCGGCACCAGCTTCGAGATGCGCGAGTTGTATTTCAATACGCCCGCGCGGCGCAAATTCCTCAAGAGCGAGAGCACCGAATACGCCTGGTGCGAAGAGACGTTCAAGCGCATCGCACTATCCAGGCCGGACGTGGCGTTCTCTTTGCAGAACAACGGCAAATCGAAATGGCAGTTGGCAAGTCAGGATCTGCCGCAGCGCATCAACGCCATCCTCGGCAGCGAATTCGGCCAATATGCCGTGACTGTAGAACGCGAGATCGGCCCGCTGCATCTGTACGGCATCGCCGCCCTGCCCGCCTATTCGCGCTCCACGCGCGACGAGCAATACTTCTTCGTCAACGGCCGCTTCGTGCGCGACAAGGTGCTGATGCATGCCGTGCGTCAGGCCTATCAGGACATCCTGCACCACCAGCGTCATCCGGCTTTTGTCTTGTTCCTCGACATGCCGCCGGAACAGGTGGACGTGAACGTGCACCCGGCCAAGAGCGAGGTGCGCTTCCGCGAGAGTCAGGGCATCCACCAGTTCGTGTTCCATGGCTTGCAGGATGCGTTGAGCAAGACGATGAAAGAATCGGCGGAAGCCCCCACCGTAGCACCACGCGAAGAAGTGGCAACGTTCGCGCCGACACAGCAACAACCCATGCGTTTTGGCGCAGCCGAACAGCAAGCGACGTATCGTGTTTGGGAATCGCAGAGTCAGGCGTTAGGCCCTAGGATTGAGGATCGAGTAAGCAACAGCCGCGAATCTCACAGCGCTACTCAATCCTCAATCCCCAATCCTCAATCCTCACCTGAACACCCGCTCGGCTACGCCTTAGGCCAGCTTGCCGGCATCTACATCCTCGCCCAGAACCAGCAAGGCCTGATCGTGGTGGACATGCATGCCGCGCATGAGCGCATCGTCTACGAACGTCTGAAGAACGCCTTCGATGCGCAGCAGATGCCCACCCAGCCATTGCTGATCCCGGTCACCTTCGGCGCCGATCCGCTCGCCATCGCCACTGTGGAAGAAGAACAGGACGCACTGAACAAGCTGGGCTTCGACATCGCACCGATCTCCACACACACCCTTGCCGTGCGCGCCATGCCCGCCATGCTCAAACAATCCCACGCCGAAGCCGCCGCCCGCGAAGTGCTGCACGAACTGCATGAGTTCGGCGCGTCTCGCGCGCTGACCGAGCGCCGCAACGAACTGCTCGCCACCCTCGCCTGCCATTCCGCCGTGCGTGCCAACCAGAAACTGAGCCTGCCGGAGATGAACGCCATCCTGCGTGAGATGGAGCAGACCGAACGCGCCGACCAGTGCAACCACGGCCGCCCGACCTGGTTCCAAGTGACCTTGGCGGAACTGGATGCGATGTTCATGCGGGGCAAGTAGTTTGAGGATTTCTGAAGGCATATCGAATTGAGCACGAACGACACCGACTCGCTCGGCCAGCCCATCGGATCCACGGTTCCTGATTGGCAGCCTGCCACCCGCCCTGTCCACACCACGTTGACAGGCCGCTTCTGCCGCCTTGAAGCACTCGATCCGAAACTGCATGCTGCAGCATTGTTCGCCGCGAACACATCAGATACTGAAGGCCGGAACTGGACGTACCTGCCCTACGGCCCTTTCGATTCACTTGCTGCTTATACAAGTTGGCTAGAACAGTTCTGTGTAGGCTCAGACCCGTTGTTCTTTGCGATCATCGATCAGCGAACAGGTAAAGCCGTGGGTGTCGCCAGTTATTTGCGCATCGATCCCAAGAATGGCGTCATCGAGGTCGGCCACCTGAATTTCTCTCCTGTCATGCAAAGAACGCCCATCGCGACTGAGGCGATGTGGCTCATGATGAAAGAAGCTTTCGCGCTTGGTTTCAGGCGTTACGAGTGGAAGTGTAACGCGCTCAACATGCCGTCACGAAGAGCTGCCCAACGCTTAGGGTTATCGTTCGAAGGCGTCTTTCGCCAAGCAGCCGTGATCAAAGGGCGCAACCGCGATACGGCCTGGTTCGCGACGATAGACATGGAATGGCCCGCACTGGATGAAGCCTTCCAACGCTGGCTGTCTCCAGCGAATTTTGATTCTGAAGGAAAACAGCTTCAAGCTCTGTCAAAGCTCACTGCCCCTATTCTCGTCAAGCGGGATGAGATGTTCATGCGGGGCCAATAATCATCATTACTTAGACTGTGCATCTGCCCGTAAAGCCGCAAGAACAGGCATAATACGCACCTTTCCTGCCACAACTGCAGTCTATTGCCATGAAACATATCGTCGACGACGTCCGCATCAAAGAGATCAAAGAACTCACTCCGCCCAGCCATCTGGTGCGCGAATTCCCGGTCACCGATACTGCTGCTGAAACCACTTATACCGCGCGCGCTGCGATCCATCGCATCCTGCATGGCGCAGAAGATCGCTTGTTGGTGGTGGTCGGCCCGTGTTCGATCCACGATACCGAGTCGGCGCTGGAGTATGCCGCCAAGCTGAAAGAAGAGGCCAAGCGCCACGAGGCCGATCTGGTGATCCTGATGCGCGTGTATTTCGAGAAGCCGCGTACCACGGTGGGTTGGAAAGGTTTGATCAACGATCCGCATCTGGATGGCAGTTTCAAGATCAACGAAGGTCTGCACATGGCGCGCAAGCTGTTGTGGGAGCTGAATGAACTGGGCTTGCCTTGCGCCACCGAGTTCCTCGATGTGGTCACGCCGCAATACACGGCCGACCTCATCTCTTGGGGTGCCATCGGCGCACGCACCACCGAATCGCAGGTGCATCGTGAACTGGCTTCTGGCATCTCCTGTCCCATCGGTTTCAAGAACGGCACCGACGGCAATCTGCGCATCGCAGTGGATGCGATCAAGGCCGCTGCAAGCCCGCACCATTTCCTGTCGGTCACCAAGGCCGGCCACACGGCCATCTTCTCCACCAACGGCAACGAGGATTGTCACGTCATCCTGCGTGGCGGCAAGCAGCCGAACTATGATGCGGCTTCCGTGGATGCCGCCGGCAAGGAACTGGCCAATGCCGGTTTGGCAGCACGCATGATGGTCGACTTCTCGCACGCCAACAGCCGCAAGGAATATCTGCGCCAGATCGAAGTGGCACAGGATTGCGCCGCGCAACTGGCGAACGGCGAGGAGCGCATCTGCGGCGTGATGATCGAATCCAACCTCAATGCGGGCAGACAGGATCTGCTGCCCGGCACGCCGCTGGCCAAAGGCGTATCCATCACCGATGCCTGCATCGGCTGGGACGACACGGTGCGTGTGCTGGACATCCTCGCAGAAGGCGTGCGCCAGCGCCGCCTCAAACTGGAAGATTGTTGATCGCTTCCTTCCGCCTGCAATGACTATCCGCCCGCCCGCCATCTTCCTGATGGGGCCCACCGCCAGCGGCAAGACCGGCGTGGCGGTGGAACTGGCACAGCATCTGCCGATTGAACTCATCAGCGTCGATTCCGCGCTGGTCTATCGCGACATGGACATCGGCACGGCCAAACCGGATGCCGCCACCCTCGCCCGCGCGCCGCACCATCTGATCGACATCATCGACCCGACCGAGACCTACTCCGCCGCCGCCTTCCGCCGCGATGCGCTGCGCCTGATGGCGGACATCACCGCGCGCGGCAAGGTGCCGTTGCTGGTGGGCGGCACCATGTTGTACTACAAGGCGCTGCGCGAGGGATTGAGTCCGCTGCCGCAGGCGGATGCGACATTGCGCGCCGAGCTGGATGCCGAGATCGCGCAGCACGGCATCGAAGCGCTGCATGCCAAACTGGCCGCAGTCGATGCCGAGACGGCTGCACGTTTGCACAGCACCGATACGCAGCGCGTGCAGCGCGCGATGGAGATCTATCACGCTTCCGGCAAGCCGATGTCGGAACTGATCAAGCAGCAGGAGCAGAACCCGTTGCCCTACGACGTCCTGTCCATCGCCCTCGTCCCCTCCGAGCGCGCCGTGCTGCACCAGCGCATCGCCGCGCGTTTCGACCAAATGCTGAAGGATGGCCTGCTGGATGAACTGCGCGGACTGCGCCGGAAATATGCATTGCATCGCGACATGACTTCGATGCGCTGCGTGGGTTACCGGCAGGCTTGGGAATTCCTGGAAGGTGAGATCGATGAAACAGGACTGAGGGAGAAAGGCATTGCCGCCACCCGCCAACTCGCCAAACGCCAGCTTACCTGGCTGCGCAGCATGCCGGAGAGTGCCGAGGTGGATAGTCTGCAGCCGGACTATTACGCGCGCATCCTTGGAACGGTTGAAGCACGGCTGAATTCTCAGCAGTCCGCTAGTTGTTCTGCGCCAGCCAGAAGTCCCGGTATTTCATGTCTTCGTTGAGCAGGTGATCCGCCAGAAGTTGTTTGACGTGCAGTCCGGCTTCTGCCCACTCGTGTTCCATCTCTCTGCGCTCGATACGCCGCATGATCTCGGCAAACGCTTGCGAAGCTGCGGCATGTTCACGAGCATGTTGTTCGATATCCGGATAGCCCCATTCGAAAAACAAGGCTTCTTCGTGCTCAAAATGCGCCACGGCATCATCGATCACATCCTGCATACGCTTGCGTACTTCGCTCAGCGACATGTGTTCGGCGATGGCTTCGTTCAGGGCATTGATAAGTTCGATGAAGTGTTTGTGTTCGGCATCGATCTCGGGGATGTGCACACTGAGTTCCTGACACCATTCCAGCCGCCACGGCATGGGATTATTGGGGGAGTTCATAACTTTCCTCCTTGAATAATGCGGTGCAGGCATCCACCACCTGAGTGTCATAGAGTGAGCCGCGGCCACGTGCCAGTTCGGCAAGTGCTGAATTGATACCCAGTCCCGGCCGGTAGGGGCGATGCGACGACATGGCTTCCATCACATCGGCGACGCACAGGATGCGCGCCCCCGGCAGAATTTCATCCCCCTTCAATCCCTGCGGATAGCCGGAACCATCCATGCGCTCGTGATGCTGTAACACCATCTGCGCGATCGGCCATGAGAAGTCGATGCCTTTCAGGATGTCGTAACCGGCTTGCGGATGCATTTTGATCAGGCTGTATTCGATGTCGTTCAGTCGCATCGGCTTGCTCAATATCTCGGCCGGGATGCTGATCTTGCCCAGATCATGCACGATCCCGGCCAGATGGATCACCTGCCGTTCCTCGTCTGAGCGGCCCATTTTCTTTGCGATGGCTTGCGCCAGCTCCGCCACCCGCCGCTGGTGGCCGGAGGTGTAGGGATCGCGCATCTCGACGATGCCGGCGATGGCCTCGACGGTTTGCAGCATGTTCGTCTGCAGGCGCTGCGCATGCTCGCGGTGCGCTTGTTTGAGGCGCAGTGTGAGGATGCCAAAGGCCAGGTCACCCGCCATCTCTTCCAAGAGTTCGGTCTCGTCCGCATCGAACACATTGACCTTCTCGTCGAACAGCACCAGCACGCCGAAGGCGCGTGCACCGTCCATCAGCGGTAATGCGATGCATGAGGCGTAACCATACTGCCGGGCATTCTCGTGCCATGACTGCAATTCCCGAGCGCCCAGAATATCCTGCACCACCCGGGTTGCGCCGCTGATGATGGCGGCACCGGCAGGACAGGATTCATGCCGCACTTTGTTCCATGTCATCGGTGAAGGATTCGGCCAGCCCTGCTCAAAACCGGCCCGAGCTGTCTGCTCTATCGTCTGATTCGTATCGTCACGGGCATAACCTATCCATGCGAAGCGATAACCCCCGACTTGCACGGCGACATCGCACATTTCCTGCAGCAGCGCGTTTTCTTCGCTTGCATGGATCAGCACCTGATTGCCCGCGCTGATGGTACGCAAGGCGCGATTGGCGCGCAGCATGGCGAGCTCATGCTGCTTGCCTTCTGTGACGTCCATGGTATAGCCCGCCAGATAGGTTTTTTCCCCCATCGGTATCGGAAATTTGATGGTCAGATAATTGCGACCGTTCAACTCCTCATCCAGATGCAGTACCTGATCGCTGCTGACCGTGCTCCAATCGTCAGCAGTCATCTTCTCTGCGAACTCGGCCGGGAAAAGTTCCTGCATGGTCTTGCCGGCCATCTCTTTGCCAGTGATACCTATCATGTCGATATAGTTATCACTGGCCGCAAGTACTTTACTTTCGGCAGGGCTGACTTCCTTGATGAATGTGTAGATCGGCGAATTCGCGATGAACGCAAGCAGCAATTCCCAGTTCTCGCGCAAGCGGTTTTCCATGTGCTTGCGTTCGGTGACATCTTCCATGGCGTGCACGCTGTACTGGTAATCGCCCTGCCGGTCATGTACCGGATAAGCGCGCGAACGGTAGCTGCGTCCTTCTGCGACGACCTCCTCTTCCTCGCCATCCTCACCTGCCTCCAGCGCGTGCAGGCAACAGGGCAGGGGACCTGCCACTTTGGGGAATACTTCGTAATAGGGACGCCCGATCAA
Organism: Sideroxydans sp.; assembly: GCA_011620315.1. Lineage (GTDB taxonomy): Bacteria > Pseudomonadota > Gammaproteobacteria > Burkholderiales > Gallionellaceae > Sideroxyarcus. The sequence continues at coordinate 25,987 of WOZO01000119.1, read as the reverse complement.
TTCCTTGAACGGCAGCGCGGCGCGTTGCTGGTAGGCACGGTTCGCCCGCAGGATGCGGAATTCCTTGTCGTGCACGAATACGGGGTCTTCGATGGCATCCAGTGCAGCCATCCATTCCTGACGCACTTGCTCGATCTGTTTGAGTGCGCTATCCAGGTCTGTCTGCGGAACGGTATCCGCTTTGTGCTGCGCACTCAGCGCCGCGAGCTGCTTCTGCAATTCGGCGATGGTGCGTTGTGCGGCATCGAGTGTTTGGGGGTTATCGCTCACGATGCACACTCATACCGGTGGTCGGAATCAGGACGCAAAGACAGCGGCACCGCGATTGAAAGCAGCGTGGAGTTGAGTGGCTGAATCAGCATGCCAAGATCGAAACCCATAGCATCCAATCTCCTGCAACATCGCCGCCAAATTGTCTTTTGCCGGAGGCGGGGGGCCGGCTAAATCTTATGGCGTCGTCAGTGTGGTTTGGACAGATCGCAGGAATTGCCTTCATCCGGACTGACCAGCACCATCGCATCGGTGGCCGGGATGCGCAGCAATGCGCCAAGTGCTTCGTAGTCGTCCGGCAAGGCGGCATCATCCCAGCCGTGGGCGGAATGGCGCGCGAGATTGACGGCCAGCACCACATTGCGAACACGCGACTTGCTGGAGTTTTCGTCATCCATCAGCATCAACAGCAACTGCGGCAGTTCCCAGGCTTTTACCAGTTCCTTCTGCAGGTCGAGCAGGTTGAACCCCAGCACCTGTTCTTGCACGGCCTTGCTGCGCAGGGTTTTGTCCTGTTTTTGCATGGCGTGTATCAGCAGCATCTCGGTCGGCGCGTAGATCCACATCAACATCTCGGACAGATCGTGCAGCAAGGCGGCGATGCGCACCTCTTCATAATGCAGATCGTTCAATCGCACCGCCCAGTCGAACGCGTATCCGGCGGCCCGATGCGAGCGATGCACGACATGCAGCAACTGCACCAGCGCTTCCGTCTGGCCTTTGAGCGCGTCCTGCACCAGTGGGGCGGGTGGCACTTTGTTGTAGAAAGCTTCGACGCCCAGCATCAGCAGCGCCTGCTCGATCTGCATGACCTCGCTGGTCTGGCTGCGGTGCTTGTGCTGCTGCAGGTAGCGCAGCAACTTGACGGTCAGCATTGGATCGCCGGAGATGGCGTTGGCCACATTGCGTGCGCTGAGCCTGTTGCCGTCATCGCGCAGCGCATCAAGCTCGCGCGCGGTCTGTTTGAGTACCGGAATGTCGGCCTGAGTCAGGAATGCGACTCGGGCTTTTAGTTTGTCGTTATTCTGCTCCGGCATGTTCCCTCCCCTGGGTACGCTTGCAGTGAAGTTTACGACAATTCGAGGCGTTTCTTTAGCTTTGTATCGCCAGCGTGCCGCTGCGTCCTTCGATGCCGCCCATGCTCACCTCGTGACGCGGCAGGTCGGCCGGATTCAGCCCCTGCAGATATTGCCGCATGGAAACCAGTTCATAGCCTTGCTGTTGCCAGCCCTGCAGCAGTTTTTCGAATACCGGCATCCACTTCTGCCCTTCCAGTTCGGCGTGCAGCGTGTAGACATGCCCGGTTGCAGACGGCGTCCGGGTCAGTTCCAGCAAGTGATCGGCGACGTTATCGAGCGTGATGCCGTCGCGCCCGATCAATTCATCCAGCGTCGGCAAGGTGGTCGGCAACTGCGGGCAGGCGATGATCTCGGCATCCCAGGTCGGGATGAAGGGATGGGTGCCGCGCGTATCCGAGCTGTAGTCGAAGCCCAGGCGCTGGGTCTGGCGCAAGGCATAGCGGTTGGTCTGCCAGCCGGCGGCGGCATGCGATCTGGGCGCTTCGCCGAAGATGGCCGTGAAACGATCCACGGCACGCAGCACCTCGCGCTCCGTCCACGCGGCATCTTTCCCGGCCACATGGTCCTGCCAGCGGATGTGGTCGTAGCAATGGATACCGACCTCGAAGCCGGCATCGCGTACCGAGCGCATGATGTCCGCACATTTCTTGCCGATGTCCGGGCCGGGCAGCAAGGTGCCGTACAGCAGGGTCTTGAAGCCGTAATGCTCCAGGACCGAAGTGCGCGAGACTTTCTGCATGAAACCGGGACGGAACACGCGTTTGATGGCTCGACCGGTGTGGTCGGGCCCCAATGAGAAATAAAAGCTCGCTTGTGCCTGGTAGCGTTGCAGAACTTCGACCAGTCGCGGCACGCCTTCACGCGTACCGCGATAGGTGTCGACGTCGATCTTGAGGGCGATCTTTTTCATAAATGCGAGTGCTGAGTACCGAGTGCTGAGTTCTGAATACCGGAGCCGACTCGGCACACAGCACCCAGAACTCAGTACTGCGTCAGTCGACCAAACCCTTCGCTTCGGCGATCTGGGTGCGGTAGGCGTCGAAGATCTTGCGCAGGGTGTCGGCCATGGTGGTGGTCGGCTGCCAACCTAGCTCTTCGCAGGTGTTGGTGATCTTCGGCACGCGGTTCTGCACGTCCTGGTAGCCCTTGCCGTAGTAGGCGTCGGAAGTCGTTTCGACGATCTTCACCTTCTTGGCGGATTCGCTGTACTCGGGATATTCCGCAGCCAGCTTGAGCATCATGTCGGCCAGGTCGCGGATGGCATAGTTGTTGGTCGGGTTGCCGATGTTGTAGATCTTGCCGGTGGCGATACCGTTCTTGTTGCCGATGATCTTCATCAGCGCGTCGATGCCGTCGTCGATGTAGGTGAAAGCGCGTTTCTGGTGGCCGCCGTCGACCAGGCTGATGTTGTTGCCGCGGATGATGTGGCCGAGGAACTGGGTCACCACGCGCGAGCTGCCTTCCTTCGGCGTGTTGATCGAATCCAGTCCGGCGCCGATCCAGTTGAACGGGCGGAACAGCGTGAAGTTCAGGCCTTCCATGCCGTAGCCCCAGATCACGCGGTCCATCAGCTGCTTGGAGTTGGAATAGATCCAGCGCGGCTTGTTGATCGGGCCGCACACCAGTTCAGAGTTCTCCGGGTCGAATTCCTCGTCGTGGCACATGCCGTAGACTTCGGAAGTGGACGGGAACACCAGATGCTTGTTGTACTTCACCGCGGCGCGCACGATGGGCAGGTTGGCTTCGAAGTCCAGCTCGAACACGCGCAGCGGTTGCTTCACGTAGGTGGCCGGTGTGGCAATGGCGACCAGCGGCAGGATCACGTCGCACTTCTTGACGTGGTACTCGACCCATTCCTTGTTGATGGTGATGTCGCCCTCGAAGAAATGGAAGCGCGGCTTGCCGATCAGGTCGGAGATGCGGTCGGTGCTCATGTCCATGCCGTAGACTTCCCAGTCGGTGGTGGCCAGGATGCGGTTGGACAGGTGGTGACCGATGAAGCCGTTCACGCCGAGGATCAGTACTTTTTTCATTTCACTTCCTTAACAATTGAATTCAAATTTTTCCGAGCCGTGCTTGGCGGCAAATTCCGCCGCGCTCGTCTCCACACCGTCCAGCTCGAAACGCACCACGCGCAGCACGCCGCTGCCGCAGATCGCATAGGCCTTGCCTTCCTTCACGTAGAAGGCCGGCTGCTCACCCGTCACGGTGCATCCGGTCACCAGTGTCTGCAGGATGCGCATCGGTTTGCCCATCAGCGTCGTCATCGCCCCCGGATACGGCGGTGCGACCGCGCGCACCAGGTTGTGTATCTCCAGCGCCGACCGCGACCAATTGATGACACCGTCCTCCGCCTTGCGTCCGCCGAAATACGCGCCTTGGCTCAAATCCTGTTTTACACGCGGCGAGATTCCCGCCAGCAGCGCGGGCAGAACGTCGTTCAGCGCGACCTCCGCCGCCACCGTCACCTTCTGGAACACCTCATGCGCGGTGTCGTTCGGCAGGATGGGCACGGCCTGCTGCGCCACGATGTCGCCGTTGTCCGGCTTCTCGGTCATGTAGTGCAGCGTCGCGCCCGTCTCGGTTTCGCCGCGGATTATCGCCCAATTCACCGGCACGCGGCCGCGGTATTTCGGCAGCAGCGAGCCGTGCATGTTCAGTGCGCCTTGCTTCTGGATAGCCAGCAACGGCGCTTTCAGCATCTCGCGGTAGTAGAAGGAGAAGAAGAAATCCGGCTGCAATGCCGCAATCTGATCGACCACTTCCGGCGTATTCGGGTTGTCCGGCGTGATCACCGGAATGCCATGCAGTTCCGCCAGCTCCTGCACGCTGTCGAACCAGATAATTTCTTTGGGATTGTCGCGATGCGTCACCACCAGCGCCACGTCCACGCCGTGCGCCAACAGCACGTTCAGACAACGGTAGCCCACGTTGTGGTAGGCGAACACGACCGCCCGGCTCATTCCTGGCTATCCGAGAACATCAATGGATGCTCAGGCTCGGCTGGCCTGGCCCTTTTCTTTTTCGGCTCCGCGACAAACGGATCCGGCTCTCCGGCAACCGCGCTCGTCCTGTTTTTCTCCCTTGTCGCCTTGCCCTTTTCCTGCTGTTCCAGCACCGCCTCGATCAGATAGCGCGGCCTATGGCGCACCTGCTGGTAGATACGGCCGATGTATTCACCCAGCAAGCCGATGCCGAACAGCGCGATACCGATCAGGAAGAACATCAGCGCGAACAGGGTGAACAGGCCTTCCGCTTCGGGGCCGACAATCAGGCGGCGGACGACCAGCAGCACGAAGAACAGCGCGGAGAGCACCGAGATCAGCATGCCCAGCATGGAGAACATCTGCAACGGCACCAGCGAGAAGCCGGTCATCAGGTCGAAATTGAGGCGGATCAGGCTGTACATCGAATATTTGGACTCGCCCGCCGCGCGTTCTTCGTGCCCCACCACCACCTCTGTCGGATTGCGCGCGAAGCTGTAGGCCAGCGCCGGGATGAAGGTGCTGACTTCGCGGCACGAGTTCACCGCGTCGATGATGTGGCGGTCGTAGGCGCGGAACATGCAGCCCTGGTCGGTCATCTTGATGCGCGTGATCTTTTCGCGCAGGCCGTTCATGGCGCGCGAGGCGACATGGCGCCACCAGCTGTCGCTGCGCTGGCGGCGGATGGAGCCGACGTAGTCGTGGCCCTCGTCCATCTTGGCCAGCAGCAGATGTGTGTCTTCCGGCGGATTCTGCAGGTCGGCATCCAGCGTCACCACGCGCTGCCCGCGACACTGCTCGAAGCCGGCCATGATGGCCACGTGCTGGCCGAAGTTGCCGTTGAACAGCACCACGCGCGTCACTTCCGGGCGTTGCTGGAACTGCTCGCGCAGAATGGCGGCAGAGCGGTCGCGGCTGCCATCGTTGACAAAGATGATTTCATACGGGATCGCCAGTTTGTCCAGCGCCGGATAGAGCCGGTCAAACAAGGCTTGCAGCCCCTGCTCTTCGTTGTAGACGGGAATGACGACCGAAAGTTGGGTAGCGCTCATAGGGGCGGCATTCTACCCCACCCCCATCGCTTCGCGAAATCCCCAGCCCAAGAATTTATCGTGCAAGTAATGACTGTATGGTGTCGGGTATTTCATCACTCAAGGAAAGGAGTCGGAAATTTTCAACAATGGCTACAAGAAGATGGAAGAACCTCGCCAGCGCGTGCACAGGTACGACGTCAACGCCTTGAAACAATTCCATGACGGGGAATACAAGGCGGGACTGCATTCCATCGCGGAAATGGAGAAAGCCAGCACGGGGGGGGTGGCAGCGCAGGAAACCAGCGCTGCTGGCGGCAAAGAGTACTTCGGCACTCCCGAATACCCGAATTGCTCGGAAATTGTCTGTACTACCCGGCACTAGCCGGGCATAACGATTTCACCGCCTCCACCACGCGCTCCACATCCGCCTCGCTCATCTTCGGGAACAGGGGCAGCGTAACGATGCGCCGCCCCACTTCCTCTGCCACCGGGAACATGCCTTCCTTAAAACCGCGCTCACGGTACATCTTGAACAGATGGATAGGCGGGTAATGCACGCCGCAACCGATGTGATGCCGCTCTTTCATCTTGGCCATGAAGTCGGCACGCTTTACACCTTCTGGCAATACGATCTCGAACATGTGCCAGTTGGTGTTCTCGAAATCATGCAGCGGCAACTGAACACCGCCCAGTTGTTCGAATGCCGCGCCGAAACTGCCGAAATAGTGCCTGGCCAGTTCATGGCGTCTCGCAGTGATGGCATCCAACTGCAGTAACTGATGCAGACCGATCACAGCGGCCACATCCGTCATATTGAATTTTCCGCCCAGCACGTCCACATCCATGCCGTCGAAGCCTGTGCGCGTGACGCCTTGCAAGCGGTACTTCTCGGCCAAACGCGCCTCATCCTCGTTATTCAGCACCAGGCAGCCGCCTTCGGTGGTGGTCAGGTTCTTGTTGGCCTGGAAGCTGAACGAGACGAAATCGCCGAAGCTGCCGATGCGCTTGCCATGCCATAGCGAACCGAGTGCCTGCGCCGCGTCTTCCACCACGCGCAACTTATGTTTCGCGGCAATGGCATACAGGCGATCACGATCCACGGGCAAGCCGGAAAGATCGACAGGAATGATGGCCTTGGTACGCGGCGTGATCGCCGCTTCGACTTTATCCAGATCGATGTTGCGCGTGACCGGATCAATGTCCGCAAATACCGGGGTTGCGCCGACTTCGATGATGACGTTTGAGGTGGCCACCCATGAGATGGGCGTGGTGATGACCTCGTCCCCCGCCCCGATGCCGGCGATGCGCAGGGCGATCTCCATGGTGCAGGTGCCCGAGTTGAAGGTGCGCACCGGGCGTCCGCCGAAATATTCGGAGAGTGCTTTCTCGAACGCCTGCACCTTGGGGCCTGAGGTGATCCAGCCGGAACGCAGCACTTCGCCGACGGCGGCGATGGCCGCTTCGTCGATGTAGGGTTTGGTAAAGGGTAGGAACTCGGACATGCTTACGCTCTCGAAATGATGATGACGCCGAGGATGATGACGCCCATGCCGAGCAGTTTGGTGGCACTGAAGTCCTCGCCCAGCAGATACTTGGCGGCGACCGCATTCACCACATAGGCCATGGACAACATGGGAAATGCGATGCTGACCGGCACGCGCGACAGCGCCAGAATCCAGACGACAACGCTGACGCCGTAGCAGAACAGTGCAGTGACGATGTGCCACTCGGTTGCCAGCTTCCAGCCTATGGGCATCACATTGGCCATGCTGAATTCAAAGTGCCCGATGGCATTGGTGCCGGCCTTCATCAGGATCTGCGCGGCAGCGTTCAGCATCACACCGGTGAAGATGAGTGAAAAGTTAAGCAGGTTCACGGTTTGCTCACCACGACGATCTGGTGGTCTCTATACATCTCTTTCATTGCCAGGCCTTTCTTTTCCAATTCCGGGAACACGCGCAGCGGCATGATCGCATAGGCTTCCTTGTCGCTATTCCAGCGTTGCGCGAACGTGGCGATGTCGGGTATCCACTTGTGCGGTTCCTGCTGGATGCCGAATGCCATCTCATCCTTGAAATCGACCAGTATCAAGGTGCGCTTGAGATAGAACGGCAGCGTCTGCTCGTAGTTCTCTATCGAATAGAACGGGGTATCCGGTTTGATCTGCGATGCGATTGCTTCTGCGATCAGGAAGCCAGAACGCTCGCGGGCGATGGTGTCGTAACCGGAGGCGCCAATCTGCGCGGCCAGCAAGGTAGACAAAGCAAGTATGCCGATGGCAGACATCTTCCTGTCACGCCGGATGCCGTACAACGCCCCCGCCACGCCCAGCAGCCAAATCATGACGGCGACCATTATCCAATTGGCATAGGCGGAATACATCTCGAATTGCACCGGATTTTCGGACTGCTGGTTCACCAGCGGCCCCATTGCAAACAAAAATACGAGCAGTAGCGGCAGCACCGGCACGATCAGCCAGAACAGGCGGCGAGCGGGCATCGCTGCAACCTGCTTGCCCATCAGCAGCGCCAGCGCGGGGAACATCGGCAGCAGGTAAGACGGTAGCTTGGAACTGGAAACGGAGAAAAACAGGTACACGAACACCACCCACACCAGCAGGAAACGCTCGGGACTGAAGTGTCTCGCCTGTGATGCGCTGTCACGCCAGGTACGCAACACGGTATCGAACATCAGCACTGTCCAAGGCAACATGCCGAACAGCAATATGGGTACGAAATAATACCAAGGCTGGTAACGGGCATGCACCTTGGTCAGAAAACGTTCGAAGTGCTCGTGGATAAAGAAGAACTGGAAGAACTCTGGATTTGCCTGCATCACCAGCACGAACCAGGGGGCGGCGACAGCAAAGAAAGCCAGCAAGCCGATGATCCAGTGCATGCGCAGCCAGACAGCGCTGTCGCGGTTGAGTAGCGAATACAGGAACAAAGCCGCACCGGGCAGAATCACTCCCATCAACCCTTTGCTCAGCACCGCCAGCGCCATGGCCGCCCAAGCCAGGACCATCCAGTTTCGCCGCAAGGGGATGGCAGATTCCTGCTGCGCAAGCAACAGCGAAAATATCCCGAGCGATATAAAGAAGGTGACGCCCATGTCCAGCGTGTTCACATGCGCCATCAGCGCATAGAGCATGCTGCTGCCCAATATCAACGCGGCATACAAGCCTGCTTCACGCCCGAACAAACGCAAACCGACGAATCCGGCGAGCAAAACACCCAGAAAACCTGTCAGTGCCGTCCACAGACGCGCAGTCCATTGGTGCTCGCCGAAGACCTCAAAGGCCACGGCCGTTGCCCAGTATTGCAACGGCGGTTTTTCGAAATACTTAAAGTCGTTCAGATGCGGCGTGACCCAATCTCCGCTTGCCACCATCTCGCGCGCGATCTCGGCGTATCGCCCCTCATCCGGCTTGATCAGTTTGCGATATTCCAGATTGCCGAACCAGATAACGACAAGCGCCAGTAGCATCAGCCACAATGTGCGTCGCGAGAAAGGAAGGTTCATCTTTGGTAATGGAGAAAAGAGTCTGGCGCGCATTTTATCCTACGATCAAAGTACCGGTTTGAAGAATGTCTGTTTCAGCCCCACTCTCCCTGAGGGCGCGGAGGACAGGCAGACGCTACGCGGATTTTAGTTCTCTGCCGCTTTCGGCCCCAAGGTTTCCCGCACCTGAACGCGTGCGCCACCTTGCGCGAATTTAATATCAAGCGATTCGCCGGTTTTGATCTGCCGACCATCAATCACGATGTTACCTTTTGAATTGCGCACCAGGCTATAGCCGCGCGCCAGTACTTGATTCGGGTCGAGCAGATGGAGATGTTGTTGGAGTGCAAACAATCTGTCCGCGTGGCGCTCGAGTTGACGCGCCAGGACCGCCCCCATGCGCCGAGCGTAAGTAGACAGCAGATTTTTCGACGCCCCGACATCCGGCGCGAGAACGCCAAGGCGTTGCATCAATGATTGCAACTGCCATTCTCTCTGCCGCATCAAGCTGCCTTGCGACAGATCAAGGCGGCGACGCATGGTGCCCAACAGATCCGTTTGCTGCTGTATGCGCTGAGCCGGATGCACCAGTCTGCGTTGCAGATAGTCCAGCTGTTGCATGCGGCGCTCGATCTGCCGCATCAGTGCCTGGGTGAGCTGCCGCCCCTGCTTGGCCAGGTAGTGAAGCAAGGCTTTCCTGTCTGGAACTGCGGCTTGCGCGGCTGCAGTCGGCGTCGCGGCGCGCAGGTCGGCCACAAAATCTGCGATGGTGAAATCGGTCTCGTGGCCGACACCGCTGATAACCGGGATCTCGCTGCCCGCGATGGCGCGCGCCACCACTTCCTCGTTGAACGACCACAAGTCTTCGATGCTGCCGCCACCGCGACAGACGATGAGCACATCGCATTCTGCGCGCTCGTTGGCGGCGTGGATCGCCTGCGCGATCTTGCGCCCGGCACCCTCGCCCTGCACCGGGGTCGGATACAGCACGACCGGCACACCGGGCATACGGTCGGACAAGGTGCGCAATGCATCGCGCAAGGCTGCCGCCTGCGGCGAGGTGACGATGCCGATCCGGCGCGGGAATGACGGCAATTCACGCTTGCGCGCGGCGTCGAACAGCCCTTCGTCCGACAGTTTCGCTTTCAGTCGTTCGAATGCTTCGTACAGTGCGCCCTGCCCGGCCGGACGCATGCGCTCCAGCGTCAGTTGGAACTCGCCGCGCGCTTCGTACAGCGTGGCCAGGGCATGCACCTCGACCAGCATGCCGTTGCCCGGACGAAAATCCAGATATTGCTGTTTGTGACGGAACATCACACAACGCACCTGCGCCTGATCGTCCTTGAGCGAGAAGTACCAGTGGCCGGAAGAGGCCGCGACAAAATTGGATATTTCACCGCGCACCCACACCAGCGGCAGGCCGTCTTCAATCAGTCGTTTGGTGGCGAGATTGAGTTCTCGTACTGACAGTACGCTGTCGCCGGGAAACATCGCGAACTAGCGTCCGCGCGCATCACCCCAGCGCAGGGGCGTGCGGTCGTCGCCGATGTACCAGGTCGCGCCGGTTTTGTGCTCGACACAGTATTTGGGAGAGACAATGGTCTCTTCGAACACCATGTCATGCGTGATACGCGTGTACTCCAGCAGGATGCTGCGGATGACCTTGGCATTGCCGCAGATGTGCGAACCGCGCGTGATCCAGGTCGGCCCGATCACTTCGGCACCGTCCTCGATACACACGCCGGAATCGATATAGACCGGGCCTTCGATCTTGACCTTGTCCCAGTTGATACAGGTGTTGATGCCCACCCATACGCCCGGCTTGATCTCCTTGCCCGGCATCTGCATATGGGCGACCTCGCCTCGCAGCACGCGCTGAAGCACGCTCCAGTAGTCGGCGATATGCCCGATGTCGATCCAGTTGAAATGGCGCTTCTGCGCATAGAACGGCATGCCTTTTTCGGCCAGCATGGGAAACAACTGACTGCCGATATCGAACACTTGTCCCGATGGGATCAGGTCGATGACTTCCGGTTCGAAGATGTAGATACCGGTGCTGGCGAAGTTGGAGCGCGCATCTTCTGGCTTGGGTTTTTCCTGGAAGGAAAGGATACGGCCTTCGTCGTCAGTCTCGACCACTCCGTAGTTGCTGACCTCCGAATTCGGCACTTCCAGCGTGACCACGCTGGCCATCGCCTTCTTGGTCTTGTGTTCCCACACGGCGGCACCGATATCGAGATCGATCAGCGCATCGCCGCACAAGACTATCGTGGTGGTATCGAAGAAACCGCCGAAGTCCTGGATACGACGCATGCCGCCGGCAGAGCCCAGCGACTTGGGTGTGATCTCGCCGAATTCGTAAACGCCTTCGAAGGAATAGCCGATGTCGACGCCCCAGGTGCTGCCGTTACCGAAGTAGTTCTCGATCTTCCAGTGCTTGTAGGCGACGTTGACCATGATCTCGTTCACGCCGTAGCGCGCCAGATGATCGATCAGGTATTCCATCACGGGTTTGCCGAGGATGGGGATCATCGGCTTGGGCAGGTCTTGCGTCAGCGGCCTGACGCGCGTCCCCTGTCCTGCGGCTAGGATCATGCCTTTGATCTTGTCCAATCGATGTCCCTCCCTGTTTGAATGGGCACGATTCTACACCGTGACAAAACAAAAGACCCGCCACGGAGGGCGGGTCTCTCGATATATGGGGTGGCTGATGGGGCTCGAACCCACGACAACTGGAATCACAATCCAGGGCTCTACCAACTGAGCTACAGCCACCGTTGAACTTTTATGTTTGTTTGGCGTGCCCGAAGGGAATCGAACCCCTAACCCCCAGCTTAGAAGGCTGGTGCTCTATCCGGTTGAGCTACGGGCACCCTTCTTTCGGTATCCACAACAAACTTCTACTACTTTAACCTGGTCGGGGTGGAGAGATTCGAACTCCCGACATCCTGGTCCCAAACCAGGCGCGCTACCAGGCTACGCTACACCCCGAGAGCGCGGCATTATACAGAGCGAATCCGAAAAATCAATTTTGATTGCGGGTTTTTTCGGAAATTTGCGGCATCGCCAACATCAGGTAATACACCATCGACCACAAAGTGAGGATGGCGGCCAGATAAATCAGCGCAGTACCGACGGTGTCGCATGGAATTCCGAACAGCGATTCCTGATACAACAGGAACATGATGGCCAGCATCTGGAAGGTGGTCTTGAGTTTGCCCAGCATGGAGACTGCGACGCTCTTGCTGCTGCCGAGTTGCGCCATCCATTCGCGCAATGCGGAGATGGTCAGCTCGCGACCGATGATGATGAAAGCGATGATGGCATCCACATAACCCAGCTTGAGCAGGATCACCAGTGCCGCGACCACCATCAATTTATCCGCGACCGGGTCCAGAAATGCGCCGAAGGCAGAGCCCTGATTCAGCATGCGCGCCAGATAGCCGTCCAGCCAGTCGGTGATGGCCGCCAGCCAGAAGATGAAGGTGCCCAGCACATGCTTGTGATGCAGCGACAATGTCTCATCGGAGACGTAAAAGACAGCGATAAAGACCGGGATCAGGATGATGCGGAACCAGGTCAGAATGTTCGGAATATTGAGTGGCATGTCAGTGCAAATGGTTATAGATCTTCTCGGCGAGTGCGGGGCTTACGCCCTCCACTCGCGCCAGCTCTTCGACACTGGCTTGCTGGACGCCTTTCAATCCGCCGAAGTGGGTCAGCAGGTTGCGGCGACGTTTCTCCCCCACCCCTTCGATCTCTTCCAGTGACGATGTGGTGCGCGCCTTACCGCGCTTGGCGCGGTGTCCGCTGATGGCAAAACGGTGCGCTTCATCTCGTACTTGCTGGATCAAATGCAGGGCTGGATGGGCTGGCGGCAATTGTAGCGGCTTTTCTACACCGGGTCGCAGCAATTGCTCCAGCCCGGCTTTGCGTTCCACGCCTTTTGCCACACCGACCAGCGCGATGCCGGACAGGCCGAATTCGGCCATCACTTCTATCGCCATCGCCAGTTGCCCCGCACCGCCGTCGATCAAAACAAGGTCGGGCCGCTTCCCTTCGCCGGCCTGCAATTTTTGATAGCGCTTCTGCAAAGCCTGCTTCATGGCAGCGTAATCGTCACCGGGCGTGATGCCGGTGATGTTGTAGCGGCGGTATTCCTGCGGGCGGATCGCCAGATCGTCATACACCACGCAGGATGCGACCGTCGCCTCGCCCATGGTGTGGCTGATATCGAAACACTCGATGCGCTTCAGGTCGGGCAGCGACAGTTCATTGCGCAATGCCTCCAGCCGCAGCGTCTGCCCGGCTTGCATGCCAGCCTGTTGTTTCAATCCCAGCAAAGCATTGGCCTGCGCCATCTCCAGCCACTGGCGCCGCTCTCCCGTCACCGCATGCCGTATCTGCACCTTGTGCCCCGCCTGCTCGCTAAGCAGCGCTTCCAGCGCTTCATCCTGCACCGCCATGCTGGTGATGATCAGCGGCGGCACACTGCGATCCAGATAATGCTGGGCGAGGAACGCCTCCAACACCTCGCCGGCATCCTGCCCCTGCACATTTTCTGGATAGAAGGGCTTGTCGCCCAGATGTCGCCCGCCGCGCACCACCGCCAGATTCAGACATAACGCCCCTTCCGCCTCCACTACGGCCACGATATCGGCATCGGTATCGCGTCCGCTTTCCACGAACTGTTTTTGCTGCACGGTGTGCAAGGCCTGCAACTGGTCGCGCAGGGCTGCGGCGTGTTCGTATTCCAGCGCCTCGGCAGCTTGCTCCATCGCGGCGCGCAAACGTTTCTCGACCTCGTCGAACTTGCCGTTCAGCAGCAAACCGGCATTGCGCACATCGGTGGCGTAATCCTCTGCGCCGATCAATCCCGCGCACGGTGCGCTGCAGCGGTGGATCTGGTGCAGCAAGCAAGGCCGCGTGCGATTGTTGAACACGCCCTCCTCGCAGGTGCGCAATTTGAAGACCTTCTGCAGCAGGTTGATGCTCTCTTTCGCCGCTTGCGCATTGGGATAGGGACCGAAGTATTGATGGCGCTTGTCGGTCACGCCGCGATAGTAGGTAAGGCGCGGCGACGGACTGCCGGTAAATACGATGTAGGGATAGGACTTGTCGTCGCGGAACAGAATGTTGTAACGCGGCTTGAGTGATTTGATGAGGTTGTTTTCGAGCAGCAGCGCCTCTGCTTCCGAGCGCGTGACCGTGGTTTCGATGCGCGCGATATGCGACACCATCAACTGGATGCGCGGCGACAGGTTGCTCTTCTGAAAATACGAGCTGACGCGCTTCCTGAGCCGGTTGGCCTTGCCCACATACAGCACTTGTCCGTCCTTATCCAGCATGCGGTACACGCCAGGCTGCAGCGGCAGACTGGCGAGAAAGGACTTCGAATCGAAAACTTCGTCTGTCATGTTTTAGATCAGCGCCTGAAGACCTCTTGAAAATTCGCTTGCGCCACCGTTCGCGGGATGCCGGACTGCTCCGGAGACCTTCACGCCCATCTCGCTCAGCAGTCCTTCCGCCTTCTTGCCTACCGCGACGACCTTTGCCTGCGGGAATGCTTCGATCAATATGCGTAGCGCCGGTTCCCCCAGCGCGATCTCCTCCGCCGAGGGGGTCCTGTTGGACCACAATTCATCCGCGCGGTGCGGGTGTAACTGCAGCGCATTCCACAAGATCGTACGCTCGGCGATCCCCAGACGGTACAGCGTCCTCCAAACGATGGTGGCTGACGGCTCGGAGAAAGGCAATCGCCGCGTCGACAAACGCGGCGGCAGCGCTGCGATGCGGGGGATAGCCCCCTCGCCCAGCAAACGTTCACTGGTGAAGGCGATGCCGCTATAACGACAGCCCTGATACCCTGGTGCCTCGCCGGCAAGAATGATTTCCGGATCGCAATCCAGATGTGCTGCCAAGCGCTCCAGCTTCGCTGTCGGGCCGTTCCCTTCCGCATCATGCGGGCAATGATCGGCCCAGGGATTGAACAATCCCGGTCTTCCGGCGGGCAAGGTGCCCACCAATTTGCGTGCCAGTGAAAGTCTGGATGGGTTCATGTATCGGATTCCGTTTCAGCAATGAAAAGCCCCGCACGGGGCGGGGCTCGTTCAGACAGCAGGCTGACTTATTCAGCAGCCGGTGCGGCAGCTGCAGGTTGCTCCTGCAATGCCTTCATGCTCAAACGCATGCGGCCCTTGTCGTCCACTTCCAGAACCTTGACCTTCACGATCTGGCCTTCCTTCAGGTGATCCGCCACGGCTGCGATACGCTCGTGCGAGATCTGCGAGATGTGCAGCAGACCGTCTTTGCCCGGCAGAATGTTGACCAGTGCGCCGAAGTCCAGCAGCTTGACCACGGGACCTTCGTACACCTTGCCGACTTCGACCTCGGCCACGATGTCTTCGATACGCTTCTTGGCCAACTCACCGGCCTCGCCGCTCACGCAGGCGATGGTGATGTTGCCGTCATCGTCGATGTCGATGGTGGTGCCGGTCTCTTCGGTCAGAGCACGAATCACCGCACCGCCCTTGCCGATCACGTCGCGGATCTTGTCCGGATTGATCTTCATCTTGATCATGCGCGGCGCGAAGTCGGAGACTTCAGGACGCACGGTAGGCATCGCCTGTTTCATGATGCCGAGGATGTGCTTGCGGCCCGCCTGAGCCTGGCTCAGTGCGACCTGCATAATCTCCTTGGTGATGCCGTTGATCTTGATGTCCATCTGCAGCGCGGTGATACCGTTCTCGGTACCTGCCACCTTGAAGTCCATGTCGCCCAGGTGATCTTCATCACCCAGAATGTCGGTCAGCACCGCAAAACGGCCGCCGTCCTTGATCAGCCCCATGGCGATACCCGCCACATGGTCCCGCACCGGCACGCCCGCGTCCATCAGCGACAGGCAGCCGCCGCACACGGAAGCCATGGAGCTGGAACCGTTGGATTCGGTGATCTCGGATACCACGCGAATCGCGTAGCCGCATTCCTCTTCGCTCGGCAGCACGGCAACCAGTGCGCGTTTGGCCAGACGGCCGTGGCCGATCTCGCGACGCTTCGGTGTGCCGACACGACCGGTCTCGCCGGTGGAGTACGGCGGGAAGTTGTAGTGCAGCATGAAGCGGTCTGTGTACTCGCCTTCCAGCGCATCGATCTTTTGCGCATCGCGCATGGAACCGAGCGTTGCGATGACCAAAGCCTGTGTCTCACCACGGGTGAACAGCACGGAACCGTGGGCACGCGGCAATACGCCGGTGCGGATGGTGATCGGACGCACGGTGCGAGTGTCGCGACCGTCGATACGCGGCTCACCGCTGAGGATCTGGCCGCGCACGATCTTGGCTTCCAGTGCGCTAAACAGTTCGTTGATCTCGTTCTTGGAGACGTTCTCGAACTCGGGCACTGCCAGTGCGGCAGCAACCTTGGCGTGGATCGCATCTACTTGCTGGGTGCGCGCCTGTTTCTCGCGCACGGCATAAGCCGCTTTGAGTTCGTTCTCTGCCAATTCGTTGATACGGGCGATCAGCGCTTCGTTCTTGGCAGCCGGCGTCCAGTCCCAATCGTCCTGGCCGACTTCGTTCGCCATTTCGATGATGGCATTGATCACGGTCTGCATTTGCTCGTGACCGAACACCACTGCGCCCAGCATCACTTCTTCGGACAGTTGTTGTGCTTCGGATTCGACCATCAATACGGCTTGCGCGGTACCGGCGACGACCAGATCCATCTGCGAAGTCACCAGCTCATCCTTGGACGGGTTCAGCAGATACTGACCGTTGGCATAGCCGACGCGCGCCGCACCGATGGGGCCGTCGAACGGGATGCCGGAGATCGCCAGTGCGGCGGAGGCGCCAATCATGGCGGGAATATCCGCATCGATCTGCGGATCGGAAGACATCACGGTGGCCACGATCTGCACTTCGTTGTAGAAACTCTCGGGGAAGAGCGGACGCAGCGGGCGGTCGATCAGACGCGAGGTCAGGATCTCTTTTTCGCTGGGACGGCCTTCACGCTTGAAGAAGCTGCCGGGGATCTTGCCTGCGGCGTAAGTGCGTTCCTGATAATCGACGGTCAGGGGGAAGAAGTCCTGATCCGGCTTTGCGTCCTTGCGTCCGACCACGGTAACCAGCACCGAGGTGTCGCCCAGGCTGACCATGACTGCGCCACTGGCTTGGCGTGCGATTTCGCCGGTCTCCAATGTCAGTTGATGATTACCGTAGCGAAGTGTTTTTTTATAGTGGCTCAAAGTAGACCTCTCTTGAAGTTTGTACGGATACGGCGGATCGGCACGCCAAAACGAAGCGGGCCGCATTTGCGACCCGCTTTTTTGCAGAATTACTTGCGCAGTTCGAGGCGCTGGATCAGTGCCTTGTAACCTTCTTCGTTCTTGCTCTTCAGGTAGTCGAGCAGCTTGCGGCGGCGGCTCACCAGACGCAGCAGACCGCGACGTGAGTGGTGATCCTTGTTGTGCTCCTTGAAGTGATCGGTCAGGTAGTTGATACGTGCCGTCATCAGGGCTACTTGCACTTCGGGGGAGCCTGTATCGCCTTTGGCGCGCTGATAGTCAGTCACGATCTGCGATTTTTGAGCGGCGGTAATAGACATTGACTTCTTCTCCAGTTAAAAAGGTGCGGTATTAAAAAAAGTGCGGCATTCTACACTTGAATAGGCTTGTCACTCAAGCTGATTTCGGTACTGCCGCCATACGGGCGATGCCGGACAAAAGCCGGTTGGGTGACAGGCGTCCGGCGACCAATTCTCCCAACCCTATGAAACTTCCTTCGGCATACAGACGTCGCTTGCCATCCGGATAGCCATCCCGCAATCCAAAACGCTGCCCTTGCGCCAAACGAGCTGCTTGCACGGCATCCAGCGTCATGGCCGGAAAGTTCTGAATGAGGCTATCCACGGGCAATAGCAAGCTGTCGCGCGCCGCTTCATCCAGACCTTCCAGTTCAGGCAAAGTGTGCGCCGCATGCAGATCGAAGTCGCCGATGCCGGTACGGCGCAAAGCGATCAGATGCCCGCCGCAACCCAGTGCTTCGCCGATATCCTCTCCCAAGGTGCGGATATAAGTGCCCTTGCTGCATAACACGTCGATATCCGGCCCGGTTGCCGAAAATCGCTCCAGATTCAGTTCGCGGATGAATACCTGCCGCGTCTCGCGTTCGATCACTTCGCCTTTGCGGATATATTCGTACAGCGGTTTGCCCTGATGCTTCAGGGCGCTGTGCATGGGAGGCAGTTGCGAAATCTCGCCGGTGAAACGAAGCAGCACCTGCCTGATCTGCGCTTCATCTGCCGTAACCGGACGTTCCTCGATGATCTCGCCTTCTGCATCGCCGGTCGTCGTGCGCTGACCGAGCCGGATCGTGGCGCGATAACGTTTGTCGGCATCCAGCAAAGCATGGGTGAATTTGGTCGCCTCGCCGAAGCAGATCGGCAACAGGCCGGTGGCGAGCGGGTCCAGCGTGCCGGTATGGCCGGCCTTTTCCGCGCGAAAAAGCCAGCGCACCTTTTGCATTGCGGTGTTGGAGCTCAGTTCCAGCGGTTTGTCGAACAACAGCACGCCGTCGAGCTGGCGTTTGGCGCGACGGACCTGCTCAATCTTTCTTGTCACTGGCTACCGCTTGTTCGATCAATTGGGACAAATGCGCACCGCGCTCGATGGAAGCATCGTAGACAAAATGCAGCTGGGGCGTGATGCGCAGCTTCATGGATTTTGCGAGTTGGCTGCGCAGGAAACCGGCAGCCCGCTCCAAACCCGTTTGCAGTTGTTCGGTCCCGCCTTCCAGCGAGGTGTAGAACACCTTGGCATGCGCATGGTCGTTGGTGACGCTGACGCCGGTCAAGGTCACTTTGCTCACGCGCGGATCCTTCACTTCAAGGCGGATGAATTCCGCCAGTTCGCGCAGGATCTGCTCGGAGATACGGTCAGTACGGGAGAAATCCTTCGCCATTTAAAGGGCTCGCGCCACTTCGACGATCTCGAACACTTCCAGGAAATCGCCCACTTCCAGATCGTTGAAGCCTTTCAGCGACAGACCGCACTCGAAGTTGGATCTGACTTCCTTCGCGTCATCCTTGAAGCGCTTCAGCGAATCCAGCTCGCCGGAATGGATCACCACGTTGTTGCGCAACACACGCACGCTGGAGCCGCGTTTGACCATACCTTCGGTGACGTAACAGCCGGCCACCGTACCCACCTTGGAGATGTGGTAGACCTGACGGATCTCGACCATACCGATGATGCTTTCTTTCTTCTCCGGTGCCAGCATGCCGGACAATGCCGCTTTGATCTCGTCCACCATCGCATAGATGATGTTGTAGTAGCGGATGTCAACGCCGGAAGCTTCGGCCAGCTTGCGTGCGGAAGCATCGGCACGCGAGTTGAAGCCGATGATGACCGCCTTGGAGGCCAGCGCCAGGTTGACATCGGACTCGGTGATGCCGCCCACGCCGCTGTGAATGATGCTGACCTTCACTTCGCTGGTGGACAGCTTCTGCAATGAACCGGCGATCGCCTCGATAGAACCTTGCACATCCGCCTTCACGATCAGCGGCAGGGTGCGCACTTCGCCTTCGCCCATCTGCTCGAACATATTCTCCAGCTTGGCTGCCTGCTGCTTGGCAAGTTTCACATCGCGATACTTGCCTTGACGGAACAGCGCGATCTCGCGCGCCTTCTTTTCGTCGGCCAGCACCAGGAAATCCGCACCGGCAACCGGCACTTCGGACAAGCCTTGGATCTCGACCGGGATCGACGGACCGGCCTCGGCCACAGGCTTGCCGTTCTCGTCCAGCATGGCGCGCACACGCCCGGAAACCGAACCGACCAGCACCGCGTCGCCGCGTTTCAGCGTGCCGGATTGCACCAGCATGGTCGCCACAGCGCCCTTACCCTTGTCCAGGCGCGCTTCGACTACCACCCCCTTGGCGCTGGTGTTTTTTGCCGCTTTCAATTCCAGCACCTCGGCTTGCAGCAGAATGCCTTCCAGCAATTGGTCAATGCCTTGCCCGGTCTTGGCCGAAACCTCAACGAACATACAGTCGCCGCCCCAATCTTCCGGCACCACGCCTTCGGTCACCAGTTCCTGGCGCACGCGTTCGGAATTCGCATCCGGCTTGTCGATCTTGGTAACAGCCACAACCAGAGGCACATTTGCCGCCTTGGCGTGGTGGATCGCTTCCTTGGTCTGCGGCATCACGCCGTCATCGGCAGCCACCACCAGAATCACGATATCGGTTGCCTGCGCACCGCGCGCGCGCATCGCCGTAAAGGCCTCGTGCCCCGGGGTATCGAGGAAAGTGACCATGCCGCGCGGCGTATCGACGTGATAAGCACCGATATGCTGCGTGATGCCACCCGCCTCGCCGCTGGCGACGCGGGTGCGGCGGATGTAATCCAGCAGCGAGGTCTTACCGTGGTCGACGTGACCCATCACGGTCACCACCGGCGCGCGCGGTTCTAGCACCGCATCCTCGTGTTGCGCATCTTCCATCAGGAATGCATCGGGATCGTCCGGCTTGGCCGCAACGGCCTTGTGGCCCATCTCTTCGACCACGATCATCGCGGTCTCCTGATCCAGCACCTGGTTGATGGTCACCATGGAACCCATCTTCATCAGCGCCTTGATGATCTCGGCGGCCTTGATGGACATCTTCTGCGCCAATTCCGCGACAGAAATGGTCTCTGGGATGGTGACTTCCTGCACGATCGGTTCGGTCGGCAGCGAGAACGCATGTGCGGCCTCGGTCTTGCTGTGTTTGTCGTGGCGGCCGGTGCGCAACGAACCCGGTCGGGCAGTCACGCCGCTACGTGTATCCGCAGTGCGCGATGCCGGACGCTTCTTGTGGCCGGCTTCATCCCACGGACTGTCTTTCGCCGGTGCCTTCTCGGCTTTTCTAGAAGGTCGGGAAACCTTGTCACCCGGACGCAATGCAGGCTTGTGCAAGGTGCCTTCCGGTGCGCCAGCCGCAGCAGCGGCTGGCGCGACTACCGGTGCGGCGGCAACGACTGGTTTTTCTTCGGCAACCTGCTCGGGCTCTGGCTTTGCCTCGGCAGTGATCGCCTTGCGCTTGCGTGCCTGCTTGGCTTCCACATCGGCAGCCTGGCGCGCGGCTAACTCGGCCAACTGACGCGCTTCTTCTTCGCGCGCCAGCTTCTCGGCATCATCCAGAACTTGCTTGGGCTTGGCTGGCGCTTCAACCGCTTCCGGCGCAGCCAATGGCGCTGCCGCTTCGGGCTTTTCGACCAACGGCGCAATGGTGCGCTTCTTGCGCACTTCGACCTGGATGGTGCGCGACTTGCCGCTGCTGTCCGCTTTCTTGATCGCAGTCGTCTCGCGGCGTGTCACCGTAATCTTGCTCTTGCCGCCACCGTGCGCGCTGCGCAGGTGCTCAAGCAACTTCGCTTTATCTTGCTCGGATATCGGATCGGAGTCCTTTTGCTTGGCTACACCGGCCGACTGCAACTGTTCCAGTAACAGTTCGACCGGGAGACCCAGTTCCCCGGCGAATTGAGCGACATTGATTTTTCCCATTACTTTCCTTCAGCCCCAGGGCTAATTACTTATTCGAACCATGGCGCACGCGCCGTCATGATCAACTGGTTGGCACGCTCACCGTCCATGCCCGTCATTTCCATCAACTCGTCGGTATCGAGGTCGGCCAAATCATCCTGCGTGCCCACTCCTTTACCAGCCAGCGTACGCGCTGTGTCAGCATCCATACCTTCGATCTTCAGCAGGTCTTCGATGTTGTGTTCGACCTGTTCTTCATTGGCGATAGCGGCAGTCAACAATGAATTGCGTGCACGGCTGCGCAGCTCTTCCACGGTCGCTTCGTCAAATGACTCGATCTCCAACATCTCATCCAGTGGCACATACGCGACTTCTTCCAGCGTATTGAAACCTTCCTGCACCAAGATGTCGGCGACTTCTTCATCCACATCCAATTTGGCCACGAACAAGTCGCGGATCACTGCGAATTCCTGCTCATTCTTCTCGGCAGATTGCTCAACAGTCATCAGGTTGATCTCCCAACCTGCCAACTCAGTCGCCAGACGTACGTTCTGACCGCCACGACCGATGGCTTGCGCCAAGTTCTCTTCTTCAACCACCACATCCATGCTGTGCTTGTCTTCGTCCACCATGATGGAAGTGACTTCAGCCGGTGCCAGTGCATTGATGACGAAAGTCGCAGGATCATCAGACCACAGGATGATGTCCACGCGCTCGCCAGCCAGCTCGGTGGTCACAGCCTGCACGCGCGAACCGCGCATACCGACGCAAGTACCGATGGGGTCCAGACGCTGGTCGTTGGTGCGTACCGCGATCTTGGCGCGAGAGCCGGGATCACGCGATGCACTGACGATCTCCAGAATGCCTTCTTCGATCTCGGGCACTTCCAGTTCGAACAACTTCTTCAGGAACTCGGTAGTGATACGCGACAGAATGATCTGCGGGCCGCGCACGGTGCGATCGACGCGCAACAGATAAGCACGCACACGGTCGCCGACGCGAAGATTCTCTTTCGGGATCATCTGATCGCGTGGCAGCAAAGCCTCGATCTTGCCGAATTCGATGATGGCGTTGCCGCGCTCGATACGCTTGATCGTGCCGGACACCAGATGTTCGTTACGCTCCATGAAGTCAGCCAGGATCTGCTCGCGTTCTGCATCGCGGATCTTCTGGAAGATGACTTGCTTGGCAGCCTGCGCACCGATACGACCGAAGTCAATGTTCTCCAGCGGCTCTTCGATGAACTCACCCATCTCTATCTCGGCATCGCGCTTCTGCGCTTCTTCAAGCTTGATATGGAGTTCGGGCGTCTCGAAAGTCTCGTCGTCCATCACTTCCCAGCGACGGAAAGACTCGTATTCGCCGGATTCACGGTCGATGCTGACACGCACATCGGCCTCTTCTTCCACGAAACGCTTCTTTGTCGCAGAGGCCAAAGCAGACTCCAGTGCGCCGAACACGATTTCCTTGTCCACGTTCTTTTCACGTGCCAAGGCATCCACCAACAATAGAACTTCACGACTCATCGTTTTTCTCCGACTGCATCAAATCAAAATACGGGCACCAAACGTGCCTTATCCACATTGGACAGTTCGATCTCGACCGAACCGCCAGCCATATCCAGTTGCAGCACACCATCCTTCAACTCACCGATGATGCCCACCAACTGCTTGCTACCGTTCACAGGCAGACGCAACTTGAATTTCGCCTTCTGCCCTTTGAAGCGAACGAAGTCCGCTTCTTTCTTAACTACTCTGTCCAGCCCCGGTGAAGAAATCTCAAGGCGCTCATACTCCACACCTTCCACCGTGAACAGGCGCACCAACTGGTTGCTCACCCGTTCGCAGTCCTCGACCGCGATACCTTCCGGCTTGTCCATGAACACGCGCATCATGCCGCGACCGGACAATTCCAGATCGACCAGCTCGTAACCCATGCCAGTCAGCGTCGTTTCAACCAGGTTTGCAACGTCCATATTCGATCCCACAAATAAAAAACGGGCTCGAAGCCCATCTAGAAAACGGCGCGGATTGTACCAAAAGGTTTGCTTATGGGAAACAGGTATTTATGGAATATCGAACAATACTCACCGCCGCTCGCCCCAAGGATGAGACAAAGTGATGTGTCTCATGGGCTAAACAGGGACGCGGCTGCTCAAATAAGACTTACTCGAACAGCTTGCGGATGCTCTGCACGTCAGGGTTAAGTACCACGCCCTTCTCGGTGATCAGCCCCGTCACCAGCTCCGCCGGGGTCACATCGAAGGCCGGATTGCGTATCTTCACCCCCTCCGCCGCCCAGTGATAGTCTCGAAAACCCTTTACCTCATCCACCGATCGCTCCTCGATGGGGATGTCCTTACCGCTTGCAATGTTAAGGTCAATGGTCGAAAGCGGGCACGCCACATAGAACGGAATGTTGTGCCGCTTGGCCAGCACAGCCACCATATAAGTGCCGATCTTGTTCGCCACATCGCCGTTGGCCGCCACACGGTCCGTCCCCACCACCACCGCATCGATCTCGCCCTGCGCCATCAAATGGCCCGCCATATTGTCGGTGATCAGCGTCACCGGGATGTTCTCCTGCACCATCTCCCACGCCGTCAGCCGTGCACCCTGCAGGAAAGGCCGCGTCTCGTCGGCGATCACCGAGATCTTCTTGCCCGCCTCGATGGCGGAACGAAACACCCCCAGCGCCGTGCCCCACCCCGCCGTCGCCAGCGCGCCAGCGTTGCAATGCGTCAGCACCCGCGCGCCGTCCTTCAGCAAAGCCGCACCGTTCGCACCCATCGCCTTGTTGATACGGATATCCTCGGCCAGCACCTCATGCGCCTCAGCCAGCAAACGCTGCGCGATCTGCTTCGGCGTTTGCTCCGCCACACCGCCCCAAACCTTGCGCATACGCTGCAAAGCCCAGAACAGATTCACCGCCGTCGGACGACTGCCTGCCAACACGGCAAAGCCGGTTTCCATACCAGACTCGAATTCAGTCGCCGAGCTGTCCTGAAGCTTCAATGCCTCCAGCGCTACACCATAAGCCGCCGCCACACCGATAGCCGGTGCACCGCGCACCACCATATTGCGTATCCCCTCCGCCACCGAAGAGGCTGTGTAGTAACTCAGGTATTCGAACGCAGCGGGCAGGATGCGCTGGTCTATCATCTCCAGCCGGTTGTTGAACCAGCGCAGGGTTTCGATTTTCATTTTGTCACCTTACGAATTTCGTTTATCAAATCCCAAAAAGGGAAACTCAAGAGTTTCCGCTTTTGCCCAATTGGTTGATACGGAACAGACCAGTCAATTGTCAAATCAAGATATTTCTTTTTGCGGAGTTGCAGAAGAATTTGATAGACCAACTCAAAAACCACCAACACATCCTCCCTACCCATTCTTCCAGGCACCACTCGAAGCCCGAGAATAGTGGTTCTTGGCTCTAAACGCTTTCCTGCCTTTACATACTTTGAATACACCAAAGGATCGCGCTCGCCTTGCCATGACGTATCAACTTTGAAATTTCTAAAATTCAAATCCCCATTCAATTGCAGCGATTTTCCATATTCAAAAACATGGTTATGAGCAATCGCATTACGAAGCAAATACACTTCGTTAAATCTCCTAGCCAAGCGCTTACAGCCTTTTAATGAAGCAAGATATGTCGAAGCATGCTTCTTTTTTCTCGCGTCGGTACTCTTATCGAAATGACGTATTCGAGCCAAATATGATTCAAGCATTATGACTATCAGCAATATCAATAGCGCTGAATATCTAGTCTCCGAACTCAAAGGAATATCGGGATAAGTTTCGTTCCGCTTGCCACGAACAAGCTGAGATACATAATCAGCAATCGGGTATTTAAATTCACTACCCGCAATTGAAATGACTTGCAGATCCAAACTAATCTCCCTCGAACTCGCACAACGCAAACACCTTATGCCCGCGCTTCTCCAGCCGCGCGCGTCCGCCGATGTCCGGCAGGTCGATCATAAAGCTGCATTCGATGACATGCCCGCCCATCTTCTCGATGAGGATGACGGCGGCTTCGGCGGTGCCGCCGGTGGCGATGAGATCGTCCACCAGCAGCACTTTTTCTCCCTTGGAGATGGCGTCGGTGTGGATCTCGATACGGTCAGTGCCGTATTCGAGTTCGTAGTCGTGACCTATGGTCTCGGCAGGCAGTTTGCCTTTCTTGCGGATGGGCACGAAGCCGACGCCAAGCGCATAGGCCAGCGGTGCACCAAGGATGAAGCCGCGCGATTCGATACCGGCGATCTTGTCGATCTTCACATCCTTATATCTGCGCACCAGTTCGTCGATGGTGGCGCGCAGGCCGACCGGGTCTTTGAGCACCGTGGTGATGTCGCGGAACATGATGCCCTGCTTGGGGTAATGGGGGACGGTTCTGACACGTGACTTGATGGGCATTTCGTTTCCTTTTTATTGTCCATTCATCCTTCGATACGGCTGCGCCTACTCAGGACGAACGGAATTCTTTCTTAACTGCGTTTCTTGTACTCGACGAACTTCGCTTTGACTTCGTGCATCTGTTGCGCGGTGAGTATGTTCGGTTCTCCCACCGACAATGCACGCCAGTAGATCTCGCAC
>WOZO01000214.1 GCA_011620315.1 Sideroxydans sp. | reverse complement strand
TCGCGCACAGGGTGCGCTCCTACACGAGTGCTGTTGCATGCGCGTCAACAAATACATCAGCGAAGCCGGCCTGTGCTCACGCCGTGAGGCGGACGAGCTGCTGCTTGCCGGGCGGGTGACGATCAACGGCGAGGTCGTGTCCACCGGCGCCAAGGCACTGGAGGGCGACGAGGTGCGCGTGGACGGCGAGGTCGTCAAGGCGCGCATCCTGGCCATCACGCCGTCGGCCAAGAAGGCGGTCTACATCGCGCTGAACAAGCCGGAGGGCATCACCTGCACCACCGACCAGAGCGTGGACGGCAACATCGTCGACTTCGTCGATTACCCACAGCGCATCTTCCCGATCGGCCGACTGGACAAGGAGTCGGAAGGCCTGATCCTGCTCACCAGCAACGGCGACATCGTCAACGAGATCCTGCGCGCAGAGAACCACCACGAGAAGGAGCACCTGGTGGCAGTGAACAAGGCGGTCACCGACGAGTTCCTCGCCGGCATGGCCAAGGGCGCGCGGATCGAAGGCCAGATGACCCAGCGCTGTCGCGTGCGGCGCATCGCCAGGTTCGGCTTCGGCATCGTGCAGACCCAAGGCCTGAACCGGCAGATCCGGCTGATGGCGGCGGCGTTCGGCGACTGCATCACCCCGCTGCGCCGCGTGCGCATCGACAACATCGAGCTCGGCCACCTCAAGCCCGGCCAGTGGCGCAACCTCCCCGACGTGGAGCTGAAGGGCCTGCTGGCGAACCGCACGCAGTGGTGATGCCTGACAGGTAAAATGCGACGCCGTGCGATCATGGCGCATGACTTCCTTCGCCTCGCTCCCGCTCAAGCCGGCCCTGCTCGCCAGCCTCGGCAACCTCGGCTACACCGTCATGACGCCGGTGCAGGAGCAAAGCCTGCCGCCGATGCTCGCCGGGCACGACGTGATCGCGCAGGCGCAGACCGGCTCGGGCAAGACCGCCGCCTTCGGACTCTCGCTGCTGCAGCGCATCGACGCGGACACCATCCGCCTGCAGGCGCTGGTGCTGTGCCCCACCCGCGAGCTGGCCGAGCAGGTCAGCAAGGCGATCCGCAAGCTGGCCGCGAACATTCCCAACGTGAAGCTGCTGACGCTGTGCGGCGGCATGCCGCTGGGGCCGCAGCTGGCCTCGCTCACGCATGATCCGCACATCGTGGTGGGCACGCCCGGGCGCGTGCAGGAGCACCTCAAGCGCGGCAGCCTGCATGGCGGCGGCATCACGGTGCTGGTGCTGGACGAGGCCGACCGCATGCTCGACATGGGCTTTTCCGAGGCGATCGACGACATCGTCGGGCGCCTCGCCAAGCACCACCAGACCCTGCTGTTCTCGGCCACCTACCCGGCCGAGATCCGCGCGGTGAGCGCGCGCGTGCAGCGCGATCCGGTCGAGGTGACAGTGGCGGCGCCGGTCAGCCAACGGCCGTCGATCGAGCAGCGCTTCCTGCTGGTGGAACCGGCGCAGAAGCTGGATGCGCTGGCGCAACTGCTCACTGCCGAGCGAAGCGGTCCGGCCGCACGCGCGCAGGCGCTGGTGTTCTGCAACATGCGCAAGGACGTCGATGCGGTGGCGCAGGAGCTCGACCGCCGCGGCTTCTCCGCAGTGGCGCTGCACGGCGACATGGAGCAGCGCGACCGCGACGAGGTGCTGGTGCGCTTCGCCAACCGCAGCTGCGCGGTACTGGTGGCCACCGACGTGGCCGCGCGCGGCCTGGACATCGCCGCGCTGCCGCTGGTGGTGAGCTTCGACATCGCGCACGACCCGGACACCCACACCCACCGCATCGGCCGCACCGGCCGCGCCGGCGAATCGGGCCTCGCGCTCACCCTGGTCACGCCGCGCGAGGGGCCGAAGGCGGACAACATCGAGCAGGTGCTGGGCACGCCGCTGCGGCGCGAAACGCTCAGGGTGCAGCCGCCGCGTGGCAAGACGCTGCAGCTGGCGCCGATGAAGACCCTGGTGATCGATGCCGGTCGGCAGGACAAGCTGCGCCCCGGCGACATCCTCGGCGCACTGACCGGCGACGCCGGCCTGCAGGCGGCCGACATCGGCAAGATCGACGTATTCGCCACCCGTGCCTACGTGGCGATCAGCCGCGAGCTGGCCAACAAGGCGCTGGAGCGCCTGCGGGCGGGTCGTATCAAGGGGCGCAACTTCCGCGTGCGCGCGCTGGGCTGAAGCGCCAGCCGACAAGCCGAGGGTCGCCCACGGAACGAAGCGGATCGCGCTGCGGCCTGCGCCGCGCGATCACGCGAGGGTCAGTGACAAGTGCTGCAGGCCGGCATGTCGACGGCCGAGCGTGCCCGCCGCGCGACGTCGACGTCGGTCAGCGCGCCCGGCGACGGGCCGAGCGCCCGATGGGCCGCATCGGCGGGGACCGGGGCGGCCTCCTGCGTGGCGACGCGGACGGTTTCACCCGCCATGGCGCCACCGGCCACCACGGCCAGCACGAGCAACGCGGACAGGGAACGCATCTTCATGTCGTGCATCCTCTTCTTCATAACGAGACACACCGGGCGTTCGCCTACAAGCGCATAGCGCCCGGGGCGGGCGCGACGAGCGGTCTCCGACCTCACCCATTGCCCGAGCCTAACGCCGAAACTCCACCGCCACCAGTGCGACCCCGATGTTGCATTGCGGAAGTGTGCTTGACCGCCTTGTTGGAGCTCAGCGCCCTTCCGCCGCGCCGCTCGACCGTGCCCCCTGCCCGCACAGCCAGCTCGCGGCGCCGCGCCCGGCCCGCCATCCGCTGGCAAAGCAGGCGGTGAGCAGGTAACCGCCGGTGGGGGCCTCCCAGTCGAGCATCTCGCCGGCGCAGAACACACCGGGGCGCGCGCGCAACATCAGGCTGTCGTCCAGCAGCGCCTCGAGGCGTACGCCGCCGGCCGTGCTGATCGCCTCGGCGATCGGCCGGGGCGCGCGCAGGCGCAAGGGCAACGCCTTGATCCATCCGGCCAGCGCGACATGGTCGGCCAGCGTGGCCTTGTCGGCCACTTCAAACACCAGCGCGCACTTGGCGGCATCGAGCCCCGCGCGGCGGCGGATCCAATCACCGATGCTGTGCTTGCGGCGCGGCGCGGCCAGCCGCGACACCAACGTATCGAGCGGGTAACCAGGCGCCAGATCCAGCGTGAGCCGCGCCTCACCGCGCGCGGCGATCTGCTCGCGCAGCGCCGGACCGATGGCGTAGATCAGGCTGCCCTCGATGCCGTACTCACTGATCACGCATTCGCCATGGCGCTGGTGCCGCCAGCCGTGGCGGTCGTGCCACTGCGCCACCACCGCCTTGAGCGGCGCGCCGGCGAAGCGGCTGGCCAGATGCTCGCTCCATGCGCACTCGAAGCCGCAGTTGGCCGACGCGAGCGGCGCCGTGTCCACGCCGGCGGCCTGCAAGGTGGCCATCCAGGCACCGTCCGATCCCAGCTGCGGCCAGCTGCCACCGCCGAGCGCCAGCACGGTGGCGTCGGCGGGCACGGTCGTCTCGCCGGTCGGCGTGGCCAAGCGCAGCGCGCCGTCGTCATCCCAGCCCAGCCAGCAGTGGTGCATGTGGAAGCGCACGCCGTCAGCGTGCAAGCGGCGCACCCAGCGACGCAGCAGCGGCGCAGCCTTCATGTCCGCGGGGAACACCCGGCCGGAGCTGCCGACGAAGGTCTCCACGCCGAGCCCGCGCGCCCAGGCGCGCAGCGCATCGGCATCGAAATCGCGCAGCCAGCGACCGACCTCGCTTGCCCGCTCGCCGTAGCGGCTGACGAAATCATCGAAGGCTTCGCCGTGCGTGAGGTTGAGCCCACCCTTGCCGGCGAGCAGGAACTTGCGACCCACCGAGCCCATGGCGTCGTACAGGTCCACGGTGATGCCGACGTCGAGCAGCTGCTCGGCGGCCATCAGGCCGGCCGGCCCGCCGCCGATCACCGCAACGTGGCTAGCCTTGTGCGCATTCATCCGCGGATGATCGCATGCGCCTGCATGCAATACTCGCAGACCCAATGATCAGCCGCGACATCTCCCCTTGGAAGTCCACATCGGCGGCTCAGCGGTCACTTTGAGCCTCGGGAGCGTCCGCCTTCGAGTCAGCGAGTAACTCCTCTAGATACGACTTCCAGACTGCTGCCCAAGTGTGGGTTCCATGCCCGTGAGTAGCATCGCTGGCGGGAATAAGAACGTACCTGGCATGCGGGATTTTTTGGACTTCGCGCTCAGCGATGCCCAGATAGGGGGGATTGATGAAATCGTCCTGTGTATTGACCCACATAACCCTGGCTTGAATGTCAGACAGTCTCGCCGACGGATCGTAGTCGCGAGAGGACGCAACCTGATATAGAAGATCGTTGGCATCCAGATGACCAACCATCTTCGGGACCTGTGCCGCCAAGTAGTCTTGCATCATTTTTCCGCGGGGAAAATCATTTTGGAGCGTAATCGGGGCGCTCCCGGCTATGAAAAGCATGTCCACAGCAGCGCGCAAGCCGTCCTTCGGTTCAGCGGAGTAATTGCCATGGCTCCATTGCGGATCCTGCCGAATCGCGTCCATCAGCATCTGACGCCACATTCGGTTGCGCCCACCAATCTCCACGGGCAAGCAGGCCAGCGGCATCAGGGCATCAACGAAGTCAGGGTAATCCTCGCCCCACATGAATGAGTGCATGCATCCCATGGAGGTACCGGAAACGAGGCGCAGGTGATTGACCTTCAGACGGTCGACCACGAGCGCATGTTCTGCCCGCACCATGTCGGCATAGACATAATGGGGAAATCGCGCATGTAAGCCGTCACTCGGTTTTGACGAATTACCATGCCCAATATCATCTGGCAGTATGATGAAATACTTCGAGGCGTCCAATGGCTGACCAGGTCCAAATAGCTCGCCCGCGTAGCGCGGAACGAGAAACTGTTCGCCAGATCCGCCGGTCCCGTGCAGAATCAAGACGGCATTTTTCACACGACCGCCTGGACCGTTTTGCGGTATGCCCAGCGTGCGGTAATGGATTTTCAATTCTGACAAACGCTCCCCTGATCGAAAGGTAAAATCCTTAATGATGAAATCGCCAGCGCTCGGGTGCAGTGCCCGGATCACATCTTTCTCGGTGGTGGTTGCGCCCTGCGCGTGCCCAGCGAACGCCACAGCACAGCCGAAGAGCGAAGCGCCAACGTGCTTCCAGATCATGATCACACCCCCAGTGTAAGTATGCAGCTGCAGCTGCGAAACATTGCAGAAACTGCGGCCATTGATTTGTCGGATACGACAATGCCCGCCTCCTTGTCGGGAGGCGGGCAGGCACCAACAGATCAGAACTTCTGCTGGTAACTCACGTAGATGTACCGACTGATGTCGAGCTCGGGATCGAAGCCCACAGCGCCGTTATAACCGAGATCCTTCGCCGAATAGAGCGGAGAAGGCTTTTTGTCAAACACATTATTGATACCGATAGCTATCGTCCCGTTCCAAGGCGCGTCCCAAGATCCCCTCACATCGTTGTAGGCAATGGCACCCTTGCGGTTTGCGCCCACGCCGAATGGCCAACTCGGACTGCGATAATTAGGCTGGTTACATTCGGTGCTGGTATAGCACTCGTCCCGGAGGGCACCGAAGTATCGCAGCCGCCACGTCGCACCGAATGAGCCCAGGCTCCAGCTCGTACTAAGGTTCGCGCGCACGCGGTATTGCGGAATGATTCCGACGCTGTTGACGATCGTAGCCCCCGCACCGCTCTGGGATTGGAATTGCGAGACGTAATTGCTATCCAGTCGCATCATGAACCCACCGAACCGTGTCTGTGGGAAGCGGTACGAAACCGAGAAGTCGTAGCCCTTGGTACTGATGTGTCCGAGGTTGGCGTTGCCTCGGCTCAGCGTCGTGATCTGGCTGGTGGTCGCGTCACGACCTAGCTGGCCGCAGTACTGAGCTGATGAGTAGAGGTAACACTGATTGATGACGTACTGAGCGCTGATGCTCTGGATCTCGTTGTTGATACGAATCGAGTACCAGTCCAGTGTGAGGTCGAGTCCAGGAACATAGCTTGGGCTGTACACCGCACCCAACGTCTTGGTCACTGCGGTTTCCGGCTTCAGGTTGGCGTTTCCTACGCCAATGAAGGACGGTGTCGCGGACTGCGTTGCTCCCACGGAAGTAATAGGAAGCCCCTGGCGGTCGCGTTGCCGGAAGTCTGCCGGAACCCCCTGCGCAGCACAGGCGGCGGCGACAGAGGCATTCGTGGCAGCCCCGCCGTAAACACTGTCGCATTGATCGAGGTAATGATCGTAGCCCTGCCCGCCGCCGCCAAACAAATCCTGCAAGGTTGGCGCCCGGAAGCCCTCGGCGTAGTTGCCGCGGACCAGCAGATCGGAAATAGGCTTCCATTCGAAACTGTATTTGTTATCGGTGGTGCTTCCAAAATTGCTGTAGTGAGAGTACCGGCTCGCGAAATCAACCGAGAGTGATTGGATGCCGGGCAAATCCTTCAGCAGGGGTGCGTTGAATTCGACATACGCCGAGTTCACCCGGTACTTGCCCACCGTGGAGTTGGCTGCATTGCTACTCGTATAACCCGTCTGGGCGAAGCTATCCGGCCGGCTGTATCCCGACAAATGGCGAGTTTCAACACCACCCGCGAAGCCGAGCCCCCCGGCGGGTAAATCGAACAAGGTGCCGTTGATATCGACATTGTAGCTACGATCTGTTGAACCGAATGTGTCCGTGCTTGGTGCGAGAATGTAAGCCAGCCCTTGAGTCGGGATATCGCCGGGACCTGCAAGAATCGAAACCGGAATACATTGACCCAGCTGATAACTCGGCCCAAGGGGGATAGGTGCCGCGGGGGTGCCACATTGCACCACCCCATCGGCGTTGAGGAAGGAGGGCCCCAAGGCCTTTTTCAGCGCGAGCAAATTCCATTCGCCCGTGCCGTGCGTAGTTCCCTGCCCATGATTGTAATTAAAGCCGACTGACCAATCCCACTCATGATCACCAAGCTCAAAATAGCCATCGATACTTCCGTCCAAGTGGTATGACTTATAGTCCTGCTTGTAATATGGGGGAATCTCGGTCATCATCCTGTTCCACTGCAGATTCGTACCGGGGAACGGGTTGTAGTAGCTTTGCGCGTCGACATAAACGGGAAAGTTGCGCTGTGAGTTGTAATTGAGCGGATTACCGGCGATCTGATCGCTGGACCGGCGGTCGGAGTACATTGCGGTCATCTTAGCCGTAACGTTGTCCGCAATGTTATAGGTAGCATGGGTGAAGATCGAGTTCAGCTCTGTCGGCATCTGATACATCTTCTGAGCAGTATAGTTGTACTGGTCAGCAGGGTTGCCGGTATAGACATGATAATTTGCAGGGTCACGAGGATCGGCACTCTGCGTTGCCGAGTGATTGAGCATCAGGTATTGTCCGGGATTTGCGGGACTGTTGTAGATCAGGCCCCAAGGGCCTGCCTCAAGCGTTCCATAGGGGTGATTCGGACTGTAGGCATAGCGCGTAATATCTCTGGAATTTGTCCAAACCACGCCGGTCTTGTTGTAATTCACATTGAAGACGATGGAGCTCTTGTCGGTGTGCGCGCCAGTAGTGAAGCTGTATTGTGTAGTTTCCGCATCACCGCCCTGGTTTTGCCCGTAGTAGGCATTAAATTGCGCCCCATTGAAGCGATCCTTGAGGATGAAGTTGATCACGCCGCTGATGGCGTCTGACCCGTACACCGCGGAAGCACCATCTTTGAGCACTTCAATACGATCGATCAGTGCAGCCGGTATATTTGATATATCCGTAGCGCCATTGATCCCGGAGATCCAGCGCTTCCCATTGACCAGAACCAATACGCGTTGCGAACCCAGGTTACGCATGTTTACGAAGGCGCCCGATGCACCGCTTAATACAGACGATTTATTCGTCCCTGGCAGACTCATCATCGTCATCTGCTGGACGATATCTCCGACATTGGTCAATCCTGTCTTCTTGATGTCTTCCTGACTCATCGAAAAGATCGGTTGCTGCGTTTCCAGATCGACACTTGGGATACGCGACCCGGTCACGGTGACGGCCTTCAGCCCCACAACAGGTGCTGGCTTTTTCTTTAAGGCGCTTTCAGAGTTGCCGGCAGATGAATCTGATTTGGCCGCAACTGATGCATCCTGCGCAAACACAGCTGGTGCGCATGCACATCCCCAGATCAGGCCGATGCCCAATGCGCTTCTGATGGCGGATGACAGCAAGGACGTTTTAGATGCCATGAATCTCTCCCCGGAGGATGGTTGACACATTTTCTTTCGGACACACGCGCGCACTGACATCCGAGTTATCGGAGTGCCTACTACGGCAGGTGCCTGTTAAATTGGCCAAATTGGCCGATCAGTTGGTTCCAGAAGAAACCAATGCCCCCTGATGCACGCCGGCGCTAAATTCCGACGGCCGTCGTATTTTTATCATCGAGTCGCGGCCCTTGTCCATGCGGCCATCATCTATAGCAAGTCGTTGTTTTTATTTGATATCTTCTCCCACGTCAGCATTTTATGCCGCGCAGCCGAACCGTTTCCGCAAGAAATTCGTGAAGTGAGCTATATTTGAGTCAAACGTACGTCCACCAAGTCCAACCGCTTGATTTAACATTAGAATCTCCGCGAGTCACCCACCATGAACAACCAAGCGCTCGATCGGACTGACCTGAAGATCCTTGAAATTCTTCAGCGAGATGGAAGAATCTCCAATAGCCGTCTTGCCAAGCTTGTTTCACTGTCGCCAAGTGCCTGCCTGGCAAGGCTGAGATCGCTTGAGCATGCCGGAGTTATATTGAATTATCGAGCTCATCTGGCGCTCGAGTCGATACGTGAGGTGATGTTGATTTATGCCGAAGTGACCATGGGGAAGCATGTATCCACGGTCTTCACTCACTTTGAGAAGGTGTTGGAAGGAATTCCAGAAATTGTGGAGGCGGTACGTGTCAGCGGACCATTCGATTATCTGTTGAAGGTGATCGTCAGTGACATGGGGGAGTGGAAGGATATTTCGCAGGGCTTTCTCAACGAAGACAATGGCGTATCGAAGCTGATGACTGTGGTGGTCATGCAGGAGACCAAGAAGCCAGCCCCCGCACCGTTGCATTCGAGAAAGGTCGCGGGCAAGGCCCTCCCCCCCGCCAGGAAATAGGGGGCTCAGTCACCGCGCGCGGCGCTCAACCAATCCAGCGGTAGGGCGCCACCAGTTCTATTTCACGCAAATCCGGAGACAGCTAGCAGAATGCCAACATCCGTAATCATCGTTGATGACTTCTTGCAGGATCCGCTGACCGTACGTGAGGCTGCGCTCAACCTCCACTATCCGCTTCAAGATGCCATGTTCGCTGGGCGCAATTCGATGCAGCGACTTTCCATTTCCGGCTTGGCCGAGCAGGCTTCACGACTTACCGGAGAGCCCCTCGTACCCATTGAACCGATGCATTCGCATGGCAAGTGTCGCGTTACGTTGACCCAGGAGCGTGGTCGCTCCCGGATCCATGTAGACCGCTCGCATTGGTCGGGTATTCTGTATCTGAGCCGGGATCAGGATTGCAGCGGTGGCACCGAGTTCTATCGGCACCGTCGTAGTGGACTGGATCGCTGGCCGATCACGCTGGACGAGTTGGCTCAGTCTGGCTTTTCGACACTCGACGAACTCCGCCGAGACGTGCTTGAACGGGACAGCAACGATCTGGATCAGTGGGAGCTGACAATGCAGGTTTCCATGCGATTCAACCGGCTATTGCTCATGCGGCCGTGGTTCTGGCACTCGGCCAGCCCTGGTTTCGGGGATTGTCTTGTCAACGGGCGACTGGTCTATTTGATGTTCTTTGCCTCCAATGCGTCTGGAAACTTGCCCGCATGACTAGGAGCCTGTCGGACTTTGGCCGGCCGGTCTGCAAATCCGCCTGTGCGGTCCCTATGTCCGTCGCTTCTTGGCCCATAGAACCACTATGGGCCGGCGAATCGCCGAAAATCG
>WOZO01000106.1 GCA_011620315.1 Sideroxydans sp. | reverse complement strand
AAGCGGAGCAAGCCATGCCGGTTTGACGTGCGAATGCGGGGATAGCGGATGCTTCCGGTGCGAAGGCTGCTGCAGCCATTACGCCTGCCAAAGACAGTACGATTTTCTTCATTGCGTTAATCCTCCAGGGCAATATGTTCAAGTTTCCCAATGAATCCTTGTGCGATTGGGTAACGGACAGATGCACAAGCCGATGGCGATGCTAGCAACGCCCCCGTGAGCGCCCCGTCAAGGGGGCGTGAAGGAAATGTGAAGTTGGTTTTTTTGCAACAGTCGGTTGCGCGCGGACGCTACCGGAAGAATCAGCTCAACGCTGCAGAATTGAATTTCACGGTCACGGTCGTGCCCTGACCGGCGGCACTGGATATCCCAATGTGCCAGCCGTATCGTTCGCATATACGTTTGACCAAAGACAGTCCGACACCGAATCCGGCACTCTGCCGTCCTTTGTAGTGGCGCTCAAACATGCGCGACTGTTCGTCACTGGCCATGCCGATCCCGGTGTCGCTGACGATCAGGCTATCCCCGTTCAGCTCGAGCCGTATGGTGCCCGCCTGCGTATGGATCATTGCGTTGCGCAACAGGTTGCTCACCACGATCTCAAGCAATGCTTGCTCTACCTGCAGCGACATCTCCGCTTGCTGATCCAATACCAACTCCACCGGTCGCCCGACAAGCAGGTGACGGTGTTTCTCCATGGCAGCGTTCACGATGGTCGCCACATGACACAGCGGCTCCTCCACACCGGGCAGATGCTCGCGCGACATCAATAACAAAGCGCGGGTCATCTCGATCATGTCCAGCACGGCACGCTTGATCCGAACCAATCGCTCGCTCTGTTTTACGGACAGGGATGCATCCTGCTCCAACACCTCCACCGCCCCCATGATCACTGCCAAAGGCGTACGCAGCTCATGACTGACATCACCGGTGAAGTACTTCTCCCGTTCGATAAATTCCCCCAAACGCAACACATAGCGCTCGAACGCCCGCGCGAGATCGCCGACTTCGTCGTCGCGCGCAAGGTTGCTCAACGGCAGATTCGACATGTCCGGCCCGGCGTGCCGGACATGTTCCGCCAGCCGCGTAACCGGCGTCACGACGCGGATGGCCAGCCAAAAACCGCCGCCCGCCGAAGCCAGCGTCATGAACAAGGTGAAGCCGATCAAAATACCGGCGAACTCAGCTTCATGTTGAAGCTGGGTGTCGATATCGAACAGCATGAAGTAACGTGCCCCCTCCCGCTCGGCGACCAGGGTCCGGTAGTTGTGCTCCCCGATGCTCACATTGTGCATACCGGGCGACAATCCGCTGACTGCTTCGGGGATATTGGGGCTGGATTCCCTTTCGGAGCGGATGAAACCCTTGATGGACATAGTGTTCGGCGGAATGAAGAACGGGGTTATCCCACGGCGAGTAACCGAATCGTCCAGCTCTGCCTGCAAGGTCTCATCGATCAATTGGCTGCCCAGATGCTGCGCAAAAACGAACAGCCCGCCAGACAGCAGCAGACTCAGCAACGCCCCAAAGCTTGCGAATACAAATGCGACCCGGAAGCGAAGACTACTTCTGCGACTCATCATCGATCTTCAATTGATAGCCAAAACCGCGCACCGTATGCAGCAGTTTCTGCTTGGACGGCTTGTCGACCAGCTCGCGCAACAGATACCAGTGCGCGCGCAAAGAATCACTGTCCGGCCGCGCCTCGCCCCAGACTGCGCGCTCGATGTCATCGCGCGGCACCACTTGCGGCGTTCTGGCCATCAACAACTCAAGGATCTTGTACGGGATAGGCGGCAACTGGATCGGGGTATCGCCGCGTTTGACGGTAAAGGTCGAAGGATCAAGGCTGAGATCGGCCACAGTCATATCGCGTTTTTGGTTCACGCCGCCGCCGCGCCGCTGCAGGACGCGCAAACGCAATTCCACTTCTCGCAGTTCCGCCGGTTTGACCAGATAATCATCCGCGCCCGCTTCCAGCCCGACGATCTTGTGTTCCAGTTCATCGCGCGCGGTGATCATCAGCACCGGCGTCTGCTTGCCTGCCTCGTTGCGCAATTTGCTGCACAGCGTGATGCCATCCATGCCGGGCAACATCAGATCCAGCACGATAGCGTCGTAATCGTTGACCACCGCCAGATGCAGACCGGTAATGCCGTCCCCGGCCGCATCCACCTCATGCCCCTTCGCTTCCAGAAAATCGAACATATTGGAAGCAAGATCGCGGTTGTCTTCGATGATCAATATATGCATGGTCCATCCATCCTGACAGGTAAAGCTCTTAAAGCCGA
Source organism: Sideroxydans sp. (assembly GCA_011620315.1). Lineage (GTDB taxonomy): Bacteria > Pseudomonadota > Gammaproteobacteria > Burkholderiales > Gallionellaceae > Sideroxyarcus. The sequence goes on along the minus strand of WOZO01000106.1, from coordinate 44,986 downwards.
GGCGCGCACCATACCACCACAAATAATGCGAGTGCCAGCGGGCTTGCCATTGCGTGACCAAACTTCCGCTATAATCCGCGCGCCGTTCAAACCGATGGGAGAGCGTGCCGCAAGGCACCGCCGAAGGCGCAACACCCGCAACCGCTCAGGCACAAAGTACTATCGGGACAGGCAAATCTGGAGAGCGCTGTCGAATCAGCCACCGAAGGGGCACGCGGATATTCCGTAATCTCTCAGGTACCAAGGACAGATGGGGGCGAGGCCATGTGGCCTCGCCCTTTTTTATTGCCCGGAAAACGAATATGACTCTGAAGACGACTCCTTTGAATGCAGCCCACCGCGCCATGGGCGCGAAGATGGTGGATTTCGGCGGCTGGGACATGCCGGTCAACTACGGTTCACAGATCGACGAGCACCATCGGGTGCGCAACGACTGCGGCATGTTCGACGTGTGCCACATGCGCGTGGTGGATGCCAAAGGCGACGGCGTGCGCGCTTTCCTGCGCTACCTGCTGGCCAACAACGCCGACAAGATCACCCTCCCCGGCAAGGCGCTGTATTCCGCCATGCTGCGCCCGAACGGCGGCGTGATCGACGACCTCATCATCTACTTCATGACCGAGCAATGGTTCCGCATCGTGGTCAACGCGGGCACCGCCAACAAGGACATCGCGTGGATGAAAGAACAGGCTGCCGCTCATGCGCCCAAGCTCACCATCACTTCGCGTGACGATCTGGCGATGGTCGCCATCCAGGGCCCGAACGCGCGCACCAAGGTGTGGCAAGTGCTGCCACAGACTAAGGTTGCCACCGAGAATCTGGTGAACTTCCAAGCTGCCGACTGCGGCGAATATTTCGTGGCACGCACCGGCTATACCGGCGAAGACGGTTTCGAAGTGATGCTGCCGAAGGAAAAAGTGGATGCCTTCTGGTACGACCTGAACAAGGCCGGTGTGAAGCCCATCGGCCTCGGCGCGCGCGACACGCTGCGTCTGGAAGCGGGCATGAACCTGTATGGTCAGGACATGGACGAGACCGTAGGGCCGCTGGAATCCGGTCTGGCGTGGACGGTGGACCTGAAGAGCGAACGCGACTTCATCGGCAAAACAGCGCTGCTGGCCAACCCGCCGAGCAAGAAGCTGGTCGGACTGTTGTTGCTGGATCGCGGCGTGCTGCGCGGTCACCAGAAGGTCGTCACGCCGCACGGCGAAGGCGAGATCACCAGCGGCACCTTCTCCCCGACACTGGAGAAGTCCATCGCGCTGGCGCGCGTGCCCAAGGATGTGCAGATCGGCGACACCGTGCAAGTCTCGATCCGCGACAAGCTGTTGAATGCATCCGTAGTGAAGTATCCTTTTGCCCGCAACGGCAAGGCAGTGATCTAAGTCAAAAGCAGTCGTCCACGAAAGACACGAACAGCACGAAAGAAAGCCAGCGGCACCGTTCGTGTATTTCGTGGACAGAAGTGATTTTCAAATTCAAACATCAAACTTCGGAGAACAACATGAGCAACCCGACCGACCTGAAATACACCGCCTCCCACGAATGGGTGAAGACCGAAGCCGACGGCAGCATCAGCGTCGGCATCACCGACCACGCGCAGGAACTGCTGGGCGACATGGTGTTCGTTGAAGCCCCCGCTGTCGGCCGCAAGCTGAAGGCCAAGGAAGAGTGCGCGGTGGTCGAGTCCGTGAAGGCCGCAGCCGACGTGTACGCGCCGGTGTCCGGCGAAGTGGTCGCGGTGAACGGCGACCTGGATAACTCTCCCGAGAACATCAACAGTGACCCGTACGGCGCATGGATGTTCAAGATGAAGCCGAACAATGCCGCCGACGTCGCCGCGCTGCTGGATGCCGCCGCGTATCAGGCGCATGTAGACAGCGAAGCACATTAAGCAGGATGCGGGATTCAGGAAACAGGATTCAGGGGAAACCCGCTCCTCGCTCCGAGTCCCGCATCCTTCCCTGAATCCTGAATCCTGAATCCCGCATCCTGAATCCGACACCATGAACACCGACCATTTCGTCTCCCGCCACAACGGTTCCAACGCACAAGATACGCAAGCCATGCTGGACAAGATCAACGCGCCGACGCTGGATGCGCTGATCGCCCAGACCGTGCCTGCCGCCATCCGTTTGCAGCAGCCTTTGAATCTGGCGGACGGGATGTCGGAACATGAGTTCCTCGAGCATCTGCGCGGTATCGCGGCAAAGAACAAGCTATTCAAAACATATATCGGTCTGGGCTATTACGGCACCGTGTTGCCGGCGGTGATCCAGCGCAACATTCTCGAAAATCCGGGCTGGTACACGGCCTACACGCCGTATCAGGCCGAGATCGCGCAGGGACGGCTGGAGGCGCTGCTGAATTTCCAGACCATGGTGATGGACTTAACCGGCATGGAGATCGCCAACGCGTCGCTGCTGGACGAGGCGACCGCCGCGGCGGAGGCGATGACCATGCTGCATGGCCTGCGCCCGCGCGACGCGGCGGAGAAGAACAGCTTCTTCGTGTCGCACGAATGCTTCCCGCAAACCATCGAGCTGCTGAAGACGCGCGCGAAACCGCTGGGCATCGAGCTGGTGATCGGCGACTTCAAGACGCTGACGCTGAACGACAAGCTGTACGGCGCGCTGCTGCAATATCCGACCGCCGACGGCGCGGTGCACGACTACGCCGACTTCGTCGCGCGCGCCAAGGCGAACGGCATGACCGTCGCGGTCGCCGCCGACATCCTCAATCTGGTGCTGCTCACACCGCCAGGCGAATGGGGCGCGGATGTGGTGTTCGGTTCCACCCAGCGCTTCGGCGTGCCGATGGGCTACGGCGGTCCGCACGCTGCGTTCTTCGCCTGCCGCGACGCGCACAAGCGCTCCATGCCGGGACGCATCATCGGCGTATCGGTGGATGCCGACGGCAACCCTGCCTTGCGTATGGCGCTGCAGACACGCGAACAACATATCCGCCGCGAGAAGGCGACTTCCAACATCTGCACCGCGCAGGCACTGCTGGCAATCATGGCCGGCATGTATGCGGTGTATCACGGCGCGGAAGGGCTGCGCGGCATCGCGCGCCGCGTGCATCAGGCGACCGCTGTGCTGGCGGATGAATTGAAAAAACTGGGCTATCAGCTCGCCGACGGCGCGTTCTTCGACACGCTGCATCTGCAGCATACCGACAACGTGAATATCCACGCGCTGGCCGAAGCCGCGCAGATCAACTTCCGCTACACCGCCGACGGCCTCACGCTGTCGCTGGACGAGACGACATCGGTCGCCGACCTGAACGCCATCCTCGCCGTGTTCGCACAGGCTGCGGATAAGACAGCGCCCTCTGTGACGCGCGAACAAGTGATCGATCATGCGCTGATGTTCACACCGCGCAGCTCGGCCATCCTCGCGCACCCGGTGTTCAACGCGTATCACACCGAGACCGAGATGATGCGCTACATCAAGCGCCTCGAAAACAAGGACTTGTCGCTGACGCACTCGATGATCTCGCTCGGCTCCTGCACGATGAAGCTGAATGCGGCATCCGAGATGCTGGCGCTGACCTGGCCGGAGTTTGCCAACCTGCATCCCTTCGTGCCGCCTGAGCAGGCCGAGGGTTACCAGGAACTGATCTCCGGTCTCGACGCGGCGCTGTCCGAGATTACCGGCTTCGCGCAGATGAGCTTCCAGCCCAACAGCGGCGCGTCCGGTGAATACGCCGGACTGCTGGTCATTCAGGCTTATCACCGTTCGCGCGGCGAAGCGCAGCGCAACGTGGTGCTGATTCCCTCTTCCGCGCACGGCACCAACCCGGCCAGCGCGGCGATGTGCGGCATGCACATCGTTGTGGTGAAGTGCGACGCGCGCGGCAATATCGACGTGGACGACCTGCGCGCGAAAGCGACAGAACACAAAGACAAACTGTCCTGCCTGATGGTGACCTACCCCAGCACGCACGGCGTGTACGAGGAATCCATCAAAGACATCACCGCCATCATCCACGCGAACGGCGGCCAGGTTTACATGGACGGCGCCAACATGAACGCGCAGGTCGGCCTGACCAGCCCCGGCAACATCGGCGCGGACGTGTGCCACCTCAACCTGCACAAGACTTTCGCGATCCCCCACGGCGGCGGCGGACCGGGTGCTGGCCCGATCGGCGTCGCGGAACACCTGACGCCGTTCCTTCCGGGCCATTCCATGGTCAAGGTCGGCGGCGCGCAGGCCATCCATGCGGTGTCCGCGGCGCCCTACGGCAGCGCGCTGATCCTGCTGATCTCCTACGGCTACATCAGGATGATGGGCGGCGCGGGGCTGACCGAGGCGACGAAGATGGCGATCCTCAATGCCAACTACATCAAGGAATCGCTGAAGGACCATTACGTCACGCTGTACAGCGGTGCGAACGGCCGTTGCGCGCACGAGATGATCCTCGACTGTCGCGAGTGGAAGAAAGACGGCGTGGAAGTGGCCGACATCGCCAAGCGCCTGATGGACTTCGGCTTCCACGCGCCGACCACCTCCTTCCCGGTGGTGGATACGCTGATGGTGGAGCCGACCGAGAGCGAATCGAAAGCCGAGCTGGACCGCTTCTGCGCCGCGATGATCGCGATTCGCGGCGAGATCGAAGAAGTGATTTCCGGCAAGGTCGACAAGAAGGACAACATCCTCAAGCACGCCCCGCACACTGCGAAATCGGTCTGCGCCAACGAGTGGGCACGTCCTTACTCGCGCGAGCAGGCTGCTTACCCGCTGCCTTACGTGCGCGAGAATAAATTCTGGCCGGCCGTGGCGCGGGTGGATAATGTGTACGGCGACAAGAACCTGATCTGTTCCTGCCCGCCCATCGCGGCGTACAACTGACAGGCTCTGTGGCAATAAAGTTTTCCCTGATTAATTAACAGATACACATTTGGAGACCAATCATGGCCAAAGACCCCAGCAACAAGACCGCAGTCACCCTGGATGGCGCACCCCTCACCCTGTTCGGCAGCTTCCCCGTCGTGGGCACGCAGGCTCCGGACTTCACGCTGGTGGACAAGGACCTGAAGGATGTCTCGCTGAAAGACTTCGCGGGCAAGCGCAAGGTGCTGAACATCGTGCCCAGTCTGGACACCGCGGTATGCGCCACTTCCACGCGCAAATTCAACGAGGCCGCCAGCCAGTTGAACAACACCGTGGTGCTGGTGATCTCCGCCGACCTGCCGTTCGCGATGAGCCGCTTCTGCGTGGCGGAGGGACTGGAGAACGTGGTCACGCTGTCGCTGATGCGCGGCCGCGATTTCATGCGCAACTACGGCGTGAAGATCGCCGACACGGCACTGGCCGGCGTCACCGCGCGCGCGGTGCTGGTGTTGGACGACCATGACAAGATCATCCACGCCGAGCTGGTGGACGACATCACCCACGAACCGGACTACGACGCCGCGCTGGCCGTGTTGCGCTAAGGGCAACAGATGTCGGCAGACAAGAACTTCCACAAGCGCATCATCGGCGTCTGCTGGCTGCTGCTGGGGGTACTCATCCTGTCGATGCTGGCCACCGGCTTCGCGTCGCTGCCATCCTCCAAAGTCTTCGTCGGCGTCCTCGAAGGCCTGCTGTTCACGGCTTCCGGTTTCATGCTGCTGGCGAAGCTGCCGCATTCCTGGCGCCTGTGTCTGCCCTGTGCCGCGCTCTCGCTGTTCACCGTTCCGGTCGGCACCGCCATCGGCGTCTATTACCTCTGGTACTACTTCCGGCGCGAGAAGCCCGACTGAACCGTGGATGAACTGACCGCACTGCCGCAGAACGCGCTGCTCGAATCCCGCATCGAGATCTGCCGCCTGCTGGTGGCACTCTCGAAGCACAATCATTCGATCTCCGCCGATGTCGGCAGCCACATTTTCATCTCGCACATTCTGCATGTCGATCTGCGTGCCGAACATCTGGTGCTGTCGTTCTGTGCCAACAAGGAACTCAACAATCTCGTGCTGGAATCGGGTCCGCTGCATTTCACCGGCGGCTTTCTGGATGCGCATATCGCCTTCGACCTGGCCGCGCCGACCGAAGTACAGTTCAACGACAAACCCGCCATCCAGTATCCGCTGCCCGCCGCCGTCGTGCTGTATCACCGCCGCGAATGTCCGCGCGCCAACGTGCCGCCCGAAGTCTCTTTGCGCTGCATCGCCGACGAGGGCGGCGTCATGCCGTTCGAGTCGCGCATCATCGACATCAGCCACGACGGCTTCGGTGCCATCCAGTACGAGGGTGACATCAATATCGGACCGGGCACGATATTGAAAAGCTGCCGCATCATGCTGCCCGGCAGCGGTTCCGTCGTCGCCGATCTGGAATTGCGCTACACCCTGATCGCCATCCGCCCCGACGGCAGCGCCGCCCACCGTTCCGGCTTCCGCTTCCTCAGCAAGCCGGAAGGGCTCGCCAGACTGACGGGGGCCTTCATGCAGGATCTTGACAAGCGCGCCTAGCAAGACCCGTCAACCACGTATAATCGTCCCACCCCTCCTGCGGAGAACTTGACGTGCTGATCTGGTTGCAACTGCTGCTGTGTCTCGCCATCATCGGTTACGCCGGCTTTTACCTGTCGCGCTACGGCGACATCATCGCCGACAAGACCGGTATGTCCGCCTCCTGGGTCGGGCTGCTGTTGCTTTCCACCGCCACCTCGCTGCCCGAACTTGTGACCGGTCTCTCCTCCGTCACCGCCGCCGGCACGCCCGATATCGCGGTGGGTGATGTGCTTGGCAGCACCGTGTTCAACCTGGCGATACTGGTCATGCTGGATGCGCTGTACCGCAAGGAGACCCTGTACAGCCGTGCCGCGCAGGGGCACATCCTGTCCGCATCGCTGGGCACGCTGCTGATCGCTTTCGCCGGTTTCAGCCTGTTGCTGGAGCGCGGTGGGATGAGCCTTTCCATCGGACACATCGGTGCCTACACGCCGCTCATCGTCGCGGTCTATCTGGTGGCGATGCGCGCGGTCTACAGTTATGAACACCGCACCTTGTCCGCCTACGCGGAGGAATCCGCGGAACGCTATCCCGAGGTGACGCTGCGCAGCGCGATCAAGGGTTATGCGCAGGCCGCGCTGGCGGTCGTACTGGCCGGCTCATGGCTACCCTTCCTGGCCAAAAACCTCTCCGAGATGATGGGCTGGGACCAGAGCTTCGTCGGCACCCTGCTGGTGGCCGCCGTCACTTCCGCGCCGGAAGCAGCCGTCACGGTCGCGGCGTTGCGCATCGGCGCTCTGGACATGGCCATCGCCAATCTGCTCGGCAGCAATCTGTTCGACATCGTCATCCTCGCCATCGACGATCTGTTCTATCGCGAAGGTCCGCTGTTGGCCCATGTGGACACCAGCCATGCGCTGACCGCGCTCACCGCGGTGATGATGAGCACGCTGGTGATCGTCGGGCTGGTGTTCCGCCCGCAGGGGCGGGTCGTGCTCGGTCTGACCTGGATCAGTCTCGCCCTGCTGATGCTGTACGTCCTCAACTCATGGCTGCTATTCGAACATGCACACTGAATCCAGACACTGGCATACCCTGTCGCCGGCCGGGACGGCACAAGCCCTGCACAGCGATGCGGAACGCGGGCTGAGCGAGGCCGAGGTCGCGCATCGCGCCGCACACTACGGTCCGAATGCGCTGCGCGAAAAACGGGCGCGCTCCCGCTGGCGCATGCTGCTCGACCAGTTCTCCGACTTCATGATCATCGTGCTGATCGGCGCGGCCATCGTGTCCGGTTTCGTCGGCGATATCGAGGACACCATCGCCATCCTCGTCATCATCGTGCTGAATGCCGTGATCGGCTTCGTGCAGGAATACCGTGCCGAGCAGGCGATGGCGGCGCTCAAACGCATGTCGGAAGCCGGTGCCAGCGTCATCCGCGCGGGCCGCATCGCGAGCATCGCCGCCTCGGAACTGGTGCCCGGCGATATGGTGCTGCTGGAAGCGGGCAACATCGTCCCGGCCGACCTGCGCATCACCGAGGCCGCCAGACTGCGCATCGACGAATCCGCACTCACCGGAGAATCGGTCGCCGTGGATAAACAAGTCCTGTCACTCGAAGCCGACGAGTTGCCGCTGGGCGACCGCACCTGTCTCGCCTACAAAGGCACCATCGTCACCGCCGGGCGCGCGCGCGGACTGGTCACCGCCACCGGCATGCACACCGAACTGGGCAAGATCGCCACCCTCCTCGACCAGGACAACGACACGCGCACGCCGCTGCAGCAGCGGCTGGCCAGCTTCGGCAAATATCTGGCACTGGCCGCGCTGGCGATCTGCGCCATCGTGTTCGTGGTCGGCGTGTTGCGCGGCGAACCGCTGTTGCTGATGTTCATGACCGCCGTCAGTCTGGCGGTGGCCGCAATTCCGGAAGCATTGCCCGCCGTGGTCACTATCTCGCTGGCGCTGGGTGCGCGCAAGATGGTGCAGCAGCATGCGCTGATCCGCCGCCTGCCAGCGGTGGAAACACTGGGTTCGGTGACGCGCATCTGCTCCGACAAGACCGGCACCCTCACCCAGAACCGCATGCATGTCAGCAAGCTGTTCGTGACCGATGCTCAGGATGAGAACCGCGACGCACAACCGTGGCCGACACTGTTCAGCGCAATGAGCTTGTGCAACGACGCGCGCATGGACGCGCACGGCATGGCGCGCGGCGAACCAACCGAGGCGGCCTTGCTGCTGGCTGCCCATGAAGCAGGATGGGAGCGCGCCGCACTGGAACACAAGTCCCCGCGCGCAAAGGAACTGCCGTTCGATTCCGAACGCAAGCGCATGACCACCTTCCATCACGATGCGGACCGCTTCATCGCCTACAGCAAGGGATCGCCCGAATCGCTGCTGCCTTGTTGCACACGGATGCTGGCTGCCGCAGGCGAACGTAACATCGAACGCGATGCCTTGCTGCAGCGAGCGGAACGCATGGCGAGCGAAGGTCTGCGCGTACTCGCCTTCGCTTGCCGTCGCTGGCCGAGCTTGCCCGCATCCGATGCACCCGAAACACTGGAACAGGAACTGCTCTTCCTCGGCTTCGCCGGATTGATCGACCCGCCGCGCGGCGAGGCCAAAGCAGCCGTCGCCTCGTGCCGACTGGCCGGCATCACCCCGGTGATGATCACCGGCGATCACCCGGCCACCGCGCGCGCCATCGCAAGCGAGCTCGGCATACTCGACGACGGACGGGTGATGACCGGCGTTGAACTGGCGGCACTGTCGCAGCAGGAATTCGAGACGCAGGTGAAACAGATCAGCGTCTACGCGCGTGTCGATCCGGCACAAAAGATCAAGATCGTGCGCGCCCTGCAGGACAAGGGCGAAGTGGTGGCGATGACCGGCGACGGCGTGAACGATGCGCCCGCCCTGAAAGCGGCCGACGTCGGCATCGCGATGGGCAAGGGCGGTACCGACGTGGCGCGCGAGGCGGCGCACATGGTGCTGCTGGACGACAACTTCGCCTCCATCGTGCATGCGGTGAAACAGGGCCGGCGCATCTTCGACAACATCCGCAAGTTCATCAAATACGCCATGACCGGCAACGCGGGCGAGATCTGGACCATCTTCCTCGCGCCCTTCCTCGGCCTGCCCATCCCTTTGCTGCCCATCCATATCCTGTGGGTCAATCTGGTCACCGACGGTCTGCCGGGGCTGGCGCTGACCGCCGAGCCTGCCGAGCGCGGCATCATGCGCCGCCCGCCGCGCCCGCTGCGCGAGAGCATCTTTGCGCACGGCATGTGGCAGCACATGATCTGGGTCGGATTGCTGATAGGCGGCACCTGTCTGCTGACGCAGGCCTGGGCGATCCGGAGCGGCAGCGCGCATTGGCAGACCATGGTGTTCACCGTGCTCACGCTGTCGCAGATGGGCCATGTGCTGGCGATACGCAGCGAGACGGATTCGCTGTTCCGCATCGGCCTGTTCTCCAACCGCATGCTGGCCTTCGCCGTGCTGCTCACCTTTGCGTTGCAGATGGCGACCATCTACATCCCCGCACTCAATCCCATCTTCAAAACCGAAGCGTTGAGCCTGGGCGAACTGGCGATCTGCCTGGCCATGTCCAGCGTGGTGTTCTTCGCGGTCGAAGTGGAGAAGCTGTTGATACGTCGCGGCCTGATCTATCGTACCGCGTGACCTGCGTTCAGTCGGCCAGCCAGCAGCAGGACAAGGCAGGAATGGTGATGGCGTCCCCCTCCGCTTCGACACGCATACCGCTGCACAACTCCCGCATCGGGCCGTGGCCGAAGAAGCCGTAGGGGCGCAGCACTTCCAGCAGCATTGACTGGGCTTCGTGATTGAAGTTCGCCACCACCAGCACACGGTTGCGCGGCGAGGTCGTGTCGCTGCGCACGAACACCAGCAGGTTGGGATTCTCCACGAACACCTGCTGCCGGTTGTCGAAGTCGGCGAAAGCGGCAAGCTCCTTGCGCAGCGCGATCATCTTTTTCAGGCCGTTGAAGATGCGCTGTTCCACCGTCCCGTTCTTGTGGCGCAACTCAGCCTTGTTCCAGTCGAAACTGGAACGATGCGCCCAGCGCGAATCGTCGCGCTTCAGAGGGTCCGCCAGATATTCCACACTGTTGAGCATGCCGATGCCGTCGCCGTAATACAGCAGCGGGATGCCGCCGAACGACAGGACGATGCTGTGCAGCAGCAGGATGGTGCGGATAGCGTCGTCTATCGCGCCCTCATCGCCGCAAGCGATGGCCGACTCCAGCCCGGCCAGCGAGGCGAGTGAGCCGGAGATGCGCGCATCGCCGGTCTTTGGATTCTCGCCAAATGGCAGTCCGCGCGCGGGCGAGCCCTCGAAACGACCGGTGAAATAGTCGATCAGAAAACGGCGATGGCTATAGGGGTCGTATCCCGCCAGCACGGCATCCTTGTCGTCGAAGCCCAAGCCGATGTCGTCGTGGCAACGCACGTAGTTGAGCCAGGTCGCACGCTCCAGTTTGGCGGGCAGGTGCTGCACGCCGAGGTTGAGCAGTCTGGCGTTCTTGGTCGCCACCGCGTCCCACAGCAGGGCCATCAGCGTGGCGTTGTAGGCGATTTCGCATTCCTTGGCCATGATCGCGTCGTCGCCGAAATATTTGGTGATCTCGCCCGGCGCGACGATAGCCTCGGCGATGAACAGCACGCCCGGCGCGGTCACCTGGCAGCAGTCCTTCATCAGCTGCAGCAGAAGGTGCGCCTCGCGTTCGTTCTGGCAGGTGCTGCCGATCTTCTTCCACAGGAAAGCCACCGCGTCCATGCGCAGAATGTCCGCGCCCTTGTTCGCCCAGAACAGGATGATGTCCACCATCTCGATGAACACGGCCGGATTGCGGTAATTGAGGTCCCACTGGTAATTGTTGAACACCGTCATCACCCACTTGCCCATCGCATCGTCCCAGGTAAAGTTGCCGGGTGCGGTGTTGGGGAATATTTCCGGCATGCCTTCCTCGAACGCGTCCGGCATCTCGCGGTCGTCGAACACGTAGTAGTAGTCCTGGAATTTCTTGTCGCCGGCGCGCGCCAGTTTGGCCCACGCGTGTTCGTCCGAAGTGTGGTTCACCACCACGTCCAGCACCAGCAGCATATCGCGCTTCTTCAAGGTGGTAGCCAGCGCTTCCAGATCGGCATTGGTGCCGAAGCGCGCGTCCACCTTGTGGAAATCCCGCACCGCATAGCCGCCGTCGCTGGCGCCTTCCGGACAGTCGAGGATGGGCATCACGTGCACCATGTTCACGCCCAGTTCCTGCAGGTAGGGCAACTTCTTGCGCAGCCCTTGCAAGTCGCCCGCGAAACGGTCGCAATACAGGGCCATGGCCACCCACTTCTGGCTGAGAAACCAGTTGTAGTCGCGTTCCCGGGCAATATCCGACTTGCGCAGATGCGGAGCGCGTTCGATATAACGCTGCGCCAGCGTCTCGACCAGACTGACCATCTGCGCTTTGAAATCGGGCCGCTCGCCGTACAGATGATGGAACAGGCTGTAGATGTTGTAGAAGTTCGCGCCGAGGCGGGTGTAGAAATGGCGCAGGCGAAGCTTGCCGATCTCCGGATTCAGTTCGATCAGGATCTCGTTCAACATCGCATGTGAGGCTTGTTCGTACATGGCGTCCGCTCAGTTGGTTTCCAACAGCCAGGCTTCGATCTCCGGCCAATGATACGCCGCACCTTCGATGATGCCCGCGCTGTAATTGCCGTTCATACCGAGGAATCCGCCTTGCGCGGTGCACAGCGATGCTTTGTGGATATGCTTCACTTGTTGCTTCAATTCTGGCGAGGCATTGGCGACCAGCACCGCCGGCACATCGCTCTTCAAAACATCAAGATCGTTGCCACTGTCGCCCGCGAACACGGTATCCAGCCTGCCGTACCCCTGCTGTTGCATAAGGAATTCGATGGCGTGCAATTTGTTGGCGGAGGCGGGCAACACATCGAGCAAGCCGATATGCGCGGCCTCGTCGACACTCCAGATCAGATTGGCTTTGACGCCGTGCTCGGCCAGCAGGCGTTGCATCTGCGCTTGCAATGCGGAAGTGTCCGCAGTCAGATCGACATAGAAACTCAACTTGTGCAGGTTCTGCTTGCTGTCTTCCTGCAAACGCAGATCGCCGAACACCTGCAGCAACTGCGCCAATCCTTCGCGCGACAGTTCGCCCCAGTCGGGTGCGATCCGCTCATCCCATTCATCCCGCCGACGCCAGCCACCCGCTTCGACCTGATACAGCGTCGAGCCCACATCGGCGATGACGAAATCCGGCTCCGGCAGATCGTAGTCCGCGATGGCTTGTTCGATCAGTTCGCGATGCCGCCCGCTCACATAGGCCAACTGCACATCGTCGCGTTGCACCAGACGCTGAAATGTCTCGCGCGCCCCCGGCGATTCGGGCTGGGCGCCGTTGGGGATCAGCGTCCGGTCGAGGTCGGTGCATAACAGAAGACGGCTCATGCACCGCTCCTGCCATTGGCAAAGAAGTCATAGTGCGCGATAGCCTCCAGCACGCCGGCCGCATGCTGCTGCCGTGTCTGGAAGATGCTGTCGATGGCGGCGACATCGGCCAGTTCGTCCAGATGGCGGTTGCTCACCACCGCGCCCAGCGTGTTGCCCATCAGCATGTCGGTATCCGCCGCAGTCGCGCCGCACACCAGCGTGTTCTCCAGCGCGAAACCGAGCTGCTCCGCGCACCAGCGCATGGCCAAGCCTTTGGAGGCGCGCACCGGCACCACATCCAGGAACTGGCCGAAAGAGAACACCGCATTCACGGCCTGCTCGTTGCGCAGCAGGGTCTGGCGCACTTCGTGCACGTTCGCCAGCGCATGGTCCACGTAGTAGCTGATCTTGAACGGGTTCTGGTGCATCTTCGGTTGCAGGGTCAGGCCCGGCACTTCGGCCAGCACGTCGCGTATCTCCTGCGGGTTCCAGCGGTGGTTGATGTGGCGCACCCAGCTCTCGGAACGCGTCAAAGCCGGCGCATAGTGGATCTCCGTGCCCTGTCCGGTGATCAGCACGTCCGGCTTGGGGATGTTGTATTCGCGCAGTCTGGCCAATGCGTCATCCAGGCGGCGGCCGGTGGCGATGCCGAAGATGGTGGTCTTGCGATGTGCCTGCATGAGCTGCAGGAATTCGCGCAGCGCCTCGTCGTCGCCGATCAGATTCAGGTCGATACTGGTAAAGATGGCGCGATTGCGGAACACGCCCGCACGGCGGATGCCGGTGATCGGTGCCACCGGCTCGGACTTCTCCACCAGCGGGCGGATCACCTGCAGGTATTTCTCCACATGCGCCTGCCAGGAATAATGGCGCGTCACGCCTTCGATGCCGTTCTTCGCCAGACGGTGCCAGGCGCGCCGGTCGCTCAAGGTTTCAAGCAGCGTCTGTGCCATCGCGGTCCTGTCCAGCGGATTGATCAGATGGCCGTTGCCGCAGTTGCCGATGATGTCGATCGGGCCGCCGTCCTCGGTCGCCACGATGGGCAGGCCGCAGGCGGCGGCTTCGATCAGCGTCAGACCGAACGGCTCGGTCAGCGCGGGATTGACGAACACACCGTGCAGGCTCGCCGCCAAGCGGTACAGCACAGCCACTTCTTCCTGCGCGTGATGCTTGGGGTAGGCCACCTTGCCGTACAGATCGTATTTGTCGATGGCGAGCAGGATGCTGTTGAGCACCCCCGCCGAGGTGTCTTCCATCTCGCGGATGTCGTCGCGGTTGCCGGCCACGATCACCAGATTGGCGATGGCCTGCAAAACGGGGAACTGGCCGTAGGCTTCGATCAGCGCCACGATATTCTTGCGCGGGTCGGGCCGCGACAGCGCCAGGATGATGGGCTTGTTCGGCTCGCTCAGAAAACGTTTGAGTTGCTGCGCGATGGCGCTCCGCTTCTCGTCTCCCTGCGGCGGATAGAACTGTTTCAGATCGGTGCCGGGCGGCACCACGCGCATGCGCGCCGGCTGGTAAAAGTCATACAAGCCGTATTGCTGCTCGACTTCCTGGCGGGTGCTGGTGATCACGCGCTCGGCCACGCCCAGCGTGTCTTCCTCGGCCTCGATACGGCGGCTGATGTGATAGGTGCTCTCGATCTCGCCGCGCGGCACGCCGCCGGCCAGCAGTTGCTTGCGCTTGCTGCGCCCCAGCGAATGGCCGGTGAACACCAGCGGGATGCCGAGCTGGTGCGCCAGGCGCGATCCCACATAGCCCGCGTCCGCATAGTGGCCGTGGATCACATCCGGCAAGCGGTGCTGCGCTTTGAGGTACGCCAGGGCGTTGTCGGAAAAACACTCCAAGCAGTCCCACAGCATCTCTTTGCGCAGATACACCGGCTCGCCGCAATCGATGCGCACGATCCGGGCCTTGTCCGAAAGCGCCTCAAGCGGCTCCGCATAATTTGCGCTGACGTTTTCGTCCGGCACGCGGCGGGTCAGCAGGATGACGCGCTCCACCTCCTTGCTTTCGCCCAGCGCGCGCGCCAGTTCGACCACATATTTGGTCTGGCCACCGGTGTCGGCGTCGCGCCCCAGCTCCAGATCGTGGCCGCGGATCAATCCGTGCACGCTGACCAGCACGATGAACAGCGGCGGCTTTTTCATGATCGCCACGCGCTCAGGAAGGGCTGGTAGAAATCCGCATGCTCCGGTGCCGCCCCACGCAGGGTGCAGATCGCCGCCGCGAATTCATGCGCGCGCGCCAGTGTCTGTTGCGCAGGCCAGCCCTGTAATTTGCCCAGTATGAACACAGCGGAAAAACCGTCCCCGGCACCGACCGTATCGACTACGGTGATCGGTGCACCGTGCGGCTGCATGCTCACCTCTTCTCCGTCACGCCGCACCAGCCAGGCCCCTTCGACACCGCAGGTGACCAGCACCTGCCCGATATCGAACATCTGCATGAAGGCACGGGCATGCCCGGCCAGCGTGTCGCCCGGCAAGGCGAACAGCTCGGCCAGTATCGCCATCTCTTCGTTGTTCAGCTTGACCGTATCCGCCTGGCGCAAGGAGCGGCGCAATATCTGCGAATCGTACCAGGGCGCGCGCAGGTTCACATCGAAGAAGGTCGGCACGCTGCTGCTGTTCAACATCATCCTCAGCGCACTTCTGGATACAGGATGACGCTGGGCCAGCGTGCCGAAATAAACCAACTGGGGATGGATGGACAAGGCGACCATGCGCGCCACCGTGGCGTGGATGTGGTCGTAGGCTTGCTCCGGCAGGATCTCGAAACGATGCGTACCCGCTTCGAAATGGACTTTCACTTGCCCGGTCGGATAGTTCTGGTCGCATTGCACCCCTACCGTCTCCATGCCGCTGGTTGCCATGGTCTGCAGCAATTCGTCGCGCAACGCGTCGTTGCCGGTGCGGGTGATCAGGACGGGATTGAGACCGAAAGCTTTGAGGTGCCTGGCGACATTGAACGGCGCGCCACCGAGGACGCTGCGGTCCGGAAAGACATCGGCGAGGACCTCGCCGAACAGCGCGACGGTAGCTCCACTGCGCCGAGAAGATAGGGGGGGATCGGGAATTGTTCGTGTCTGGTCTGCTGTTTCTTTCATCGGCCTTGTTGGTACATGCCGCCACATTGGTTCCGCGACGAACGAATTGGTGAGTGATGTGCGCATTATACCGAAGCTTGCGCATGCGATGCAGCAATTGCCGCCTATTCTGCGAATCGCTGCGTCAATCCCCTGTATCTGTCGTCATCATGCCAAGGTTTGGAGGCGGCACCCGCTCTGTGATATAAACGCAGCCCCGCCCCAATTCGAGAAACACGATGCCGCGCGCATCGATGCTTCCATCCAATCGCACAGGAGCAGCCACCGTGACCGACACACGACAGACCCTTATTCCCATCTACTCGACCGACAAGCCGCAGTTCCGTTCTTACAACCTGAACAACTTCCGCGACATCCCGCAGATCGCCAGGCTGACCGAACAGCAGCAACTGGATATCGAGATCGTCGGCAATGTGCTGCCGTTCAAGGTGAACAACTACGTGGTCGACCGGTTGATCGCCTGGGACAAAGTGCCCAACGATCCGATCTTCGCGCTGACCTTCCCGCAGCGCGATATGCTGAGCGCGGCGCACTACGACGAAATGGCCGCGCTACTCGCGCGCGGCGCGGACAAGGCGGAGATCAAGGAAGTCGCCAACCGCATCCGCATGCAGCTCAACCCGCACCCCGCCGGACAGGCCGACCACAACGTGCCCGAGATGGACGGCGAGCGCCTGCACGGCATGCAGCACAAATACCGGCAGACAATATTGTTCTTCCCCAGCCAAGGGCAGACCTGCCACGCTTATTGCACCTTCTGCTTCCGCTGGCCGCAATTCGTCGGCATGACCGACATCAAGTTCGCCAGCCGCGAGGTGGAGAAGCTGGTGGAATATGTAAAGCGCAACCCGCAGATCACCGACATCCTGTTCACCGGCGGCGACCCAATGATCATGAGCGCGAAGAACCTCGCCGCCTACATCGAACCACTACTGTCAGCCGGCCTGCCCAACCTGGTCAATATCCGTATCGGCACCAAGGTGCTGGCCTACTGGCCGCACAAATTCGTGGACGACGAGGACACGCCGGAGATGCTGGCGCTGTTCCGCAAGGTGACGGATTCCGGCAAACAGCTGGCGCTGATGGCGCATTTCAACCACCCGCGCGAACTGGAGAACGACACCGTACGCCATGCCATCCGCAACCTGCGCGAGGCCAACGTGATGATCCGCACCCAGTCGCCGGTGATGCGCCACATCAACGACGACCCGGCGCTGTGGGCGCGCATGTGGGAAGAGCAGGTCAAACAGGGTTGTGTGCCGTATTACATGTTCCTCGCGCGCGACACCGGCGCGCAGCATTACTTCTCGGTGCCGCTGGTGCGCGCCTGGCAAATCTTCCGCGAGGCTTATCAGCAGGTGTCGGGACTGGCACGCACCGTGCGCGGCCCCAGCATGTCGGCCAATCCGGGCAAGGTGCAGATGCTGGGCGTGGCCGAGGCGGTCGGACAAAAGGTGATGGTGATGCGCTTCCTGCAGGGCCGCGACCCGGACTGGGTACAGCGCCCCTTCTTCGCGGAATACAACGAGACCGCGACCTGGATCGACGAACTCAAGCCGGCTTTCGGCGAGCAGAAGTTCTTCTTCGAAGAGGAACTGGAACAGCTGTTCCACGAGCGCAACGACGCCAGCACGGCGGACGATTTCGAGTAACGGCCCGGCCCCGCCGCAGCTTATTCCGGCTCGCACGCCTGCTTGAACATCTCCAGATTGGAGACATTCGAAACCCCACTCGGAGTGGGCACCCAGAAGCGTGCGCCGCATCGGGTCGTTTCGATGCAGCGCGTCTTCGGTATCGGGTCGTCTTGGGTGAAAGGACGCGCCAGACAGGCTTTGTAGAGTGCATGGCAGGCCTGGCCTTGCGCCAATCCATGCTCCATCAGCACGATCTGCTCAAGGAATCTGCAACGGTCCGTTTGCGCCTGCGCAGTGCCGACCAGCAACAAACCAAGCATGATGAATAGGCTGCGCATAGCGTGTGCCCTCCTTATTCGTGCGGCTGCTGCAGGATGCGCAGCGCGGGCGCCTTGCCCTGCTTGTCCTGTCCGGCGTAGATCGTCAGGTGCGGGTAAGGTATCTCGATGCCGTGCGCGTCGAAGGTTTTTTTCAGCACGCTGAGAAAATTGCGCCGCACCGCCCATTGCTCCATGGCGACCGTCTTGAAGCGGCAGCGGATCATCACCGCGGAATCGGCCCAGTCCTGCACGCCCTGTATCTCGAGATCTTCCATGATCTTAGGACCGATCTCCGCATCTTTGCGCAGCGCGGCGGCGGCCTTGCGCGTGACGTCGTAAACCTCGTCCAGATCCTCGCGATAGGCGACGCCGAATTCGATCAGCGCATAGGCATAGCCGCGCGACTTGTTGGTGACGATGCTGATCTCGCCGTTGGGGATGTAGTGCACATTGCCCTCGATGTCGCGCAGCGCGACATGGCGCAGGGTGATGTCTTCCACGATGCCGGTCTTGCCGGAGATCTCGACCGCATCGCCCTGGCGGATCTGGTTCTCCAGCAACATGAAGAAGCCGTTGAAGTAATCCTTGATCAGGCTCTGCGCGCCGAAACCGACCGCGATACCGACCACGCCGGCCGCGCCGAGAATGGGGGCGATGGAGACGCCCAGTTCGCTCAGGGCCAGCATACCGGCCAGCAGCCAGACGAGCACGGTGGAGATATAGCGGAACACGCGCGCCAGCGTCTCGAACCTGCGCCCGTCCTCGGCCGAGACAATGCGGGTAAGCATATAGCTGCGGAACATGCGGATCAGCTTGCGGCTCAACACGAGCAGCAACCAGGCGGCGACCAGAATAAGCAACACCCGCAGGATGTCTTTGGGGATATGCAGGGTGTCGATGAGCGATGCGCTTTCCATGCCGTCCTCCGTCTCTCTATGGGCGGTTGATTCTAACGCATGGCGCACGCACGGCTGTCATGATGGCTCGGGTATAATCGCCCCCCCGTTCATTGCAGGAGCATTCATGTCCACCACCGTACTCGTCATCGGCCTGATGGTGTTCTTTGCGCACTTTTTGTCGCTGCAATTTTCCCGCACCAACATTCCCGACGTGCTGGTGCTGATGCTGATCGGCATATTGCTGGGCCCTGTACTGGGGGTTGTGTCGCCCGACGACTTCGGCAAGGTCGGTTCCCTGCTGGCCACCATCGCGCTGGTGGTGATCCTGTTCGAGAGCGGCACTTCGCTCAACCTCGACGTGCTGGGACAGTCCATCGGCACCACCGGCTTGCTGTCCGTCGCCTGCTTCGTGCTGACCACGGCGGTGGTCTCGGTAGTCGGCATGTCCATGCTCGGCCTGGATGGCATGCCCGCGCTGTTGCTGGGCCTCACCCTGGGCGGCACCTCCTCCGCCGTGGTGATCCCCATGGTGAGCGCGCTGAAGCTGTCCGAGAAACCGGCCACCGTGCTGGTGCTGGAATCCGCGCTGACCGACGTGCTGTGTATCGTGGGCGTGTTCGCCATGCTGCAGATCATGACGCAGGGCGATGTGGCGGCCGGCAAGGTGGTGGGCGGCGTGATGGCGGCGCTGGTGTTCGCCGCCGTGTTCGGTGTGGTGGGCGGCATCGGCTGGCTGCTGGTGCTGGGCAAGGTGCGCGATTTCCCCAACACCATCTCGTCCACGCTGGCCTATGTATTCATCGTGTACGGTGCCACCGAGGCACTGGGCTTCTCCGGCGCCATCGCCGCACTGGCGCTGGGCATCACACTGACCAACTTCCAGAAGTTCGGCCTGCACCGTATCCCCAATCTGGACAAGAACATCGAGCCGCTGAACGAGGTCGACCTGATCTTCTATCGCGAGGCGGTGTTCCTGCTGAAGACCTACTTCTTCGTGTATCTGGGCATCTCCATCCACTTCGGTGCCATCCTGCCCGCCACGGTCGCGGTCGTGATGGTGCTGCTGGTCTATGTGTTGCGCCTGCTGCTCACACGCGTGGTGTTCCGCGACCCGTCCTATACCCTGCGCGACACCGCCGTCACTTCCATGATGGCACCCAAAGGACTGGCGGCAGCGGTACTGGCCGCACTGCCCTTGCAATACGGCATCGCGGGCGGTGAAGTGATCCGCGACACCACCTACATGGTGGTGCTGTTCAGCATCTCGCTCACGGCGGTGCTGGTGATGGCCTACCCCGCACCCGCCGTGCGCAGCCTCTATTCGCGCCTGCTGGGCAAAGCGCCGGGCGACACCATGAAAGTCCCGGCCTTCGTCCCGCCGCCCGAAGCCTGAGCAGGTATAGCCACAGACCGGCATGCGCCGCACGGCGCTGCCATGTACTTATTTTTTGGAAAGCACGCATGATCATTACACTCCTGACGATAACCGCCATCCTGTTCCTTGCCCTGCAACTGGAAGAAAAACTGCGCGTGCCGTCGCCGCTGGGATTGATCCTGCTTTCCTTCATCGCCCACTATGCGTTTAGCCAGGTGCCGGTGCTGACCGGCGACACCGAACACTTCGCCCTGCTGGTCATCTTCCTGCTGCCGGTGTT
Source organism: Sideroxydans sp. (assembly GCA_011620315.1). Classification (GTDB taxonomy): domain Bacteria; phylum Pseudomonadota; class Gammaproteobacteria; order Burkholderiales; family Gallionellaceae; genus Sideroxyarcus. The sequence goes on along the minus strand of WOZO01000106.1, from coordinate 24,458 downwards.
GCTGATCTCCGATTCGCTGGAACTCAAGGTGGCCGACCTGAAAGAGCATGCCTGGAGCCTGCTGCACTTGGCGGTGGTCTCCATCATCCTGTCGGTACTTACCGCGCTGGCCATCTCGGACTGGCTATTCGGCGAATACCAACTGTCTACCGCCGCCGTGATCGTGCTGTTCGCCATGGTGCTGGCGACCGATCCGGTGTCGGTGGTGAGCATCTTCTCCAAATTCGAGCTGCCGCACCGCCTGAAGATACTGGCCGAAGGCGAGAGCCTGCTGAACGATGCCACGGCGCTGATCGCCTTTGTGTTCGTCGGCCTGTATGCGCTGGGCGGCAACGAGATCACGGCCGGTTATGTGCTGGGCATCAGCGCGGAAGTGATCCTGGGCTCGGTGGCGGTCGGCATGATGGTCGGTTTCCTCGGCCTGATGCTGATGAAATCCACGCATAACCGCTTCGCCGAGATGATGGTGCTGATCCTCGCCGGTTACGGCGCTTTCGAGATCGCCGAGCATTTCTATGTATTCCTCAACCTGCTGGGCGGCCATTCGCACCTGCATCTGTCCGGCATCCTCGCCGTGATCTTCGCCGTGATCACGGTCAACCACGTGATGATGCAGGCGGTCGACGAGGAAGCACGCAGCATCGAGCATGACGAGGCCGCCTTGCAGCGTGAAGCCATGAGCCGCAACGCTTCCGCCGGCCTGATCGGCAACACGCTGGGCCGCCTGCGCGCCACCCTCGCCGAGCGCGACCGCCATCTGCGCACCAAGGAAGATATCCAGTTGCTGGCGCTGGTCGCCAACACCATCCTGTTCATCGCCATGGCGGAGATGATCGACCTGAAACTATTGTGGCAATACAGGGCCGAGATCCTGGTGATGTTCCTTGCCACCACGGTGATACGCGGCGCGATGATGGGCCTGTTCGCCGCCATCGCCAACCGCACCGAGAAAATGGTCGACATCAATTTGCGCTGGTGGAGCGTGCTCACTTTCGCGGGCATCAAGGGCGGCCTGTCCATCGTGATGATCACCATGATCCCCGCCGACTTCCCGCACCTTGAGATGTTCAGGGCGGTGGTGATCGGCGTCATCATGCTGTCCACATTCCTTTACTCCGGCGCGCTGATCTTCATCATCGGCAGCAACAAGGAGGTCTTCCGTGCGGAAAAGAATGCCGAAGCGGAATCGCATGTCTGAATCGCACAGCGCGCGGGAATGATCGCGCGGCCGGGCGAACAACAAGCGAGCAGCGCCTTCGACAGCAGCAGCCAATGACGTACACTGTCACACAGTCGATACGATCTATTTACAGGAGGGCATCTTGATTGTCAGGTGGAAACGCCGCGTCGTATTTTTGGGTGGCGCTATCAGCGTGGGTTTAATCGCCATTCTGTTCGCGGTGATCTGCGAATGGGCCAATACGATGTTCCATAAATTGCTGGCCATTTCTCCCCGGCTGCCGCTGCTGGTGACACCGCTCGGTTTTGCGCTGATCGTCTACCTGACACGCAATTTCTTTACCGGATCGCAGGGAAGCGGCATCCCGCAGGTCATCGCATCGCTGGACGAGCATTCCTCGGTGCGAGATAAGCTGCTGTCGATGCGCGTCACGCTGGGCAAGATCGCGCTCACTGTGATGGGCTTTTTGTTCGGCGCATCGGTCGGACGCGAAGGTCCCACGGTGCAGATCGGCGCCTCGATCATGCACGGCATCGGCAAGCTGGCGCGCTTCCCGCGTTACGACATGGACAAAGGTTTGATCCTGGCCGGTGCCGCCGCCGGTGTTGCGGCCGCTTTCAACACCCCCCTGGCCGGTATCGTGTTCGCCATCGAGGAGATGAGCCGTTCCTTCGAAGAACACAACAGCTCCACCATCCTGATGACGGTGATCATCGCCGGTATCACCTCGCTCGCCCTGCTTGGCAACTACGCGTATTTCGGCCGCACCTCCGAGACGCTGGCCTTCGGCCGCGACTGGAACGTGGTCATCCTGTGCGGCGTCATCGGCGGCGTGATGGGCGGGGCCTTCAGCAGATTGCTGATCGAAGTCAACAAGGGCCTGGCGGGACGGCTGGGCGACTGGATGCGCGCCCATCCGATCCGCTTCGCGGCCGCCTGCGGCTTGCTGCTGGCCCTGATCGGACTGGCCTCGCAGGGCAACACCTACGGCAGCGGATACAACGAGGCCAAAGCCATGATCGATGGCGACCCGTCCCTGCCGGAGAACTTCGGCTTGCTGAAAGTGGCCGCCACATTGATCTCCTACGTCAGCGGCATCCCCGGCGGGATCATGGCACCGACGCTTTCCGCCGGCGCCGGACTGGGCTACAACATCGCACACATATTCTCTTCCGTGCCCATGGGCGCGGCCATCATCCTCGGCATGGTTTCCTATTTTGCCGGCGTGACCCAGGCACCCATCACCGCTTTCGTGATCGTAATGGAGATGACCGCCAACCACGAAATGATCCTCCCGCTGATGGCCGCCGCATTCATTGCCAAGCTCTGCTCCCAGGCGATCTGCCCCACGCCCTTGTTCCACACCCTGGGCGGGAATTTCATTCCGTCGCCCGCCGCCAAGGAAACCAAGCCGGAAGAAAGATAAAGTCTGCTGCGTCACCTGTGCCCGGCGGCGGGCCTCCGGCGGCCTTGTGTATAATCGCGCCCCTGCCGGTTCAGAACCGCTGCTCGTTAGCTTGTGGCCTCCTGTCACCGCGCCGCGCCGCCACCATTTACCGAGACGTTTTACCGTTGCCGTTCCGCAGGCGGATGGCGGCCTGCATTCTGGAACTGCACATGAAGATCGAAAATATCAACGAAGCCAAAACCAACGTCCTGAGCGGCCTCACCGTCGCACTCGCCCTCGTGCCCGAAGCCATCGCCTTCGCCCTCGTGGCGCAGGTGCATCCGCTGGTCGGCCTGTACGCCGCCTTCATGGTGAGCCTGATCACTTCGCTGATCGGCGGCCGCCCCGGCATGATCTCCGGCGCGACCGGGGCGCTGGCGGTGGTAATGGTGGCGCTGGTGGTGACGCACGGCGTGGAATACCTGTTCGCCACGGTGGTGCTGATGGGCGTGCTGCAGATCGCTTTCGGGCTGTTCAAGCTCGGCAAGTTCATCCGCATGGTGCCGCATCCGGTGATGCTGGGCTTCGTCAACGGGCTGGCCATCGTGATCTTCCTCGCGCAGATGGGCCACTTCAAGATGCCCGACGGCGAATGGATGCAAGGCGCACCGCTCTACACCATGCTGGGCCTGATCTCGCTGACCATGGCGATCATCTACCTCCTGCCGCGCTTCACCAAGGTCGTGCCGTCCACGCTGGCCGCCATTGTCGCCACCTCCGCACTGGTGATCTTCGCCGACATCGACACCAAGACCGTGGGCGACATGGCCTCCATCGCGGGAGGCCTGCCGAGCTTCCACCTGCCCGAGGTGCCGCTGAACTGGGAGACGCTGCAGATCATCCTGCCCTACAGCGCGATTCTCGCCGCCATCGGCCTGATCGAATCGCTGCTGACGCTGAACCTGATCGACACCATGACCGACACGCGCGGCAAACCCAACCGCGCCAGCATCGGCCAGGGGGTGGCCAATGTGGTCACCGGTTTCTTCGGCGGCATGGGCGGCTGCGCGATGATCGGCCAGAGCATGATCAACGTCACCAACGGCGCGGTGAAGAACCTGTCCGGCATCGCCGCCGCGCTGTTCCTGCTGAGCTTCATTTTGTTCGCATCGGAATGGATCGAAATGATCCCGCTCGCCGCACTGATCGGCCTGATGTTCGTGGTGTCGGAAAAGACCTTCGAGTGGGGCAGCTTCAACCTGTTCGGCAAGGTGCCGCGCACCGACATCGTGGTCGGCATCACCGTCGCCGTGATCACCGTGCTGACCGACCTCGCCATCGCGGTGATCGTCGGCATCATCATCTCGGCGCTGGCCTTCGCCTGGGAACACGCCAAGAGCATGGAGGTCCGCGTCACCACCGAGGAACACGGCTGGAAAGTGTACGACCTGCACGGCTCGCTGTTCTTCGCCTCGGCGCAGAGCTTCCTCAACCTGTTCACGCCCAAGGACGACCCGGAGGAAGTGGTGATCGACTTCAAGCATGCGCGCGTCAAGGACCATTCCGGACTGGAGGCCATCGACCAACTGGCGGAACGCTACACCCAGCTCGGCAAGACACTGCACCTGCGCCACCTGAGTCCGGATTGTCTGGAACTGCTGGACAAGGCCAAGGGCATGATCGAGGTGAACGTGCTGGAGGACCCGTCGTATCATCCTGCCGACGACCGTTTGGGTTGAGCCTGCCGTTATCTTTCCGGTCTTGCGCATACTTCTCCCATTCTGGCGGATCGTCCCGACTTTCCGCACACACAACCGACACCATCGCCATGAAGATTCGTTTCCCGCTTTTGCTGCCCCTTTCCCTGTGCGCGGCATCTGCCCTGCACGCCGAACCCATCGTTGCTGATCGCCCCGGATTTAGCACCGGCACCTACACCGTCACGCCCGGCCACTTCAACATCGAGTTGGGATTCCAGGGGGCATCGGGCAGTCGCACCGTCCCGCTCAGCAATGTGCGCTTCGGTATCACACCCGTCACCGAACTGGCTGTGCAGTGGGGCGGCTGGCAAGCGACCGATGGCACGACCACCGTGGGCGACCTTACCCTGGGCGGGAAATATCGCCTGCTGGACAGCAAAGCGCTGAAACTCTCCCTGCTGGGATCGCTCACCCTCCCCAGCGGCAACGGCCATCCCGCCGACAGCCGTGCCGCACCGCTGGCCGCGCTGCTCTGGAACCATGCGCCGAGCGGCTTGTTCGGCATGTTCCAGATCGCCAGCAGCAACCAGCTCGCGCTGCAGACCAGCTTGCAGACTGCAATTGGCGCATCGTTCTCGCACACGGCGCAGCTGGGCAGCTATCTGGAACTGTTTGCCGACCATCCGCTGAACCACGCGGGCAACGACAGCGTCATGCTGGATGGCGGCTACGCATACCTGCTTGACGAACGCACCCAGCTCGACCTGCATCTGGGCCTGGACGTGAACGGCAATGCGGCCAACTTTATCGGTTTCGGTTACGCGCGCAGTTATTGATCCGAAACGGACGATACGGCGTGAAGCGTCATCGTCAAAAGCAAAACATTTGATCCGGTGCAACGTGCCGGATGGCACGTTGTATCATCCGGCAGACCACCGCTCGGGTTAAACCTGCTTCTTTCAGGAGAAATGCCATGGAGTTGCACCAGTTCTTCCTGTTCCTCGCCATCATCCTGATCGCGGCACGCCTGCTGTCCGAGACGGTCGCGCGCTTCGGCGTGCCTTCCGTGATCGGCGAACTGATCGCCGGCCTGCTCATCGGCCCCTCGCTGCTGGGCTGGGTATCACCCGACACCACCATGAAGCTGCTGGCCGAGATCGGCATCATCCTGTTGCTGTTCGAGGTGGGCATGGATACCGATCTGTCGAGATTGGCGCGTTCCGGCAGCAAGCCGGTGGTGGTGGCGCTGGTCGGCTTCTTCCTGCCCTTTGTGCTGGGCTACGGTGTCAGTGCCTGGCTGTTCGATCTGTCCAATCTGACCGCGCTGTTCATCGGCGGCACGCTCACCGCCACCAGCATCGGCATCACCGTGCGCGTATTGGACGACCTGGGCAAGCGGCAAACTGACGAAGCGCAGATCGTGATCGGCGCGGCAGTGCTGGACGACATCCTCGGCGTGCTGGCGCTGGCGCTGCTGTATCAGTTCGCGGTGGAACAGGATGTCTCGTTCCGGGCGGTGGGCGAAGTGAGCCTGTATATCCTGCTGTTCATGCTGCTGGCTCCGCTGGTGGCGAAGCTGGCCTCTATCGTCATCGAACACTTCGAGGAACGCGCCGCCACCCCGGGCCTGCTGCTCACCATGGCACTGTCTTTGATCCTGCTGTTCTCCTGGCTGGCGCACGCGGTCGGTGCCCCGGAGATCATGGGCGGATTCGCCGCCGGTCTGGCGTTCAGCCAGCATTTCGGCTTCCGCTTGTGGATGGGCAAGCGGCAGTTGATCGAATTCAAGCCCAGCCCCAAGCTGGCACACCGCCTGGAAGAACAGATGCGGCCGCTGATCCACACCTTCTCGCCGCTGTTCTTCGTGATGGTGGGCGTGTCGCTCAATCTGAAAGCCGTCGACTGGAGCTCCGGTTTCATCTGGCAATTGGCGACGCTGCTGTTGCTGGTCGCCTTCCTCGGCAAATTCGTGGCCGGCTATGCCATCCGCGAAAGCGCGCACAACAAGATGGCCATCGGCCTGTCCATGGTGCCGCGCGGCGAAGTGGGGCTGATCTTCGCCCAACTCGGTTTCAGCCAGGGAACACTCACCGGCGAGTTGTATGCGGCGCTGCTGATCGTGATCGCATTGACCACGATGTCCCCGCCGTTCCTGCTCAAGTGGTTCTACAGCAAACATGGCTAGCGAAATTATTCCATGAACGACTGGTCTGCTATAGGCGGTCTGCCGGGCGGCATCGGCCTGTTCCTGCTGGGCATGAGCCTGATGACGGACGGACTCAAGCTCGCGGCAGGCCCGGCACTTGGACGCATCCTCACCAATTCCACCAAAACACGGATGCGCGGTCTGGCATCGGGCGCGCTGCTGACGGCGCTGGTGCAATCCTCCAGCGCGGTCACCGTGGCGGCCATCGGCTTCGTCAATGCCGGCCTGCTGACGCTGGGACAATCGCTGTGGGTGCTGTTCGGGGCCAACGTCGGCACCACCATGACCGGCTGGCTGGTGGCGCTGGTCGGGCTCAAGTTCAAGATCGATCTGCTCGCGCTGCCGCTGATCGGCATCGGTATGGCGCTGCGCCTTTCCGGCGAGCACAGCCGGCGCGGCGCGGCGGGCCTGGCGCTGGCCGGTTTCGGCGTGCTGTTCCTCGGCATCGATATGCTGCAGGTGTCGTTCTCGGGCTTCACCACCGATTTTTCTTTGCGGGAATTCGACGGTGTGACCGGCCTGTTGCTGATGGTGCTGACCGGCCTGCTGATGACGGTGTTAATGCAATCCTCCAGCGCGTCGCTGACCATCGTGCTGACCGCCGCGCAGGGCGGCCTGATCGGCATCGAAAGCGCGGCGGCGGCGGTGATTGGCGCCAACATCGGCACCACCGTCACCGCGCTGATCGCGGCCATCGGTGCCACGCCCAACGCCAAACGCGCGGCTAGCGCGCATGTGCTGTTCAACGTGCTGACCGGCATCGTCGCCCTGCTGATGCTGCCGCTGCTGATCGCACTGATCGCCGAGCTGCGCGATCTGCTGCAACTGGATACCGCTCCCGCCGCTTTCCTGGCTTTGTTCCACAGCGTGTTCAACATGCTGGGCGTAGCCTTGATGTGGCCGCTGGTGACCCGCTTGACGCATTTTCTGGAACGCCGCTTCCGCACAGCCGAAGAGGACGAAGCCAGACCGCAGCATCTGGATGCCAACGTGCTGGGTGTGCCCACGCTGGCGTTGGATGCCCTGCATCAGGAAGTGCGGCGCATGGGTGCTTTTGCCATACGCATGCTGCGCGATGCGACCGGCGGAGAATCCCGGGACAAGCTGGCGCGCGAACAGCGGTCCGTGGTCGGCCTGAACCACGCCATCGCGGATTTCGTCATGCGCCTGAGCCGCACCGAGATGTCGGCCGAGAGCGCGCAACGCTTGCCGGCCATCCTGCGTATCGCGCGCTATTACGAGACGCTTGCCGAACTGGCAGTAGAACTGGCGACGACGCTGCGCGAGAACGCCACACCGGCCCCTGTCGAAGCGGGCAAATTCAACGCACAGGCCGAGGCATTGCTGGACCAGGTCGACCCGGCAAGCACGATGCCGGATCAACCCACCGTCAATCAGGCACTCGACGCACTGGAAGCGCATTACCAGTCGCTCAAATCGCATTTGCTGGAGGCGGGGGCGCGCGGCGAGCTGCCGGTGATAGAGATGGAATCCCGCTTGCGCGCGGCCAGCATGATGCGCCGCGCCATCGAACAGGCGGTCAAAGCGGCCATCATGCTGGCCGCCGCCCCCATCCCCCAAGTGCAGACCGGGGACGCCTCGGCACGCTGATATAATCGCGCCATCCTCAACACACAGCTTAACGACATGAAGACTCTGATCTGCGGTTCCATGGCTTTCGACACCATCATGGTGTTCAAGGACCACTTCAAGAAACACATTCTGCCCGAGCAGATCCACATCCTGAACGTCGCCTTCCTGGTGCCCGAGATGCGCCGCGAATACGGCGGTTGCGCCGGCAACATCGCCTACAACCTGCACATGCTGGGCGGCGTCCCGCTGATCATGGCGACCGTCGGCGACGACTTCGGCCCCTATGCGACACGCCTGGCCAACCTGGGTTTGCCGCAGACGCATATCAAACATGTCGAGGGCAACTACACCGGCCAGGCATTCATCACCACCGACCTCGACGACAACCAGATCACCGCCTTCCACCCCGGCGCGATGAGCATGTCGCACCTGAACCACGTCAAGGATGCCCAGCAAGCCACGCTGGCCATCGTGTCGCCGGACGGTCGCGACGGCATGCTGCAGCATGCGCGCGAGCTTAATGAAGCGGGCATCCCCTTCGTGTTCGATCCGGGCCAGGGCATGCCGATGTTCTCCGGTGAAGAGCTGCTGGAGATGGTTGAGCTTTCCAACTATGTCACGCTGAACGACTACGAAGCCAGGATGTTGCAGGATAAGACCGGCCAATCTCTATCCGATATCGCCCATCGCGTCTCGGCACTCATCGTCACACTGGGCGGTGACGGCTCCATGATCTATGCCGACGGCAAACAGATCGCCATCCCCACACCCAAACCCAAAGCCATCGTCGACCCGACCGGTTGCGGCGATGCCTACCGTGCGGGTCTGTTGTACGGTATCCAGTCCGGCTGGGATTGGGAGACCACGGGCCGTCTGGCCTCGCTGATGGGCTCGCTCAAGATCGTCAGCCGCGGCGGACAGAACCACAAGCACTCGCGCGCCGAGATCATGGAACTGTTCGAGAAGAGCTTCGGTTTCACCATCAAACTGTAAAACATGAATATCCCGGGCGCTGTCGCATCGGCCATACGCGATGCCACACAGCGCCCGTTTCATTTGCTGCACGCCACAGCGGTCGGCGGCGGTATCCATCAGGCTTGCCGCCTGGAAGGTGCAGACGGTTCGCCATATTTCCTCAAGCTCAACGCTGCTCGACACCATGCGATCCCTTCGACGTGGCTCAGGACAGGGTTCGTTGCGGAAGCGGCGGGACTGCAAGCCATCGCCGCAACGCAAACACTACGCGTGCCGCAAGTCATCGCGCACGGCGCATCCGAGGGAATCTGCTTTCTGGTGCTGGAGTATCTGCCACTAAGCGGACGCGGCAATGCCAGACTTCTCGGAGCGCAACTCGCCGCACTGCATCGCAATACCTCAGACCGATTCGGCTTTGCGCAGGACAACTTTATCGGCATCTCTCCGCAGCCCAATACCTGGAAAGATGACTGGCTGGAATTCTGGCGCGAACAACGGCTGGAGCACCAGCTGCGACTTGCCGCACAGAACGGTTACGGCGGCGAGTTGCAACAGCAGGGGGAAAGACTGATGGCCGCGCTGCCCGATCTCTTCGTCGGCTATACGCCGCAACCGTCCCTGCTGCACGGCGACCTGTGGGGCGGCAATCACGGCTTCCTTGCCGACGGCACGCCGGTCATCTTCGACCCGGCAAGCTACTACGGCGACCGCGAATGCGACCTCGCGATGACTGAACTATTTGGCGGTTATCCGCCGGAATTCTACGCGGCCTATCGGGCTGCCTGGCCTCTGGATGCGGGCTATGCAAAGCGACGCGATCTGTACAACCTCTATCACATCCTCAACCACGCCAATCTGTTCGGCGGCGGCTATGCGGAACAGGCGGAACGCATGATTTCCGCGCTGCTGGCACCCTGAATTTCACCCCTTGCATTTTTATATTGCCAACAACAGCAATACCGTGCATAGTGCGCCCCGCGATTCAAGTCTGTCGTTGTTGTTTGGTTCTGTACCCGCTTTCCTGCGGTATTTCTCCCTTCATCTGTGTGCCGTCTTGAAGTTCGCTCCCAACAGGGCGTATGCCCTAAATTTATCAGGAGATTCAACATGGCAACAGGTACAGTTAAGTGGTTCAACGATTCCAAAGGCTTCGGCTTCATCACCCCGTCCAACGGCGGCGATGATCTGTTCGCACACTTTTCCGCAATTCAAAGCTCGGGTTTCAAGACTCTGACCGAAGGTCAGGCTGTTGAATTCGACATCGTCGCCGGCCCCAAGGGTCAGCAGGCGTCCAACATCCGCGCTGCTTAAATCCATGGCAAAGGAAGAACTGCTCGAAATGAATGGCGTGGTGGACGAGGTCCTTCCGGACTCCCGTTACCGCGTCACACTGGAGAACGGTCACCAGCTCATCGCTTACAGCGCCGGCAAGATGAAGAAGAATCACATCCGAATCATCGCCGGTGACAAGGTGTCGCTGGAAATGTCGCCCTACGATCTGAGCAAAGGACGCATCACGTTCCGCCATATCGAAGGACGCAGCGCTTTCGTGCCGCAGCAGAAGCGCAGGTTCTGATCAGTGTAAAAGCTGAGGAAGCCGGTGGTGCCTCGCGCACCACCGGCTTTTTTTCGCCTGGGCGTGCGCTATCCTCCTGAGGCGACGATCTCCTGAACCAGCGACAACAGTGGGATCGCTTCCACATCTTGATGAATCCTGTAGCGTTCATTGCCGGGATACACTACGAACTTCCTCGTCGGCGACAGATCCTCGCAGGCAATATGGAATCCTTTTTCTATCTTCGGGTTCAGGCTGCGTTTGATCTCGATTGCCCAAAGTGTCCCGTCCGGCCATGAAAGCAACAAATCGATTTCAGCTCCGCCGCTTGTTCGATAAAAATAACCCTTCAAGCCATTCAACGCGCACGCAAGCAAGTTCTCGATCACGAAGCATTCCCAACTTGCACCGACCACGGGGTGGCCCAGCAGTGTTTCCTTATCCGGTATGCCCAGCAACGCATGCACCAAACCACTGTCTCGCACATATACCTTTGGTGACCTAATAAGACGCTTTCCCAGATTCGCATGCCAAGGTAGAAGTCGCCGCACCAGCATCAGATCAACCAGAAAATCCATGTAATTGGCTACTGTCTTGGCATCCACTCCCAGATTGCGGGCAAATTGTGCCGCATTAAGTATCCCGCCCTGATGGTGGGCAAGCATCCCCCAAAATCTTCTCAACGTTTCTGTCGCGATGCGCGGCCCAAATTGAGGAATATCCCGCTCCAAATATGTGCGGATAAAGTCCCGCCTCCATCTCAGGCTAAGTGCGGCATCCCCTGCAAGCAGGCTATCGGGAAATCCCCCTCGCAACCAAAGAAGGTCCATTCTCGGTGCATCAGTTTCCAGAATATTGAACGGGGATAACTCCAGATAGACAACCCGCCCAACCAACGTTTCACCCGACTGTTTGAGCAATTCTACAGAAGCAGATCCAAGCAACAAATATTGCCCCGACTTCCTACCAGCCCGCCGCCCCCGGTCGATCAGTCCACGCAAAACGGGGAACAACCCGGGTGCGCGATGTACTTCATCCAGAATGACCAACTTATCCATGTGGTCCGCCAAATACAGTTCGGGCTGCGATAATTTGGCCTGATCTTGCTCGGACTCAAGATCAAGGTAGAGCGCCTGGAAATTTTTGCCCATCTCGAAAGCCAGTGTCGTTTTGCCGACCTGTCTCGGCCCCAGCAAAGCGACTGCTGGGGAATTTCTAATCGCATCAGATAGACGCGAGGTAATTTGCCTTTTAATCATGCATGCAATTATGGAACCACAGGTAATTGATTGCAAGGTTCAAAGCCGGGCTTTCCTGAATCAAGTTACATCCACTAATCTCTTTTCCCATGGAATGATGAGTTCGCCCTATATCACCAGTTTTTGGCAACAGGGTCGTTGCAACCTACCTGGAACAGGTGCCGGTCTTCCAGCCGGATAGCCGTCATCGGCCCGCCCCACAGACAGCCGGTATCCAGCGCGATGATGTTGGGCTCGACCTTCAATCCCAACGCGGACCAGTGCCCGAAGATGACCACGGCATCGGCGCTGCGGCGCCCCGCCACCCAGAACCACGGCAGATAACCCGCCGGGATATTCTCCACCTCACCCTTGAATTTGAATTCCATCTCACCCTGCTTTGTACAGATGCGTAAACGCGTGAACGCGTTGACGATGACACGCAGGCGCTTGTAGCCCTGCAAATCGTCTTCCCAGCCGTGCGGTGCATTGCCGTACATCTTCTCCAGGAACACCGCGTAGTCGTCGCTGTGCAAAGCGCTCTCGACTTCGTGCGCCAATGCCAGTGCCTGCTGCACCGACCATTGCGGCAGCAGCCCCGCATGCACCAGCACATGACCGTTTTCCTCATGTATCAGCCTCTGCTGGCGCAACCAGTGCAGGAGTTCCTCGCGGTCCGGCGCTTTCAGGACGCCGTCCAGCGTATCGCTGCCATGCAGCTTGCCTACCCCTTCGGCAACGGCCAACAGATGCAGGTCATGATTGCCCAGCACCGTGATCGCACTGTCACCCAGCGATCTCACCAGACGCAGTACCTCCAACGAGCCGGGGCCGCGATTGACCAGATCACCGACGAACCAGAGCTGATCCTGTGCCGGGTCGAAGTCGATCTGCTCCAGCAGTCGCTGCAGTTCGTTGTAACAGCCTTGTATGTCGCCTATGGCGTAGATGGACATCTGTGTTTCCCTCGAATCTCTGTAAAATAGGGTAACAGAAAATAACGGCTACTCTATGCACGCGCCCCGACTCACCGCCGCCTGAACGATGCTCTTCAATTCCTACAGCTTCATCTTCCTGTATCTGCCCGTCGTGTTCCTTGGCTTTTTCCAGCTTGGGCGTATTCACCACACCTATGCAGCGGCGTGGCTGGCGCTGGCCTCGCTCGTGTTCTACGGCTACTGGAACCCGGCCTATGTCGGCCTGCTGCTCGGCTCCATCATTTTCAACTATGCCCTGGGCATGTGGATCGCCAAGGCCGTCGTAAAGCAGCAAACCCGGCGCAAGACACAACTGCTGGCGTTCGCCATCACCGCCAATCTGCTGCTGCTGGCTTACTACAAATACGCCGACTTCTTCCTCTCCAGCGTGAACGACCTCGCGGGGTCCAATCTTTCGCTTGGCGAGATCATCCTGCCGCTCGGCATCTCGTTCTTCACCTTCACCCAGATCGCCTTCCTGGTCGACACCGGGCAAGGCAAGGTAAAGGAATACAACTTCATCCACTACGTGCTGTTCGTCACCTACTTCCCGCATCTGATCGCGGGTCCCGTGCTGCACCACAAAGACATGATGCCGCAGTTCGCGCATGCATCGACCTACCGCATCGATTGGGACAACGTCGCGACCGGTCTGCTGCTGTTCACGCTGGGGCTGTGCAAGAAGGTATTGCTGGCCGATTCGCTGGCTCCCTACGCCACTGCCATCTTTGACGGTGCCCAGCACGGCATGGCCGCCGGCATATTGCCGACCATCTACGAGGCATGGTGCGGCGCGCTGGCTTACACGCTGCAAATCTATTTCGATTTCTCGGGCTATACCGACATGGCGCTGGGTATCGCGCTGATGTTCAACATCCGCCTGCCGATCAACTTCAACTCGCCCTACAAATCCACCAGCATCATCGACTTCTGGCGGCGCTGGCACATCACGCTCTCCACCTTTCTGCGCGACTATCTCTACATCCCGCTGGGCGGCAATCGCAAAGGCAAACTGCGCCGTTACGGAAACCTGCTGGCCACCATGCTGCTGGGCGGGCTGTGGCACGGCGCGGGCTGGACGTTCGTGATCTGGGGAGCGCTGCACGGCATATACCTTACGATCAACCATCTGTGGCGCGAGCTTGTTTCTGAACGATACCTGCGCCAGGTACCCGGCTGGCTGGGCACTTTGGTCGGCGGGACTTTGACATTCGTCGCCGTGGTCGCGGCATGGGTGGTGTTCCGCGCCGACAACATGGCGCAGGCGATGGTCATGCTGAATGCGATGTTCGGTATCGCCGCGCGGTCGATCACATTCGATGCGGTGCTGCATGGAAACCTGCTACTGCTCACCGACATGTCCGGACGCGAGCTATTGCGCCTGTTGCTCCCCGGCCTGCTATGGGTCTGGCTGCTGCCGAACTCGACACGCCTGCGCTTCATCAAGGGCAGCAACATACTGATGGCTGCACAAGCCGTGATCGTGCTTTACATGTTGTATGTCACGATCGACCAGTTCGGCAGTTACAGTCCGTTCCTCTACTTCCAGTTCTGACATGAAACAGGCCAGGATATTCTCTGTTGTGGTGATGCTGGCAGTGCTCTGTTACGGCGCTGTCGGTTTCTATTTCCTGCCAAGAGCGACCTTTCAGGGCGAACTGACGCGCATGGCACTGCTGCCCGAGACCCTGTTCGGCTGGACCAAAGCGCAACCATTGATAGACATGCGATGGATGGAACAAGCCACCATGCAGGAGGCGGACGTACTGGTCATCGGCGACAGTTTCTCCGATGGCCGTATCTGGCAAACCAGGCTCACACAACAAGGCTACAAGGTCAGAACCGAATCGTGGAACAGCATGCGCGGGATATGTGCGGACTTCATGCCCTGGCTGCGCGGCCAGGGGTTTCAAGGACGTTTCATCGTGCTGGAATCCATCGAGCGCAATCTGGAGAACGACCTCAGCAAGTCGGTGGCTTGCGAAAAGATGCAGTATCACCCGAATGCCCGCACCGACGCGCCGCGCCATCCGCCCGCAACCGCCTTCGATGTGCATGGCGGCAACTATGACGGCAAATTATCCACCGGTTTCCGCACCCTGTTGCACACTTTCGATTACCAACGCCGGAGCAGGTCGGATGGTTTCCGCACATGGACCTTGCCCAATGACGTGACCATGGCCCGGGTTGAAGGCGGCTGCCAACTCTTCAGCCATGCCAGCTGCAACGATGCCTTGTTTTTGTCTTATGACTTGCCGGGTGAGATCGGCCATAGCGCGCTGGACAACATCGCGCTGCTCAATGCGCGGATGGAAGGCGTCACGCCGGTATGGATGTTCGTACCGAACAAAAGCACGGTTTACAGATATGCCGACAAACGATTCTGGAACGAGGCAGAGCAACGATACGGCGCGCCAAACCTGATGCGCATGATGCAGCGCGCGCTGGAGGCAAAGACCGTCGACCTGTTCCCTGCCAACGGCACGCACGTATCAACGACAGGTTATCTGCTATTGGGCGATGAAATACTGAAAGTCTTGCAGAGGGATCAACACAAATAAACCGCGCTATCGTTGCGTAACATTTGTTGCAGGGACAGCATAGGATTTGTTTAATGCTAATCCAATCTCACTAATAATTTCCTGAGCTGCCATTCAGAACTATTCGCCAATCACGATTGGCTCCCTGCGGGAATATCCTAATATAGGAAACGCCATTGTTATCAGTGAATGCATTATTTGCCGAATACGGAATCCAAAGATGGTTATAGCCATCATCAGTTACCGCGAAGAATTTAACTATTGCACCGAAAAAAATTAACAAAAATATATATCTAAAAGATCTTTCATGCCTCTTGATGTTATAAATATTGAGCATAAATAGAAAAATCAATACAGAGGGCGCGTAACCATACCTTTCACCTCCTCTCATATGCAGCGAGACGAATGTGAAAATCACAACCAAATATACTGCCATTAATAAAGGAAAATTCAGCTCTCGCATCACGAATAAATTTTTCCGAAGTATATAAATCAGCCCCCCAAACAGGACATATCTCAGCCCAAGAGGAACCTCAGTAAATATGCTGGCAAAAGTTCTAAGCAAACCACCAGGGAAGCTTGGCAAATTTTCCAATGAGAACCTGGTAACCTGTTCTCCCATGCTCAAATATACAAGCGACAGCAGTTGAATTAGCAATCCCGCAAGCAAGACGGACAAAATAGAAACGTGCTTACGATTCCATCCGGCCTTCCGGCACTTGTAAATAAAAAAAGGAACCAATACAACAGTCGTTACTCCGGTCATTGCGCAGAATAAAAGCAGCGCGATTACTGCAATAAATTTCACGCCATTAATCTGATCTATATCTGACAAGAACAACAAACATCCGAACAGGCAAAAATAGAATTGCAAATTTACGGTGTTCAGCCAAATCTCTTGGTATGAAAGGAATAAAGCAAAAAGAACCAAAGTAATGCGCTTAAAATCGTCATCCCAAAACTGGGACTTCAGATACAGCGGCGCTGTAATACATAGAAGCATTAATATCAGCGACGAAAATGTTGTGAAGTAAGCTATACCATCCAAACCAAACAACTTAAAACCGACACTGGCAATGATGTTGTTTGCTAGCGAGAAGTAGCCAAGATGCGGCAAAAATATGCTGCCGATCAACCCGTGATCCAATACTGCCTGGATATGGACAGACCCTTCTTCTGCCCAAATTCTAGGTTGGATAAAATACAGCGGCTCTCGAAGAAAAATTGCTATTAACGCCGTTAACAGAACGGCTATATTTTTCTGCCTCTCACTTAGCGCGAACATCATGACCTTTTCAGTTTTTCGGACCATTAATTGAGAATACTGGCAGCCATATTGATGGCTTGTGGTGCGGCTCTCTGACAAATTGTTAGTTACGGCACGACATTTCAGCTGCTCTCTGGCCGCCCTCGTGTCGAATGCAAAACCATGCGCGCTGTTGACTAATTAACTTACATGCCCACCAAAGCTGCAACCGATATACCCACTACGACCCCCGCCAAAATTTCAGCCGGAGTATGCCCCACTCGTTCCCGTAGCATTTGAGGGCCTTGCTCAGGCACCGACAACTTGTTGATTGCCACCGCATGCCTGCCCACCTGCCGACGCAGGCCACCGGCATCGAGCATCACGATAAATGCCAATGTGATGGCGACGCCAAAGGCGGGGTGCTCAATCCCCTCTTTAAAGGCGACAAGCGCGGCCATACTGCTGACAATCGCGCTGTGGTTACTTGGCAGTCCGCCATATCCAATAAGACCAAACGCCAGTTGCTTGGCCTTGATGCTGTTGGTAATGAACTTTGCAACGCCAGCTATGAGCCAAGCCAAAAAGGGAGTGACTGCGTATGAGTAGTCCATGATCACCCCTTTGCCGGCCACAGCGCCCAAGTGCAAGCGGCTATCCACAACACCACTGTGAATAAAAGTTGCCAGTCAGCCAGCAAGACATCTGTAGGCGATTCCCCGCCGTCCAGGACCTCCACCACAAACCAGTAGCGGAACAAACCGAACAGAACCAATGGAACCGTGATGACCAACTCAGGCTTAGCCGACATCACAAACATACTGTAAAAAAGCAGCGCCCCAGTTGCCGACATCTCGGCATAACGGTCCACCAATGCGACGGAATATTTCTCCAATACCTTGCGGCCCTCGGTACCGCTCTGGCTCAACTCCTGACGTCGCTTAACCGCCGCCAAGTAGAGCGCCAAACACAGCGTAGTGATAAACATCCAAGATGAGACTGGCACGGCTAGCGCCATGGCGCCTGCGTAGACACGCAGCACAAAACCTATAGCGATTGAAAAAATATCCACCACAGGCTGATGCTTGAGTACGAATGTGTACGCAAAGTTGAGCGCCAGATAAGCCGCTATGACCATCACCACATTGGGGGCTACAAACCAGCCCCATACCAGAACCGAGTACAGTACAGCGAGAAGCATCTTGGCAACGGTGATTGAGACAATACCTGCCGCCAGGGGACGAGACTTGGATTTCTTCGGATGACGACGATCTCGCTCGATGTCGTGTATGTCGTTAATAATATAAGCTGCCGACGAGGCCACGCAGAACAACAGCACTGCGAACAATGCATGACTGACGGCTTCAGCATCCAGGAAGCCTCCGGCAAATACCAACGGGGCAAGAACAAAAACGTTCTTTATCCACTGCCTGGGGCGCATAAGCCTGACTAAGCCCAGCGCTGTGGCTAGAGGCAAACGGGACATTTCTGTATCATGCATTTTTCGAACCTGGGTGGCATTATTTAATGTTTGCATCTACCAAACTGGCGATTACTTATTGCATTCTCGCACTAATCGCAACGGCAGCAAACATAGGCACTCAGGATCTTGTCATCCGCACCTACAGTGGCTCCTTCGACATTTTGATCTCTGTTATTGCCGGGACTGGAGTGGGGCTTGTCGCCAAGTACGCCTTAGACAAGCGCTATATTTTCAGCTTTCGCGCTCGTAGCGTCGCCCATAATACCCGGACCTTTGCCCTTTATACCGTCATGGGCCTGGCAACGACTGCAATCTTCTGGGGTGTCGAGTTTGGCTTCCATCGCATTTTCGAAACCAAGGAGATGCGATACTTGGGCGGCGTAATCGGCCTTTCCATCGGTTATCTGACCAAATACCACCTCGACAAGCATTATGTCTTCCGCACGGAGATTGGATGATCCCAGTTTCATCTTGGGGGCGTCTCAGCGCCGATCCCCATCACATTATCAGCCTGAACGATCCTTCCAAAGTCGGAGAGGCCGTTCACAAGGGCCCGCATCCGGGCGTAGCTCATGGCATGGGGCGCAGTTATGGTGATGTCTGCCTGAATCCGAAAGGCACCCTCTGGCTGACGACGGGGCTAGACCATTTCATTTCTTTTGATCAAAACACGGGCCGCCTGGTGTGTGAAGCAGGGGTGCTGTTAAGGGACATTCAGCGATTAGCGATTCCGCATGGCTGGATCCTGCCTGCGACACCGGGGACTCAGTTGGTTACAGTAGGAGGAGCGATTGCAAATGACGTGCACGGCAAGAATCACCATGTGTTGGGCTCATTTGGCGATCACATCCAGAACCTCACCCTCATTCGAACTGATGGTGGGGTCATTCATTGCGGACCGAATGAGCAGCCCGATTGGTTCGCTGCTACCGTCGGCGGGTTAGGGCTGACCGGGGTAATCACCCAAGCCGAGATCCAGTTGCGCCGAGTCCCCGGTCCATGGCTGAATACCGAGACCGTTCCCTATGCCAATCTGGACGAGTTTTTCCGACTTGCAGATGATTCCGAGACAGAGTGGGAACACACGGTGTC
The DNA here is from genome assembly GCA_011620315.1 of Sideroxydans sp. Lineage (GTDB taxonomy): Bacteria > Pseudomonadota > Gammaproteobacteria > Burkholderiales > Gallionellaceae > Sideroxyarcus. The sequence goes on along the minus strand of WOZO01000106.1, from coordinate 5,286 downwards.
CTGGATCGACTGTATCTCGGGCGGTGGCGGACGCGGTTTGTTCATGCGAGGCAACCCCGCCGATATCGGACGACGCCCGGAGCCCCCAGGTCGCAAACGGACCATGCCCATCGCCCCCCCCGTTTCCCTGGTCAATCGTCTGTCACTTCGCCCCTTTAACTTGGCCTACTACCACCTCAAGAAGTTGCAGCCCAGGCAGGCAATCACCCATTACGAGCCGTTTTTCTATCCATTGGACAACTTGCTAGAGTGGAACCGGATGTACGGCCCAAAGGGCTTTTTTCAATACCAGTGTGTGGTGCCACGCGCGGTCGGCCGAGATGCAGTACAAGCCATGCTGCGAGAAATCGCCAAGTCTGGTGATGGTTCATTCCTTGCCGTCCTGAAGACATTCGGCAATCGTCTGCCAGTTGGGATGCTAAGTTTTCCGCAACCGGGTGTAACGCTTGCCCTGGACTTCCCCAATCATGGCGAGCGCACATTCAAACTATTCGCGCAGCTTGATGCTATCTTGCGAGAAGCAAAGGGGCGCATATACCCGGCAAAGGATGCCAGAATGCCACGAGAACTGTTCGAAGCTGGCTATCCGCGCCTTTCCGAATTTATGAAGTATCGAGACCCTGATATTAGCTCAGAGTTCTCGCGCCGCCTGATGGGAAGCTGAATGAAAAATATGAAAAGAATCGTTATTGTCGGTGCAACATCGGCCATCGCCGAGCACTGTGCGCGCCTGTGGTTGAAAGACCGACCTGCTGATTTGACATTGGTTGGTCGAGATTCCCATCGTCTGGAAAGGGTGGCAGCGGATCTAAAGGTGCGAAGCCCGGATTCTACGGTTCGCATCGTACTGGCCGACTTTATAGATCCGGAAGCGATCCAATCCACTGCTGAGAACATAGTGAAGCAAGGACCGGTTGATATTCTGTTAATTGCGCACGGCACGTTGCCTGTTCAGACAGAATGTCAGGCCAGTTTGAGTCTATGTCGTGACACACTTGAAATAAACGGTATCTCACCCGTGCTTTATGCGGAGACTTTTGCCAAGCATATGGCATTGGTCAGCCGAGGCACGATCGCGATCATCGGATCTGTCGCCGGCGATAGAGGACGAAAATCCAATTATGTATATGGCGCGGCCAAAGGGCTTGTGGATCGTTATGCGCAAGGACTCCAACATAGATTCGCCGGTAGCGGGGTAAGAGTTATTTTGATTAAACCTGGTCCGACACAAACCCCCATGACTGCCCGTCTGCAGTCACTCAACGTAAAACTTGCTCCAGTCGACAAAGTGGCAGAATTGATCGTTAAAGGGATTGAAGCCGGTCGCGACGTAATCTATGCGCCAAAAAAATGGCAACTGATTATGCTGATAATTCGGCACATACCATCAAAGGTATTCAACAAGTTGAATATATAGGCAAACCAAACCTATAAACAGGTTGCTATTCGAATCGCCCCGGGTATTACCTACCCGGCGCTAATCGCGCTTCGCCCAATCACACTTTCCCGGCATAGGATCCCACGCCTCGATCCCGTCCAGCGGATACTTGTATTTCATGGCATAGCGCACCCGGCGCAATTTCCCCAGCCAGGTCGGTCGCGCGAAATTGTGCGGGTTGCCGGGCGTATTGCCACCATCCGGCCTGCGCAACGAAGGCAGGTAATAGCGATAGAACTCCAGTTGGGTGATGCCCCATTTCATCACAAACATGCGACCGCCCTGATTGTGGGTGATGCGCCCGGTACTCGCCATGCCGAAATGATAGAAACGGCTGGCACCCACGATACGAAAATTGCGGCAGCCGGCCACCCAGAACTTCATCAGCAGATCATCGTCGCTGCTCATGCCGGGCGAGAACTCCAGGCTGTAACCGCCGACCATGGTCCACCACTTCTTGTGAAACAGGGTAGGCTGTGAAGCCGTCCCTTCCCGATCACCGCGCGGATCATCGAAGCACCCCTTCAGGAACGCAGCCTCATCGAAAGTCTCCGGCGTACGGCCGAAATCACGTTTGATGATGATGTCATTGCCGCCGTCTTCAGGCTGAACCATCGTGCCGAAGAACAAGGCCAAGTCGGTATCCACAGACGTGATCGCTTCCATGAATGCCGTGTCCCAACCCGGCGCGGCGACCATGTCGTCGTTCATGAACAGCACCCAATCGTGCTTCGCCTGCGCCACCGCGTGATTCACCGCCAGACAGACACCGACGTTCTTGCCGCTTTGCGTGTATTTGATGCCTTGTGCCTGCACCCATTCCAGCGAACCGTCGGCACCGTCATTCAGATGCACGATGATCTCGTGCGCATGAGCCGAATGTCTTTGCAGGCTCTCCACGCACAGCTTCAGATGCGCCAGGTTGTTCCAGGTTGGAATAACGATACTAATCACTTCACTGCCTCCAATTTCCACACCATTTGGCGATAGTTCTTGAACAATTTGCGGCGCAACAGATCACGGCCAAAAACCTTACAAGAGAAATGCATGATTTTGCCAGCGCTGTATTGCGCCGCCTTTATTGCCCTTTTTTCCGCACTTTTGGTCAAGTTGTTTCGCCATACTTTGGCGCGGTCTTTGATCCGCTGTCCTGCGCACCTTGTTTCATGCTTTGGCAGGCCGCCAGCAACACCGCAACGGTAAAAGCATAAAAAGCGGCTGCCATCGTCAGATTCAGGAATTCCACAGTCAGCCCGAAAATGGCAATGCCGCTCACAAATGTGATGCCAAGTATGCCAGTTCTTCTTACTTCCCTGACATTCGATTTCGTTGCCTGCCGGAACATCCTGAACGGTACGATGTAGATCAACAGGATCGCCCCCAAACCGAATATCCCCATCCCCGCCGTCTTGGACAGTACATCGTTATGAACCTCGCCACGCCCGAGGTCCGACGCCTCTGGTGTCAGTTCTCCCGCTTCCATCATCGGCTTCATCTCTTGAGCGAACCCGGACGGCCCCACTCCGACCACCGGATGGCGGCAGATGATGCCTATGGCACCTTCATACAATTGCCAGCGAACGCCGATCGAGGTATCCCGGTTCCCTGCTTGATACTGCCGGATGTCGTTCACCAGCGCGTTCACGCGCTGATTGATAGTGCCATTGAATATATAAAGCACAGCCATGCTAGACAGTGCCAACGCGATGATGCCAACCATCCCCCTGAAAGATATCCGCTGCCGATGGAAAGACAGAAAAATAATGACGAATACGGGAATCGCCAGCCAGCCCCCCCGCGAGCCGGAGCCGAAGGATGCCGCAGTCCCGGCAATGAACCCGGCGATCTTCAGCGCCCGCAGCGCAACACCGTCCCGCCCGAACCAATCTATGCTGAACAACGACATAACGCCCAGGATCAGCGCCATATCGCCGAAATGGATCAGATCCAGCGTGCCGATGCCGGACCGCCCCCACATCTCGTCGGCCAACACAAAACCGGCAATGGCCGCAACCGGAAAAGCGACATGAAGTGCATAGAACACCTTCGGCTCCATGCGTGACAACCAGAGGAATATCGGGATAGAGAGCCAATAACGTGCGGCAGCATCATATGAATGCCCGGCATAGTGTTGCCAATAACTCTCGCTGATGAATATGGCGATCGTCAGCCCGAACATGGCCCATGCGTAGCGTCGAACATCCCGCCCAGCAAACAGTCCGTTATCACCCCATCGGAACGGCCAAGCTAACAGTGCCGCGAACAGCGCCAGAATGAACACACCGTTCATCCCCCCGCGAACCGTGAGCATCAGCGTGGGATAGACCAGCAACAGCAGTGCCGCAAGGTACGTCATCCAGGGCGGATACATCGGCTTTTCCATCATGGACCGACGCGCTCATAAACCGTGGCGAATTCCTTTGCCACGACATCCCAACCGCGAATGAACCCCGGCACAGGCCCTTCTCGCATCAACTGCGTTTCAAGCGCTCCCGCCCATGCCTTCACCGACGCTTCCAGCCGCACGACCGCCCCGTGCTCATCCGACACCTGAGCCGCCGCACCGCACATATCCGACACCACCACCGGCACCCGAGCCGCCATGGCTTCCGAGATCACCATGCCATAGGGTTCGGCTTTGGCAGGGTGCAGCAGTACATCGATTTTTTCGAAATGCGCGCTATCCGTGCGCCAGCCGAACAGGCGGTAGCCGCCTTGCCAGTCTTTGAACAAATGTTCGATTTCTTTCTCTTCAGGGCCGATCACCCACAGCTCCAGATTCGGTCGTGTCAGGCGCAACCGTGCGACCACCTCGACCGCCAGCGGCAGCCCTTTGCGTTGCCATTCCTTACCCACAAAACCAATGACGCCTCCGTCAGCGGGTACGGCATGCGGTGCGCGCATGACGCCGGGTAGCACGCCCGGCACGATGGGGGCGGTAAGTTTGTGCGCATATTCGGGATAGTAATGTGCCAGTTGCCTGGCGATGATCTCGGAGTTGGGCACGATGGCCTTGGCCACGCGCAGTTCGCGCCGCTCCAGCCAAAGCTGTGCCGCCACGCGAATGGAGACTTTCTTCCACCATGGCTTGTCGCGCACCGAGGCGAACGGTGGGCCGTGGATAGTGGTGACGTCGTGCACGCCGACGCGCTCGTTGCTGTGGATGAGCCAACCGGGTTGCGGGTTGGCCCGCAGCCATGCATGGACGCGGCGACTGAAGCGCATGTAGTAGATCCAGCGCGGGCGGTAACGCATCCGACCTAGTTCGTGTACCGCGATGCCCGCCGGAGCTTCTGCCAGACAGACTTCACAGAGCACCTGCACCTCATGGCCCAGTTTGACCAGTTCCTGCGTGGTTTCCCAAACGTATCGCTCCATGCCTCCCACGGGGCCGTAGTAACGAACGATGTGAACCAGCTTCATTGCGCTGATGGGTGATGTTGCAAACTAGCGACCAAAATCAAGGTATTGCCGCCCATCAGAACTTCAGACGCGTTGTTGTCCTTCAACCAATATTTTCTCTGCCCTTTTTCCCCGCGCAGCAAAGAATACAACTGAATCAACCACGCCAGCGGCCACAGCAGTCTTTGTTTTTTCTTTGGGCGATCCTGGTGGACACTCTCGATCTTGAATCCGGCGAATTCCAGTGCCATCCGAATCATCGGATAGGGTAGCCGATTGATATGGATCATGAATTCATTTCCGACATAATCCGACTTGAGCGATTCGTAGGAAACAACCGGTTCAACCACGCCCGTGAGCAGTTGTTTGATCCGATTCTGAATGTTCGAGTAGTTTGGGAGCGAAACGATCAGCCTCCCGCCCGGCTTAAGTACGCGTGCAAACTC
>WOZO01000221.1 GCA_011620315.1 Sideroxydans sp. | reverse complement strand
TTCTATGCGGGTTTCAAGCCTGTGCCGACCCTGTTTGTGTGAAATATCCGGGTTAAACGCTTAGTTCATCTCACACGAAAGGAAATCCCATGAAATCCCTGCATCGCCTGTTGTCCATTTTGCTAGCCGGCGTGATCGCGTCGGCAATCTCTCCTGTGGCACTTGCTGCCGATGATGTGTTGCGCGTCGGCTACCAGAAATTCGGCCCGCTGATCCTGCTGAAGGCGACCGGTGAGTTGGAAAAACGTCTGGCACCGTTGGGCGTCAAGGTCACCTGGACCGAATTCCCGGCCGGGCCGCAAATGCTGGAGGGCTTGAACGTGGGCAGCATTGATTTCGGTGTCGTGGGGGAAACGCCGCCCATATTCGCCCAAGCGGCAGGTGCAAACCTCAGCTACATCGGCTACGAGCCGCCTGCACCTGGCGGTGAAGCCATCATCGTGCCCAAACATTCCGCCATCAAATCGGTCGCCGACCTGAAAGGTAAGAAGATCGCGTTGAACAAAGGCTCCAACGTGCATTACCTGCTGGTGCGCGCACTGAAAAAGGCCGGCCTGAAATACAGCGATGTCGAAACCGCCTATTTGAAACCCTCCGATGCGCGTGCGGCTTTCGAGCGCGGCAGCGTGGATGCATGGGTGATCTGGGATCCGTTCTTGGCTGCAGCTGAAAAACAGATCGGCGCGCGCGTGCTCCAGGATGGCAAGGGATTGGTCAACAACTACGCGTTCTATCTCGCGGAAAAGACCTATGCCAGCCGCTATCCCAAAGTCATCGATGCCGCTTTCGATGAAGTCATCAAGGTGGACAAATGGATCGAGAAATCTCCGCGCGTTGCCGCTGAAAGACTCGCGCCCATCGTCGGTCTGGACGTCGGCATCGTCGAATTGGCGCTTGCCCGTGGCGGCTATGGCGTGAGCTACCTGAATGACAAGGTGATCGGCGAGCAGCAAGACATCGCCGATACCTTCAGCGACCTCAAGCTGATCCCGAAGAAGCTGAGTATCCGTGAAGTGGTGTGGTTGCCAAAAGAAGCCAAGAAAGTCGCAAAGAAATAATCACCCGCTTGCGAGGCAGCATCGGCGGCTTCGCATGGCATTTTCAGGAGAGTTCTGATGTCACTTAATATTTTCTGGTTCATCCCGACTTTCGGCGACAGCCGCTATCTCGGTTCGCAGCAGGGCGCGCGCCCGCTGGATTTCGATTACCTGAAGCAACTCGGTTCCGCCGTCGATACGCTGGGCTACGATGGCGTGCTGATCCCGACCGGACGCTCCTGCGAGGACCCGTTCGTGGTCGCCTCCGCGCTGATCGGTGCAACGTGCAATTTGAAGTTCCTGGTGGCGCTGCGTCCCGGTCTGCTGCAACCCGCGCTGGCCGCGCGCCAGGTCGCCACGCTCGACCGCTTGTCCGGCGGGAGGCTCGCGCTGAATCTGGTGGCGGGCGGCGATTCAGCCGAGCTGGAGGGGGATGGCCTGTTCGAGAATTCCGTCGAGCGCTATGAAGCCGCACGCGAGTTCGTCACGCTGTGGCGCGAGATCATGGCCAAGGCGCACGAGGGCGAGGCGGTGGATTTCGAAGGCAAGCACTACAAGGTGAAAGGCGCGAAGCTGCTGTTTCCCACCGTGCAGAAGCCTTACCCGCCGCTGTTCTTCGGCGGATCTTCCGAGGCTGCGCACGAACTGGCAGCAGAGAAGGTCGATCTGTACATCACCTGGGGCGAGACACCGGAAGCCGTTGCGAAGAAGATCGCCGACGTGCGCCAGCGCGCCGAGAAGTTCGGCCGGACAGTACGCATCGGCCTGCGCGTGCATGTGATCGTGCGCGAGACGGAAGAGCAAGCCTGGGCTGCCGCAGAGGAGCTCATCGGCAAGCTCGACGAGGAGACCATCGCCCAGGCACAAGGCACGCTGACCAAGCTGGATTCGGAAGGGCAACGCCGCATGTCCGCGCTGCACAAAGGTGGCAAGGCGAGGACACGCGCCGAGTTGGAAGTAAGCCCCAATCTGTGGGCGGGCGTGGGGCTGGTGCGCGGCGGTGCAGGCACGGCGCTGGTGGGCGATCCGCAGACAGTTGTGGCCCGCTTGCAGGAATATGCCGATCTTGGCGTCGATACCTTCGTCTTGTCAGGCTATCCGCATCTGGAAGAGGCTTACCGTTTCGCCGAACTGGTGTTTCCGTTGCTGCCCGGCAAAGGCCGCCAGCAACTTCCCGGTGCAGGCACGGTGGTCAGCGGTCCGTTCGGCGGCATCGTGAAAGACAAGCCCGAACTCAAGATCGCGCAGAGCTGAGTCATGTTGAAACGCATTGCCGTGTTTTCGCTTGGTTGGCTGTTGCCTGTCGCCATCCTTGTGACATGGCTGACCATGTCGCATTTCGGCTGGCTGACTGCCCGGATATTGCCCGCCCCGCTGGATGTCATCAAGGCGGGGGTCGAGCTGACCGCGTCCGGCGAGTTGCAGCATCATTTTTTCATCAGCCTGCAACGCGCTTTGGCCGGATTGCTGGTCGGCGGGGGAATCGGTTTTATTCTGGGCTTTGTGACCGGGCTGTCGCGTGTCGCCGAGAGACTGCTCGATTCCACCATCCAGATGGTGCGCAACATTCCCTTGTTGGCGCTGATCCCGCTGGTCATCCTGTGGTTCGGCATCGAGGAGGAGAGCAAGATCTTTCTGGTCGCGCTGGCCGTGTTCTTTCCCATCTACATCAACACGTTTCACGGTCTGCGTTCGGTGGACAAGGGCTTGATCGAGATGGGCAAGGTCTATGGACTGGGGCGCATCGCGCTGCTGAAGGAAGTCATCCTCCCCGGCGCATTGCCTTCTATTCTCGTCGGCTTGCGGCTGTCTTTCGGATACATGTGGCTGTTTCTGGTGGTGGCGGAAACCATCGCCTCCAACGGCGGCATCGGCTACATGACCATGAACGCGCGCGATTTCCTGCAAACCGATGTGGTGGTGTTGGGTATCGGCATTTACGCCGTGCTGGGCAAGGTGTCCGACATGCTGGCCGTCCTACTTGAGCGGCGCTGGTTGAGGTGGCATGCAGGTTATAGCACTTCGTGAGAGAACAAACTGAAATGGAAACCAACATCATCGAGCTTGCCCAGGTCGCAGCCGCAAGCCGTCAGCACGGCGTGGCGGTGAACGCGACACGGGTTGTGAAACGCTTCGGCGCGCGAGAAGTGCTGCGAGGTCTTGATCTAAGCATTACGCCGGGTGAATTCGTCGCCATCGTGGGGCGTAGCGGCTGCGGCAAGAGCACCTTTCTTCGTTTGCTGGCGGCGCTTGAGCCAGCCAGCGAGGGCGGCATCACACTGGACGGGCAGCCGCTCACCGGCATCAGTCAGGACGTGCGCATCATGTTTCAGGATTCGCGCTTGCTGCCTTGGCGCACGGTGATCCAGAACGTGGCGCTGGGATTGCCGGGCGACAGCCGTGCGGCGGCGCTCGCGGCATTGAACGAAGTCGGCCTGGCCGACCGTGCCGACGAATGGCCGGCAAACCTGTCCGGCGGCCAGCGCCAGCGCGTCGCATTGGCCCGGGCGCTGGTGCACCAGCCGCGTCTGCTGTTGCTGGACGAGCCGCTGGGCGCACTGGATGCGCTGACCCGCATCGAGATGCAGCGCCTCATCGAACGCCTGTGGCAACAGCACGATTTCACCGTGCTGCTGGTGACGCACGACGTGGCGGAAGCCGTCACGCTGGGCGACCGGGTCGTGCTGATCGAGGACGGCAGCATCACTCTGGATCTGGACATCGACCTGCCGCGCCGCCGCGAGCGCGGCACCGCCGAGTTCGCCGCGCTGGAAGGGCTGGTGCTCGACAAAGTGCTGGGCGGGGAACTCGGCCAAAATTAACCTATAGGAAAAAAATATGAGCTACTCCGGAAAGATCATCGACCTGCGCAGCAGGCCGTCGTTCCTGCACGACTTCTACGGCGCGACGCCGGGCACCCAGGAATATGAAGTCGCCAAGTGGCTGAACCGCCGCGTCGGCTCGAAACACGACGAACACTTCGTGCGTTCGCACACGCTGGAAGGATTCGTCGCCGAGGTGCGCGAGAGCGGCATCACCTCCGCCGTGGTAGTCGGGCGCGACACGCCGTCGTTGAGCATCTCCAACGACCGCATCCAGGAGATCACCGCGCCGCATCAGGAATTGATCGGCATCGCCTCGGTCGATCCGCAAACGCATGGTGTGAAAGCGGCACTGGCCGAGATCGAACGCGCCACCAAACAGCTTGGCCTGCGCGGCATCAACGTCGAGCCGGGGTTCGGTGCCCCGGCCGTGGCGGCAGACGATGCGCAATTTCTGCCCGTGTATGACGCTTGCGCGCAACTGGGCCTGCCCGTGTTCATCATGTCCGGCCCGACCACGCCCAACTTCGAACACACCGACCCCGCGCCTATCGGCCGCATCGCGCGCCAATTCCCGAACCTGAATATCGTCGTCTATCACGGCTGCTATCCCTACGTGAACGAGATCATCGGCGTCGCCTTCCGTTACGAGAACGTGCATCTGGTGCCGGATATGTACATCTTCCAGCCGGGCAGCAACCTGTATGTCGAAGCGGCCAACAGCTTCCTGCGCGAGCAGTTGCTGTTCGCCACCTCCTATCCCTTCCGCGCGATGCGCCAGACGGTGGACGATTTCCTGCAACTGGGATTCAGGGACGAGGTGCTGGATAATGTGCTCTACCGGAATGCCGAACGGTTGCTTAAGCTGGTTTGAATATGGGCGATGCGGGGGGCGTAGCACCCGGCATAGCAGATGCGCGATTCTTGTTGCTTATGACAGATAGGTATAAGCAAAACGTTTTTTATTCTTTTTAATGACAGTCTGATTTGGCTACAGTGCGTCCCACACAAGCGGCACGAGAAATGCCTTTTCTAAAACGTCATGGAGAAAACAATGAAACTTTCCCGATTCGCTTCACTTTTCCTGTTGGCCTCTGCCGCGCTGCTGTCGGTGCCGGCATCGAGCGCGGAAGTGCAGATCCTGAACGCGTCCTACGATGTGTCGCGCGAGTTCTACAAGCAGTACAACCCGCTGTTCGTCGCGCACTGGAAGCAGCAGAGCGGCGACGACCTGACCGTGAACCAGTCGCACGGCGGTTCCAGCAAGCAGTCTCGTGCAGTGGCGGATGGTCTGGAGGCCGATGTGGTGACCATGAACCAGTCCATCGACATCGACAAGATCGCGGCCAAGGGGCTGATCCATGCCGATTGGGACAAGCGCTTTGCCTATCACAGCGCACCCTTCACCTCGACTTCGGTGATCCTGGTGCGCAAGGGCAACCCGAAGGGCATCAAGGATTGGCGCGATCTGGCCAAGCCGGGCGTGGCGGTCATCATCGCCAATCCCAAGACCTCGGGTAACGGGCGCTACGCTTACCTCGCCGCATGGGGTTCGGTGATCAAGAGTGGCGGCACGCCGGAGCAGGCGCGGGCGCTGGTGAGCAAGATATTCGCCAATGTGCCGATCCTGGAAACCGGCGGCCGTGGCGCGACCACCACCTTCGTGCAGCGCGACATCGGCGATGTGCTGGTGACTTTCGAGAACGAAGTGGGCCTGATCAAGAACGAATACGGCGCGGACAAATTCGATCTGGTCTATCCGAAGATCAGCGTCGCGGCCGACCTGCCGGTGAGTGTGGTGGATACCGTGGTGGACAAGCGCGGCACGCGCAAGGTGGCCGAAGCTTACCTGCAACATCTGTATTCGCCGCAAGCGCAAGAGATCGGCGCACAACTCGGGCTGCGCCCGCGCGATGCCAAGGTGGCAAAGAAATATGCCAAGACCTTGCCCAGGCTGAAGCTGTTCACCGTGGCCGAGGTATTCGGCAGCCTGACGCAGGCACAGGCCGAGCATTTCAACGACGGCGGCGTGTTCGACCAGTTCTACAACAAGAAGTAATTCATTCGTATTCGCCATGTCAGCGCTCCACCGTTTGAACAGCTTGCAGAAAGAGTTGCGCGACACGCTCAGCCTGACCGATGACTACAAGCTGGATGTGAGCGGCGACGAGGTGCGCGCCGATTTTATCGGCTTGCAGTTGAATAGTGTGTTTCAGCCCATCGTGGATGTGCGTCGCAATGGGCCGCTGGGTTACGAAGCGCTGCTGCGCGCCGCCGACAGCACCGGCAACGCGGTTGCGCCGCCCGCCGCGTTCCGTCAGGCCGAGGCAGCCGAACGGCTGGTGAAGTTCGACCGTCTGTGCCGCACCTTGCACACGCTGAACTTTTTGAACATGGGCAAGGACAACGGCCTGCTGTTTCTCAACGTGCACCCGGAGTTGCTGGTTGCGGTGAACGCGCACGGCAAGGTGTTCGAGCAGGTGCTGCATCAGCAGCATGTGTCGACGCACGAGGTGGTGATCGAAATCTACGAGGGCGCGGTGAGCGACGAAAAACGGCTCGCCGATGCGATCGCGAATTATCGCGAACGCGGCTACAAGATCGCCATCGACGATTTCGGCAAGGAGCACTCCAATCTGGAACGGCTGTGGACGCTGGCACCGGAATACGTGAAGCTGGACGGCGGCATCATCCAGCAAGCCGAGTTCAACCCGCGCCTGCAACGTATCCTGCCCAAGTTGGTGGAAATCATCCGCGAGCTGGATGCGGAGGTCATCGTCGAAGGCGTTGAAACGCAGGCGCAGCTAGAGCTGGCAAGACATGCGGGGATACATCTGGTGCAGGGATATTTGCTCGGACGTCCGGCGGGCGCAATGAGTTGGGGGCATTGAAAAGGCAGGCGCTATACTTTCCTTGCCGCGCTCATATCGAACCCCCTATAAATATTCCTCCACATGACCGCCACCATTCTTTCGCCAAGCTATACCGAGCCATCGCAACTTGCCGACGCCGTAACAGCACAAGGGTTCGGCGTATTGAATCCGGCCGGGCTGGCAGCTTTTCTGGAAACCCCGCTGTCGGCGCTGGATGAACTGAAGCCGACCTGGGACGATCTGCTGCCGGACACATTCCTCAGGGATGGCGGGCATTATCGCCGCCGTCGGCATTCCTGCTTCATTGTGACCGGGCAGGAGATCGACCAGGTCGCGCATCGCGCGCATTACCAGCCGGTGCAATACAACGCGCTGCACGGCGGCATGCTGCGCCGGTTCGAGCCGATGCAAGCGGAGTTCGTGGCGCAGCCCGTGATCAGGCAGTTGCTGCGAAGCATTGCGCAAGTCTGCACGGCCATCAAAGGCGAACGAACCTGGCATGTGGAGGCGCACCAGTTCCGCATCGACACCACCGATGGTATCGGGCGGCCCACACCGGAAGGCGCACACCGCGACGGCGTCGATTTCGTCGCCATCCTGTTCGCCGGGCGCGAGAATATCCGTGGCGGCGAAAGTCGCATCTTCGAATTCAACGGCCGCTACGGCCAGCGCTTCACCCTGACCGAAAAGTGGACGCTGCTACTGCTGGACGATCAGAAAGTCATCCACGAATCCACTCCCATCCTGCCTGCTGACAAACACGGCTACCGCGACACGCTGGTGCTGACCTACCGCAGCGGCGGATTTCTCGACGCTGAATGATTCACCCTGAAAACCGCGATTCAAGCCACAGAGTTCACAGAGAACACAGAGCAAGAAAAGGTTTCTCCATGATTCGCGGACTCACCCGAAAGGTGAATCACGACTTTGTGATAACCGTTTGTTTCACCTCTGTGTTCTCTGTTGCTATCCAAGTTATTAAGGTTCGCTTCTCCCTCTGAAAGAACCACGAAAAAAATGGGCGCTCTTTGCGAGCGCCCGAGGGGAGGAGAGAGTCATGAAAGCAATCAACTTTCATGGCTGCATGGTGGCCGATTCCGTGCAGGGATAGAAGCGATCATTTCTGCTGAGCAATTTCATTCTGTGTATATGCCGTCGTTCCGGCGCATCAGGGGGGACGTGACGGCATATTCATTTGTCAGCTATCTAATTCACATTTCATTATTTGTCGGGCGGGTCAAGCCTCGGTAGATTCGCGCGACGGGGTGTTCCCGCTTTCAAGGCTTGAACGATGATGCACACCAAAATTGACTCTCTCCGTGATCTCGCGGCCCATGGCGACGATGTCGCCGCCGTGACGGATCGGCACGACAGGTTGATACACTGGCTTGTGAACGGGCTGGAGATCGAAGCGTCCCTGTTCCATGTCGGACAGTATTGCGGTGACTGGCGCGGTTCCACCGCCGGACGCGAGTCCTCAAGTTTTCACCTGATATTGCGCGGGCAGGCCTACCTGCACATTGCGGGCCGGGCCCCCGTTCTACTTGGCGAGAATGAAGGCGTATTTTTGCTGAAGGACATCCCTCATTTCCTGTCGCCCGAGGCGAACCCGACTTCGCCGCCTCCGGCTTGCGCCATGCAGCCGATGCAGCCGCCGCAAGCGGACGGTACGGGACTGGCATGCGGCTTCTTCCAGTTGAAGGGCATGATGGGCGATCTGTTCAAGGATTCTTTCCCGGATCATTTCCTGATCCGTGCCGACACCCCTGCCAGTCATGCGATCGCGCCCTTGTTCCGCATCATCCTGTCCGAGGCCGGGCGCACGCGCGATATGTCTTCGCCGCTGATCGAGCGTCTCACCGAGGTGTTGTTCTTCTATGCGGTCAGGGAGGTCGCCCAGCAACCGGACATGGCTGCCGGCTTGTGGCGTGTCGCCTCGCGCCCGGCGTTCGCGCCCCTGCTTGCGCAATTGCTCGATGAGCCGGGGAGGGCATGGTCGCTGGACGAGATGGCGCAGCTGGTGCATATGTCCCGCGCCAGCTTTTGCCGCCACTTCACCACGACCAGCGGCCAGTCACCCGCGCAGTTCCTGTTGCAGTTGCGCATGAAGATCGCGGCGCAGCGCTTGCGCAAAGGCGAAACCGTGACCCGAGCGGCGGAGCAGGTGGGTTACCAGTCGCCCGCCGCATTCACGCGCGCATTCAAGAAAGTCATCGGCGAGCATCCCGGCATCTACCTCAGATCACGGCGGGAAGATCGCGTGCTCGGCATCCAGTAGCGGGTTGAGACGTTCGAGCAAAAGGCTGAGACGCGGCGTTATAGAACGAATATCGCCCGCGCCGCAGAATCGCCCCATCCCCAATACCGAAAGATCGTGATGAGCAGACTTCCCTTGCAGACAGCGGAAACCGCACCGGCCGCAGCCCTTCCTTTCATCCAGCGCATCATCGCCAACAGCGGCTATCTGCCGAATCTGGGGGCGGTGCTGGCCAATACGCCGGTGGCGCTGGAAACGTATCTGACCGTCGGCGAGATCAATGGCCGGGGCAGTCTGAGTCTGGCCGAACGCGAAATCATCCAGATCACGGCGGCCAGCATTCACGGTTGCGAATTCTGCGTGTCCGGCCATAGCGCCTTGTCGCTGAAAAAAGCGGGGCTGGAGCGGGCGGAGGTGATCGCCTTGCAGCATCGCGCCAAGACCGGGAATGCGCGCTACGACGCGCTGGTGGATCTCACCCGTGCCGTGATCGTCAGCCGTGGCAATGTGGCCGACGGCGAATTGCAGGCTTTCCTCGATGCGGGCTATGCGCCGACGCAAGTGCTGGAAGTGGTGCTGGGGGTCAGTCTGGCCACGCTGTGCAACTTCACCAACAATCTTGCCCGCAGCGATATCAACCCGGAACTTCAGCCGTTCCGTCCCGGCGTTTTGCAGGCATGAGCGCGCCATCGATCACCCGCCAGCAAGGGCTGGCATGGTTCGGCCAGCACGCTGCGGCACTGGATGCGGGCACCGGCTACGCGGACGATCTGCTGACGGAACTGGGACGGCAGGGTCTGTTGCGTATCGGCGTGCCGGAAGAATATGGCGGCAGCGGCGGCTCACTGGCGCATGCCATCGAAGCCATCGCCGAGGTGGCAGAGCATTCCCTGACGGCGGCCTTCGTATTCTGGGGGCAACGTACTTTCATCCAGTATCTGCTCGATACGCCGAACGCCGCATTGCGCACGCGCTGGTTGCCGCAACTGCTGAGCGGCGAGTTGGCCGGTGCGACCGGCCTGTCGAACGCGATGAAATATCTTTCCGGCATCGAATCCTTGCAGATCAAGGCAACGCCGCAGGGCGAAGGTTGGCGACTGGAAGGACACTTGCCCTGGGTCACCAATCTGCGCCGGAGCGGATTCATCGTGGCTGCCGCCGTGGAACACGCGGACGGCTCGGCATCCATCGTCGCCATTCCCCACGATCTGCCGGGCTTCACACGCAGCGATGATCTCGACCTGGTGGCGTTGCGCGGCAGCAATACCGCCGCGCTCAATGTCAGCTCGGTCGACATCACAGCCGAGCACATCATCCATGAGGACGCGCGCAATTTCTGTCCGCGCGTGCGGCCGTCTTTCCTCGGCTTGCAACTGGGCATGTCTATCGGGCTGGCGCGCGTCAGTTTGCGCGTGGCGGAAGAGCAGGCACGGGGCGCGCACGGCGCGGTATTGCCCAGCGTGCATGAATTGCGCGCCGAACTGGAGAAGCTCGCTGCGGAACTGTATGCCGGGCTGGGCGAGGGCCGTTACACCGGAGATGCCTCGTCCTTGTTCCGCATCCGCATACGTCTGGCCGAAATCGTGCAGGACGCGCTGAGTACCGAGCTGGATGCCACCGGCGGGCGCGCCTATCTGCGCGGACGGGGAGACGATTTCGTCCGACGCTGGCATGAAGCGGCCTTCATTCCGGTGGTCACGCCGAGTCTGTCGCAACTGCGCGGCGAACTGGCGCGCCATCACGGCGGCACGGCGACGTAAAGGAACCGGATGTGACGACCGATCCCGTTCTGCAAGCCAACGACCTCAGTTTCAGCCATGTCGGTCGTATCGCGCCGACTTTTGAAAGCGTCAGTTTGCGCGTGGCAAGGGGCGAGATCGTCGCATTGCTGGGTGAATCCGGTTGCGGCAAATCCTCGCTGCTGAGCGTGCTGTCCGGCCTTGCCCGGCCGCGCTCGGGCAGTGTGTCGTTCAATGACCGTCACGTGCTTGCCACGCCACACGGCATCTCGGTCGTATTCCAGGACCCCTGTCTGCTGCCCTGGCTGTCGGTCGCGGCGAATGCCGGTTTGGGGCTGGATTTCAACAGCATGGGTTTGAACAAGGCCGAGCGCGACAGCAGAGTGGCAAGTGCGCTGGCCGAAGTCGGCTTGTCGACCGACACCACGCTGTATCCGGAACAGCTTTCCGGCGGCATGGCGCAACGCGTGGCGCTGGCCAGAGCCTTGGCGCGTCAGCCCGAGCTGATCTTTCTGGATGAGCCGTTCTCGGCGCTGGATGCGCTCACGCGCGAGGATATGCAGTCGCTGCTGGTGCAGCTGGTGCACAAACATGGCAGCTCGGCCATCATCGTGACGCACGACATCGACGAAGCGCTGCGCGTGTCGGACCGCATCCTGCTGATGGGCGGCGCGCCTGCGGGGATCGTCGGCGAATGGCAGCTGACTGCGGTGTTAGGCGAGGTGCCGCGCAAACGTTACACCCCGGCATCGTTGCAGCTGCGCGACGAGATCATAGCCGCGCTGTCTTCCGATCCCACGCCGGTCGCGGAAAACGCGCCGGCGGCTTTTATAGTTTCCGACTCGTTCACTACGCATCACACAATGGAGGAATCATCATGAGTTATCAGTTGGACCGTTCCCGCCGCGAGTTTCTGCGACTCTCCGCCCTGTTGACCGCCGCGGCCGCCTTGCCTGCCTGGGCCGCCCCCGCGGACG
Organism: Sideroxydans sp.; assembly: GCA_011620315.1. Taxonomy (GTDB): domain Bacteria; phylum Pseudomonadota; class Gammaproteobacteria; order Burkholderiales; family Gallionellaceae; genus Sideroxyarcus. The sequence goes on along the minus strand of WOZO01000221.1, from coordinate 36,549 downwards.
ATGCCGTGCGCATCGGCTACCTGCCCATCACCGACAGTTCGCCCTTGCTGGTGGCGCATGCCAACAAGTTGTTCGAGGCCGAAGGGCTGCACGCGGAGCGCCCGCGTTTGTTCCGCTCCTGGTCGCAATTGGTCGAGGCGTTCATGGCCGGTCAGGTCAATGTCGTGCATGTGTTGTCGCCGATCACCGTCTGGGCCAGATACGGGTCTAAATTCCCGGCGCGCATCACCGCATGGAATCACACCGCAGGCTCGGCCCTGACCGTGGCCCCCTCGATCGATTCGGTGAAGGATCTGGGCGGTAAGAAAGTCGCCGTGCCTTTCTGGTATTCCATCCACAACGTGGTGTTGCAGAAACTGCTGCGCGACGCGGGACTCACTGCGGTCACCAAACCCAAGGAGAACTTGCAGGCGAACGAGGTCGCGCTTGTGGTCATGGCACCGCCCGATATGGGGCAGGCGCTGGCCAACGGTTCGATAGCGGGCTTCATCGTCGCCGAGCCGTTCAATGCGGCGGCGGAGACACAGGGCATCGGCAAGATATTGCGTTTCACCGGCGATGTCTGGAGCGACCATGCATGCTGCGTCGTGTTCCAGCATCAGCACGATCTGGATACGCGCCCGGAATGGTCGCAAAAAGTAGTGAACGCCATCGTCAAGTCGCAGCACTGGATGCGCGATCACCGGCAGGAAACAGCGGCGCTGCTCGCGCGCACTGCGGAAGGCAAGTACACCCCGTTCCCGCAAGCCGTGCTCGAACGTGTGCTCGTTCCCAGCGCGGAACGGGACGCGCAATACCTTGCCAGCGGTGCCAATCAGCACGCGCAATGGAACCGCGAGCGTATCGGCTTCCAGCCGTATCCGTTCCCGTCCTACACCGAGGCGCTGATCAAGGAGCTGAAACATACGACGGTCGAAGGCGACAATAACTTCCTTGCCGCACTCGATCCGGCCTTCGTGGCCAAGGATCTGGTGGATGACCGCTTCGTGCGCAAAGCCATCGAGTCGGTGGGCGGTCTGCAAGCCTTCGGTCTGAAGCCGTCGTGGCAGCGCAGCGAACGCATCGAGGTTTGACAAGAGTGAACGGACTGCGTCGCTGGGCCTTGCCGCTGATCCTGCCCTTGCTGGCGCTGGCCCTGTGGTGGGTCGGCACGGGCGAACTGTTCGGCGCATCGCCGATGGCAAAACGCTTCTCGCCGCAGGAGACATTGCTTGCGGCGCAAGCCTTGCTCGACAACCGGGAATTGCTGACGCACAGCGCCGAGAGTCTGCGCCGGGTCGGCATCGGATTGTTGCTGGCGCTGTTGATCGGCGTACCGGTCGGCTTGCTGGTGGGCGTGTCCGCCGACTTCGAGCGCGGCACGACGCCGTCGTTCCAGTTCATGCGCATGGTCTCGCCGCTTTCGCTGATGCCGCTGGCCGTGATGTTGCTGGGCATCGGCGATGCGCCGGTGTATTTCCTGCTCGCCTTCGCCGCCGTGTGGCCGATCATTCTGAGCGTGGCATCCGGTGTGGCCGCGATAGACCCGCGCTGGCTCAGGCTGGCGCACAGCCTGTCCGCCAATCGCTACGAGATACTGCGCAGCATCATATTGCCGGCTATCGTCAGCCATCTGCTGGTCGGCGTGCGTCTGGCCATCGGTCTGGTGTGGATCGTGCTCGTGCCGGCCGAGATGCTGGGTGTGCAAGCGGGGCTGGGCTATTTCATTCTCGACACGCGTGATCGCCTGGCCTATGGCGAGCTGATGGTGGCCATTCTCTATATCGGCCTGCTCGGTTACTTGCTGGACAGCGGCGCACGCTGGCTGCACCGACGCTGGTCACACCGCCGCTAAGGACGCGCTGATTAATTCGTCATACCGGCGAAGGCCGGTATCCAGTGCCTTTATTTAACAGGGTTCCGGACTGCGCCGGAACGACAAAACTGAAAAATTCAGCGCGTCCCAAAGCAGTTCATCGTTCAAAGCTGTAGGGGTGACTTTCCTGCGAGGACAAAAAAAAGGGCATCCGCAATGGATGCCCTTGGCTAGGGAGAGGAGAGATATGAAAGTAGCCAACCTTCATGCCTTCATCTTAGCCAAGCATTCCTGATTCGCTAACCATTTAGTTGTGCGTTGCTTATCCGTATTTCACATAAGGCAGCCTCCGGCCGGTACAGCAGAAATCCTGCAAAGGTTATGCGTATTTCTTGGTTCGTATTTCATCGCGCCGTTCCTATAGTTCTGTCACGCAACACATTTCAGGAGCGGACATGACTTCATTGATCGAACGACTGCGGGGACTTTTTCCCGGCAAGAACACCAAGGAGAACACAGTGACTGACGCACAGAAGAAATTCGGATTCAACACACGCCAACTGCATGCCGGTTACCAGCCGGACGAGACGGGCAGCCGTGCCGTGCCTATCCACCAGACCACCAGCTACCAGTTCCGCAACACGGAGCATGCGGCCAATCTGTTCGCGCTGAAGGAGTTGGGCAACATCTACACGCGCCTCAACAACCCGACCAACGATGTATTGGAACAACGCATCGCCGATCTTGAAGGTGGTGCAGCGGGATTGGCAGCCGCATCCGGCCATGCGGCGCAGGCGCAGGCCATCTTCACTTTGGCGAACGCGGGCGACCATATCGTTTCCTCCAGCCGTTTGTATGGCGGAACCTATAACCAGTTTGCCTACACTCTGCCCAAGCTGGGCATCGAAGTCACCTTCGTCGATCCGTCCGACCCGTCCGCGTTCGAGAAAGCGATCCGCCCCAACACCAAAATCATTTACGGCGAATCGCTGGGCAACCCGGACATCAGCGTGTTCCCCATCGAAGAAGTCGCGGCCATCGCCAAGAAGCACGGCATCCCGCTGCTGATCGACAACACGCTGGCGACACCGTATCTGTTCCGCCCGCTCGAATGGGGCGCGAACATCGTGGTGGAAAGCACCACCAAATTCATCGGCGGCCACGGCACCAGCATCGGCGGCGTGATCGTGGACGGCAACAACTTCGACTGGACCAACCCGCGCTTCAAGAATTTCAACGAACCCGACCCTTCCTATCACGGCCTGGTGTATTCCTCGCTGAAAGGAGCTGGTCTGCCGCCATTCATCATCAAGGCGCGCGTGCATGTGCTGCGCGACATCGGCGCATCGCAATCGCCGTTCAACAGCTGGCAGACGCTGCAAGGGTTGGAAACACTCTCGCTGCGCATTGATCGCCATGTGCAGAACGCACAAGCGGTGGCCGAGTTCCTGGAGAAACATCCGAAAGTCACCTGGGTGAAGTACCCCGGCTTGAAGAGCCACCCCGACCACGAGCGCGCCAAGAAATACTTCCCCAAGGGCGCGGGTGCCGTGCTGGGCTTCGGCGTCAAAGGCGGCGCGGAAGCGGGCAGGAAATTCATCGACAGCCTGCAACTGTTCAGCCATGTGGCCAACGTCGGCGATGCCAAGAGTCTGGCGATCCACCCGGCCAGCACCACGCACAGCCAGTTGACGCCCGAGCAGCAAGCGACTGCCGGTGTCAGCCCGGACTTCGTGCGCCTCTCCGTGGGCATCGAGGACATCGAAGACATCCTGTGGGATCTGGAACAGGCGCTGAACGCGGCTTGATGAAAAACAGGTAGGGCGCAATAACCAACGGGCATTGCGCCGGATGAAATCCATACGGCGCAATGCGCTGCGCTTATTGCGCCCTTCCAGGAACGCCATGCCTATCAAGATTCCCAAAACGCTCCCCGCCAACGCCATCCTGCAAAGCGAGAACGTGTTCGTCATCGACGATGAGCGGGCATTGCATCAGGACATTCGCACCTTGCGTGTCGCCATCCTCAACCTGATGCCGACCAAGATTGCGACGGAGACGCAGTTGCTGCGCCTGCTCGGCAACACGCCGTTGCAGGTGGATGTGACGTTGTTGCATACCGCCACGCACGAGGCGAAGAACACCGATGCCGAGCATCTGTTGAATCACTACGCCTCGATCGATGAGGTGCAGGATCGATATTTCGACGGTCTTGTCATCACCGGCGCGCCGGTGGAGCAACTGGCATTCCACGAGGTGGATTATTGGCCGGAACTGGTGCGGATACTGGATTGGGCGGAAACCCACGTCACCTCCACGCTGAACATCTGCTGGGGCGCGCAGGCTGCCTTGCAGCATCGTTACGGCATCCCGAAATATCAATTGCCCCACAAGATGTTCGGCATCTTCGAACATCGCAAACTGGTCAGCGATGAACCTCTGCTGCGCGGCTTCGACGATGTGTTCCATGCGCCGCACTCGCGCCATACCGAGATACGTCGTGCAGACATCGAACTGGTACCCGAGCTGCGCATCCTTGCCGAATCGGACGAGGCCGGTGTGCACATCGTCGCCGACCGCAACGGCAAACACCTCTATGTCACCGGCCATCCCGAGTACGACCCGCTGACTTTGCGCGGTGAATACGAGCGCGATTACCTGCTCGCGCTGCCCATCGCCATCCCCAGGCACTATTTCCGGGATGACGATCCCACGCAGCTCCCGCATGTGCGCTGGCGCGGACATGCCAACCTGTTGTTTTCCAACTGGCTCAATTACTACGTGTATCAGGTGACGCCATTTGAATATGGAGAAGCGCAATGAGCGACTACTGCACCACCCTGATCGTTCCCGGCCTGCATGGCAGCGGCCCCGACCACTGGCAGACCTGGTGGCAGGCGCGTGATCGCAATGCATGTCGCATCGAACTTGACGATTGGGAGCGTCCCGATCTGGCGCGCTGGTCCGACAGCCTGCGCGCGGAGTTGCGCTTGTCACGGGGCGATGTATGGATCGTGGCGCACAGCTTCGGCTGCCTGGCCGCCCTCAACGTGGCACAGGAAGACGGCTTCCGCATCGGCGGTCTATTCCTGGTCGGCGCGGCGGACCCGGACAAGTTCGGCGTTGCCGCCCAGCTTCCGGAACGACTCGACATTCCCAGTGTGCTGGTCGGCAGCCGCACCGATCCCTGGCTGGACTTCGGCAAGACACGACGCTGGGCGGCGCGCCTGGGCAGTCGCTTCGTCGATCTTGGCGATGCCGGTCACATCAATACCGAATCCGGCTTCGGCCCATGGCAGGCGGGTTTCGATCTTTTCGCCGACTTCAGGCGCGAGGTGGAGATCGCGCGCCTGAGTGAGGCGCTTATCTGAAAACGCGCAAAGGATATGAGAAATGCTTGGTTCGAAATCCTGAATGATGGCTATAGACTGTATTCGAGCATAACGGTCATGGCTAGTTAGTCAGCCCTGATAATAAAACTCGCCATGCCCGTTTCCCCCTATCCAACTTTCCCCCGCAAGCGGGAGAAAGGGCAAACGTCTCGCTACGCGAGTTTCAAGTTAACGATGGAGTAGAGAAATGAGCATTTCCATACGCGAAATAGATTCTGAAAGCGTCAGGACAGTCCTGCAACGACCGGTGAGCGAGGCTCCCGCGCATATCGTATTGGCGCGGGCACGCGAGGCGGCGGAGGGTTCCGGCTATGCCGGTGACGTGACCGCCCCGCAGGCGTGGGCGCTGTTCTCCAGCGGCATCGCGGATCTGGTGGATGTGCGCACGCGGAGCGAACTGGAAAGCGTGGGTCGCGTGCCCAAGGCCGGGCATGTGGAATGGTTGCGCGACGAGGATAGGCGGCAGAACCCGCGCTTTCTGGCTGAGTTGGAGGCCAAGGTCGGCAAGGACGATGTGGTGCTGCTGTTGTGCCGTAGCGGCAAGCGCTCCGTGGCGGCGGCTCAGGCAGCGACATTGGCCGGGTTCAAGAACGTGTTTAACGTGCTGGAAGGGTTTGAAGGCGATGGCGGTGCGCAACAAGGCTGGCTGAAACATGGCCTGCCTTCCATTCTGGATTGATTGATATTTCATAAGACAAAAGGAAAAGATGATGAGCCACTTGTTTGCAGACAATTCCCGATCCATCGGCAATACGCCGCTGATCAAACTCAACCGCATCCTCGATGGCGCGCAAGCCACGGTGCTGGCCAAGATCGAAGGGCGTAATCCCGCTTACTCGGTGAAGGATCGTATCGGGGTGGCGCTGATCGACGATGCCGAGAAGCGCGGTCAGCTGGGGGCGGGCAAGGAGCTCGTCGAGCCGACCAGCGGCAACACCGGCATCGCGCTGGCCTTCGTCGCGGCGGCGCGCGGCATTCCGCTGACGCTGACCATGCCGGAAACGATGAGCGTTGAGCGGCGCAAGCTGCTGGTCGCGCTGGGCGCAAAGCTGGTGCTGACCGAGGGGCCGAAAGGCATGGGCGGCGCGATCGCCAAAGCCAAAGAGATCGCCGAGTCCGATGCTAAATATGTGCTGCTGCAGCAGTTCGAGAACCCGGCCAATCCGGCGATACACGAAGCCACCACCGGCCCGGAGATCTGGGAGGCAACCGACGGCAAGATCGATATCTTCGTGTCCGGCGTCGGCACCGGCGGCACCATTACCGGGGTGTCGCGCTATATCAAGAACACGAAAGGCAAGGCGATCCGTTCGGTCGCGGTCGAGCCTGCGGGCAGTCCCATCCTGACGCAGAAGCGTAACGGCGAAGAACTCAAGCCCGCGCCCCACAAGATACAGGGCATCGGTGCCGGATTTGTGCCCGGTGTGCTGGATCTTGCGCTGGTGGACGACATCGAGCTGGTGACGAATGAAGCGGCGGTGGAATACGCACGCCGACTGGCGCGCGAGGAGGGCATCCTGTCCGGCATCTCCTGCGGTGCGGCAGTGGCGGTCGCGGCCCGTCTGGCGCAACGCCCGGAGAATGCGGGCAAGACCATCGTCGTCATCCTGCCCGATTCGGGCGAGCGCTACCTGAGCTCGGTCCTGTTCGAAGGCATCTTCGACGCGAGCGGGTTGCCGGTGTGAAACCGATGGATGCCATGGTTGCGCAGCCCAACTGGGGACTGGAGTTCGTCGTCGCCGACTTGCGCGAGGCGCGCCGCCGCTGGCGCGAATCCTGCGCGCGCAACCACGAATGCGGCGGGCGCGAGTTGCCCGCCCCGGAGCAGATTCGCGACATCGTGGACGGGCTGCGCGGTGCATTGTTCCCGATGCGTCTCGGTCCGCCCGATCTGCGCCAGGAAAGCGAAGATTTCTACGTGGCGCACACGCTGGATAGCGCGTTGCACGCCTTGCATCAGCAGGTGTTGCTGGAGTTGCATTACACCGCGCGCCAACTGGCAAAAGAACCGCATAACGACATCGAAGCGCGCGCGCAGCACATCGTGCGCACGTTTGCGGCGGGCTTGGCCGAAGTGCGCAGCCTGCTGGATACCGACGTGCGCGCCGCCTACAACGGCGACCCGGCGGCGCACAGCGTGGACGAGATCCTGCTGTGCTATCCCGGCACGCAGGCGATCATCCATCACCGTCTGGCGCATGTGCTGCACGGTCTCGGCGCGTCGATGATCGCGCGCATCATCGCCGAGCTGGCGCATTCCGATACCGGCATCGACATCCATCCCGGTGCGCGCATCGGCTCCGGCTTTTTCATCGACCACGGCACCGGCGTGGTGATCGGCGAGACCGCCATCATCGGCGAACGCGTGCGCATTTATCAGGCGGTGACGCTGGGCGCGAAGCGCTTCAACGTGGGCGAAGACGGCGTGCTGGAGAAAGGCGCGCCGCGCCACCCCATCCTCGAAGACGACGTGGTGGTGTATGCCGGGGCGACCATCCTGGGGCGCATAACCATCGGCAAGGGTTCCAGCATCGGCGGCAATGTGTGGCTCACGCGCAGCGTGCCGCCGGGTAGCGTGATCACCCAGGCGAGTTCGCAGCACGAAGTCGCCGGAGGCAAAGCATGACCATCAAGCAGTTCGCATTGGTGCTGCGCCAGTTGCGCGAAGAGCGCGGCTGGTCGCAGGAGCAACTGGCCGAGCGCGCCGATTTGAATCGTTCTTATCTGGGCGAGGTCGAGCGGGGGCGGGCGGTGCCATCCATCGTGACTGTCGCCAAGCTGGCGGAAGCATTGGGAATACAGCTGTCTTCGTTCATCGCGCGCTGCGAGCATGTTTGATTTTGGTGGCTATAGCAGGTTGAACCACCCTTCAATCTCGCCGACCATCACTTAGCTTTTTTTCAGCTAACTTTAGCAATAAAATTCACAAGGAGTGCACCATGGCTGTAGAACAAAAAGACCAATTGGCATTGAGCGATGTCGCCGCGCGCACGCTGGCGAATGCCACCAAGACCGTCCCGCAACTTCCCATCATCACGCCGCGCTGGCTACCGCAACTGCTGGGCTGGGTTCCATTGGAAGCCGGTATCTACCGTGTCAACAAGGTGAAAGATGCCTCGCGCGTGACCGTGTCCTGCTCGCAACGCGACGAACGCGAATTGCCGCAAACCTTTGTGGACTACGAAGAGTGGGGTCGCGAGTACATGTTGAGCGCGGTGAACACGGTGGTGGATGTGCATACCCGCGTGTCCGACCTGTACAGCAGCCCGCACAACCAGATCAAGGAACAACTGCGCCTGACCATCGAGACGGTGAAAGAGCGTCAGGAAAACGAGCTGATCAACAACAAGGAATACGGCTTGCTCAACAACGTGGCCGATAGCCAGCGCATCAAGACGCGCACCGGCGCACCGACCCCGGACGACCTGGACGAACTGATTACCAAGGTGTGGAAAGAACCGGGCTTCTTCCTCGCGCACCCGCTGGCCATCGCCGCCTTCGGCCGCGAATGCACCCGTCGCGGCGTGCCGCCGCCCACCGTTACCATCTCCGGTTCGCCGTTCCTCACCTGGCGCGGCATCCCGCTGATCCCGTCGGATAAGGTGCCGGTGGTGAAAGGCAAGAGCAGCATCATCCTGTTGCGCACCGGTGAGAGCCGTCAGGGCGTGGTCGGCTTGTATCAACCGAACCTGCCGGGTGAACAGAGCATGGGGCTGTCGGTACGTTTCATGGGTATCGACCGTCGCGCCATCGCGTCTTACCTGATCTCGCTGTACTGCTCACTCGCTGTGCTGACCGACGACGCGCTTGCCGTGCTCGAAGACGTCGAAGTGGGTAAGTACCATGAGTACAAGTAATCAAGCCATTCCAGACAGCATCCCGGATATCAGCGCTGCCAGCATCCCCGCCCACGGCGATGTCAGCGCGCTGACGGGCGGGCAGGGCTTTGTGCCGGATGTGGCGCTGATCGAACGCCTGGCGAACGAACTGTTCGCGGGCGTGCCGGGCGCGTTGTCCGGCGCGACGCCTTCGCTGGGTTCAGCGGTACCGCCGCGCACTGCCGATCTGGCGATTCCGCTGGTGGGCAATGATCCGCTCGACCTGCATCTGGAAACCCAAAGCTACGCAACGCCGCAACTGCCACTTAGCCATGCGTGGGCACCCGGCGCGGATCTGGTATTGCCGGAGCTGGATTCCGGCTATCAGGGCGAGGCAGTGCTGCGCGACTTGCTGGATGACAACGCCAAGGAACATCCGAAAATGACGGGAGCGACCCTGTATTTTCTGGATGAATCCGCGCGCTTCAACAGCAAGCCTGCCCAAGCCGATGCGCCGCAAGTCTCGTCGCTGAGCCAGGGCAATGTAGGTCAGATCGCCACGTCCGGCCATCCCGCTTTCGACGTGCTGGCCGTGCGCCGCGATTTTCCCATCCTCAAAGAACTGGTGAACGGTCGTCCGCTGGCATGGTTGGACAACGCTGCCACCACGCAGAAGCCGCAGTCGGTGATCGACCGCTTGTCTTACTTCTACGAGCACGAGAACTCCAACATCCACCGCGCCGCGCATGAACTCGCCGCACGCGCCACCGATGCCTACGAAGGCGCGCGCGATAAGGTCGCGAACTTCATCAACGCCAGCTCCAGCGACGAGATCATCTTCGTGCGCGGCACCACCGAAGCGATCAATCTGGTGGCGAAGTCTTGGGGCAAGAAGCACATCGGCGAAGGCGACGAGATCCTCATCACGCATCTGGAACACCACGCCAACATCGTGCCCTGGCAGATGCTGTGCGCCGAAACGGGTGCGGTGCTGCGCGTGGCACCGGTGGATGAAGACGGCCAAGTATTGCTGAACGAGTATGAACGCCTGCTCAATGGACGCACCAAGCTGGTGTCGTTCACGCAAGTCTCCAACGCGCTCGGCACGGTGACACCCGCCAAGCAGATGATCGAAATGGCGCACCGCTACGGCGCGAAAGTGCTGCTGGACGGTGCACAGTCCGTCTCGCACCTGCGTGCCGACGTGCAAACCATCGACTGCGATTTCTTCGTCTTCTCCGGCCACAAAGTGTTCGGCCCCACCGGCATCGGCGCGCTCTACGGCAAGCCGGAAGTGCTGGCGGATATGCCCGCATGGCAGGGCGGCGGCAACATGATCGAGGATGTCACCTTCGAGAAGACCCGTTACCACCCGGCACCCAACAAGTTCGAGGCAGGCACCGGCAACATCGCCGATGCGGTCGGTCTGGGGGCGGCGATCGACTACGTGCAGAAAATCGGCATCGACAACATCGCACGCTACGAGCACGAGCTGCTGGTGTATGCGATGAAAGAACTGCGTAGCGTCCCCGGCCTGCGCCTCATCGGCACCGCGCCGGACAAGACCAGCGTGCTGTCTTTCGTGCTGGACGGTTATCAGACTACCGAGGTGGGCGAAGCATTAAACCGCGAAGGCATCGCCGTGCGCACCGGGCACCACTGTGCACAACCGATCCTGCGTCGTTTCGGACTGGAAGCGACCGTGCGTCCCTCGCTGGCGTTCTACAACACGCACGAGGAGATCGATCGCCTGGTGGGAGTAGTGAGGCAGTTGGCGCGGAAGTAATTGCAGTCGCTAGCAGGTAGTCGTTAGCAAAAGCCCCGGCAGAGTTTGTCGGGGCTTATTCCTTTTTGTGCTAACTAATGCACTATTCATTATTTCCGCGACTATTGCTGCTTCTATAGACTCGCCGCTTATCCAATATCAGGAATAAGCGATGTCCAGTTTCAAAGCTCACAGTGTCTTACCCGGCTTCAATCTGGCGCTGGGTTTCACGCTGCTTTATCTCTCTCTGATCGTGCTGATCCCGCTGTCGGCGCTGTTCGTGAACACGGCGAGCCTCGGCTTTGGCGGGTTCTGGGACGTGGTCACGGGCGACCGCGTGCTGGCTTCGCTCAAGGTGACTTTCCTCACCTCGTTTGCGGCGGCGGTGGCGAATGCTTTCTTCGGGCTGGTGGTGGCCTGGGTGCTGGTGCGTTACAGCTTTCCCGGCAAGCGCATCATCGATGCGCTGGTCGATCTGCCGTTCGCCTTGCCCACCGCCGTGGCCGGCATCGTACTGGCCACGCTGTATGCGCCCAACGGTTGGCTCGGCCAGTATTTCGCCGAGCTGGGCATCAAAATCGCCTATACCCCGCTCGGCATCGTGGTCGCGCTGACTTTCATCGGCCTGCCGTTCGTAGTGCGCACGGTGCAACCGGTGCTCGAAGACGTGGAGGCGGAAGTGGAAGAGGCCGCAGCCAGTCTGGGCGCGGGGCGCTGGGACGTGTTCCGCCGTGTGATCTTTCCGGCCGTCGCGCCCGCCTTGCTGACCGGTTTCTCGCTGGCCTTCGCGCGCGCCATCGGCGAGTACGGTTCGGTGATCTTCATTGCCGGCAACATGCCTTACATCTCGGAGATCACGCCGTTGCTGATCATCGCCAAGCTGGAGCAATACGACTACGCCGGCGCTACGGCCATCGCACTGGCGATGCTGCTGATCTCGTTCGCTTTGCTGCTGGCGATCAACGGTTTGCAGTGGTGGAGTTCGCGTAGAGGAGCACGATGATGGCTACACAACAAAGAAGGATCTCCACCCGTGAATCTAAAGGCATCACCCTGCTGCTGATCGGCATCGCGCTGGGTTATTTGTTCCTGTTCCTCGGCCTGCCGCTGATCGCGGTGTTCGTCGAGGCTCTGAGCAAGGGCTGGGACTTGTATTGGCAAGCCCTGGTGGAGCCGGATGCCTTGTCGGCGGTCAGGCTGACACTGCTGGTGGCGGCCATCGCGGTGCCTGCCAATCTGGTGTTCGGCATCGCGGCGTCGTGGGCCATCGCCAAGTTCGAGTTCAAGGGCAAGAGCCTGCTGATCACTTTCATCGATCTGCCGTTCGCGGTGAGTCCGGTGGTGTCCGGGCTGATCTATGTGCTGCTGTTCGGCGCGCAGGGCTGGCTCGGGCCGTGGCTGCAGGCACATGACATCAAGCTGATCTTCGCCGTGCCGGGCATCGTGCTGGCGACCATCTTCGTCACTTTCCCGTTCATCGCGCGCGAACTGATCCCGCTGATGCAGGCGCAAGGCAAGGAAGAGGAGGAGGCAGCGGTGTCGCTGGGGGCCACCGGCTGGCAGACCTTCTGGCGCGTGACCCTGCCCAACATCAAGTGGGGGCTGCTGTACGGCGTGATCCTGTGCAATGCGCGGGCGATGGGCGAATTCGGCGCGGTGTCGGTGGTGTCCGGCCACATCCGCGGCATGACCACCACCATGCCCTTGCATGTCGAGATCACCTATAACGAATACAACTTTGTCGCGGCCTTCGCCGTGGCCTCGCTGCTGGCTTTGCTGGCGCTGGTGACACTGGGCATCAAGTCGCTGGTGGAATGGCAGGCCAAACGGTCGGGCGAACCTTTGCATGGAGCACACTAAATGAGCATAAGCATCCAAAACCTGAACAAGCAATTCGGCACCTACAAGGCACTGGACAACATCAATCTGGAAGTGAATAGCGGCGAGCTGCTGGCGCTACTGGGGCCATCGGGCTGCGGCAAAACCACGCTGCTGCGCATCATCGGCGGTATGGAGCTGGCCGATTTCGGCAAGCTGCTGTTCAACGGCGAAGATGTCGAGCAGCGCGATGCGCGCGAGCGCAATGTCGGTTTCGTGTTCCAGCACTACGCCCTGTTCCGCCACATGACCGTATTCGAGAACGTCGCCTTCGGCCTGCGCGTGAAGCCCAAGAAGGAACGTCCGAACGAAGCGGAGATAAAACGCCGTGTGCATGAGTTGTTGAGCCTGGTGCAACTTGACTGGCTGCATGACCGCTATCCGGCACAGCTTTCCGGTGGGCAGCGTCAGCGCATCGCTTTGGCACGTGCGCTCGCTGTCGAGCCTAAGATATTGTTGCTGGACGAGCCGTTCGGGGCACTTGATGCACAGGTGCGCAAGGAACTGCGTCGCTGGTTACGTCGCTTGCATGACGAACTGCATATCACCAGCGTGTTCGTCACCCACGATCAGGAAGAAGCGCTGGAAGTGGCCGACCGCGTGGTGGTGATGAACAAGGGCGTGATCGAACAGGTCGGCACGCCGGACGAGGTGTATGCCGCGCCGGCCACGTCGTTCGTCTATCAGTTCATCGGCAACGTGAACCTGTTCCACAGTCGCGACCATGCGCCATGGACTAGCGAACATGGCGATGTGGTCGCCTATGTACGTCCGCACGACATCGACATCAGCACCACGCGGCAGGACGAGACTTCACTACCGGTGGAGGTGAAACTGGTGCGTGCCATCGGTTCCATCGTGCGGGTGGAAGTGGCGGCGGACGGCAGCAGCGAGTTCATTGAGATCGAGTTGTCGCGTGAACGCTTCGATGCCGCACCTCTGGCAAATGGCGACAGAGTATTCATTCGCCCGCGTCAGTTCCGTGTATTCGAAGAAGCCTCCGCAGCATGAACTTCCAGCAACTCAGGATCATCCGCGAAGCGGCGCGCCGCAACTTCAATCTCACCGAAGTAGGCAATGCGCTGTTCACCTCGCAGTCCGGCGTATCCAAGCACATCAAGGACCTTGAGGATGAACTGGGGGTGGAACTGTTTGTGCGCAAGGGCAAGCGTCTGCTGGGGCTGACCGAACCGGGCGAGGAATTGCTGGTGATCGTGGAGCGCATCCTGCTCGATTCCAACAACATCAAGAATCTGGTGGAGCAATACAGCAAGCGCGACGAAGGCCAGCTCACCGTGGTCGCCACGCACACGCAGGCGCGTTATGCGCTGCCGCAAGTGGTGCATGAGTTCAAAAAGAGTTTTCCAAAAGTGCATCTCAAGCTGCACCAGGCCGGTCCGGACGAGATCGTTTCCATGCTGTTGTCGGGCGAGGCCGATATCGGCGTGGCGACCGAGGCGCTGGGCGAGGTGGTCAAACTGGATTCATTTCCTTATTACACTTGGCATCACGCGGTCGTGGTACCCAAAGGGCATCCGCTGTCCAAGCTGCAGGCGATTACGTTGAAAGACATCGCCGCCTATCCCCTCGTGACCTATCACGAGGGGCTGACCGGTCGTGCCAAGATAGACCGGGCGTTTGCCGAGGCCGGCCTCAACCCCGATATCGTGATGTCGGCATTGGATGCGGATGTGATCAAGACCTACGTGGAGCTGGGGATGGGGATCGGCATCATGGCTTCCATGGCTTTCAGTCCGGCCAAAGACGGCGATTTGCAATTGCTCGAATGCGAACAATTCTTTGGGGCGAACACCACCTACATCGCTTTGCGTCGCGGACACTATTTGCGCAGCTTCGCCTACCGGTTCATCGAACTGTGTTCCTCCAGACTCGATGAAAAAACGGTCAGGGCGGGGCTGGCTCTGGAATGTCCGGAATGATGAATGCAAAAGGCCGCCGACTTTGCAGTCGGCGGCCTTTTTGTTTGTGCTGCAGGATTACTTCAGCTTCTCGATGCCCAGCATCTTCATGATGCTGCCTTCGTAGAACGGTTCGGTGGTGCCTTTCTTCATCTTGCGGATGAAGTATTTCTCGAACGCGACCTTGGCGAGGTGTACCCATTTGCCTTCGGAGAACCAGTTCACGTTGCGTGGCGGGATCTGCGGGATGGCGACGAATGCGACGCCGCTCTCGCCAAAGTCGGCCAGACATACCGCGTTCCAGGTGGCTTCTTTGTCCGCGGGCTGGTTGGTAAGGTCGGCCTTGATGTTGTGCGCGGTGGCGGTGACCATGGATTCGATCATGTAGCCGGTCTTGGGGGTACCGACCGGAACCGGTGTCGGCTCCACCGGCGGGATGGCCACGCATACGCCGACAGCGAATACGTTTTTGTATTTCGCGTTGCGCTGGTGCTTGTCCACGGTGATGAAGCCGCGCGGGTTGGTCAGGCCTTCCAGGCCGGACACGGCGTCGATACCTTTGAAGGCCGGCAGCATCATGCTGTACTTGAAGGGCAGCTCGTGCTTTTGTTTTTCCTGTCCCATGTCGTCATGTTCGGTGACGTACATCTTGCCGTCCTCGACCTTGGTGACCCTGGCATTGCAGATCCACTTGATGTGTTTGTCGCGCATGGCGGATTCCATGATGCCTTTGGAGTCGCCGACACCGCCCAGACCGAGGTGGCCGATGTAGGGCTCGGAAGTGACGAATGTCATCGGGACCTTGTTGCGGATCTTGCGCTTGCGCAGGTCCGTTTCCATGATGAATGCGTATTCGTATGCCGGGCCGAAGCAGGATGCACCTTGCACGGCGCCGACCACGATGGGACCGGGATCTTTGCAGAAGTCGTCCCATATCTCATGCGACTTCATGGCGTGATCGACGTGGCAGACGGAATGGGTGAATCCGCCGTGTGGGCCGAGACCCTCGACTTCATCGAATGCCAGCTTGGGGCCGGTAGCGATGACCAGATAGTCATAGTCCATCATGCTGCCGTCGTTGAGTTCGAGCCGGTTCTGGTCGGGGTGGATGCGTTTTACGCCGGTGGGATTGAATTCGATACCCTTGCGATGCAGGTAGGTGCGCACCGGGAATTCGATATGTTTGCGGTCGCGCCATTTGACACCGACCCACGGGTTGGAAGGCGTGAAGTGGAAGTTCTCGCCGTTGTTGACGACGGTGACTTTGTGTTTGCTGTCCAGCTGCTCGCGCATTTCGTAAGCTGCCGGCATGCCGCCGACGCCTGCACCCATGATGACTACATGTGCCATGTGTGTTCCCCCGTTATAGGTTGATGTTGATGGAATTGCTCCGGTTCTTTTCCGGATGCCGCTCTCTTGCGGCCCGTAATTAGGCGCAATAAGGCAGGGAAGTGTCTATAACCCCATTGGGTAGTGTGGGTAGCCCGTATGGGGAATGAGGCTTTACTGGTCGTTGTTGGTATTGCCCTGTTCTTTGGCGAACAGCACGGCGGCTTTGACGCGCGAGGACAGATTGAGTTTGTTCAGGATGTGGCGCACGTGCTGTTTGACGGTGTCGTAACTGATGGACAGAGTCTGTGCGATGGCCTTGTTGCTTTCGCCGCGCGACAGCAGTTGCAGAATCTCCTTCTCGCGTTCGGTGAGCAGGTTGAGAGATTGTCTCGGCCCGCTGCCGGGCAGTTTTCCCTTGAGCATGTCGATCATCTTCACCGTCATCGACGGTGCGACCACCATCTCGCCGCCCGCAACGCGGCGGATGGCATCGACCACGTCTTCCGGGGCCATATCCTTCAGCAGGAAGCCGCGCGCGCCGGCCTTGATGGCATTGGAGAGATCGGTTTCGGAGTCGCTCATGGTGAGGATCACGGTGGGGATGGTGCAGCCGTCGTCGCGGATCTGTTGCAGCATGGCGATGCCGTCCATCGGCTTCATGCGCAGATCCATCACGATGACATCGGGTTTCAGCTCGATAAGTTTTTGCAATGCTTCCAGGCTGCCGACTGCGCCGAGCACATTGAAGCCGTAGCCGTTGCTCAACAATTCGCACAGCCCCATGCGACACAGGTTCTGGTCATCCACCAGGGCGATCTTCAGCATCTCACTCATTCATCGTTCTCCAGTTGGCTTCCGGCTCGGGGAAGTAAAATTGTACGCAGGTTCCCAGACCTTTGGTGCTTTCGACGCGTATCTCGCCGCCTATCCTTTGTGCGCGTTCGCGCATGATGACCAATCCGTAATGGCCTTCGGCGGGGGTGAATGTGCCGACGCCGTTGTCTTCTACCATGAATACATAGTAGCCGCAGACATAATCGACGATCACTCTGGCATGCGATGCGTTGGAATGCTTCTCGATATTGGAGAGCGCTTCGCGCACGATGTTATAGGTCTGTATCTCGTGTTCCAGCGGCAGGTCCAGATCGGCGATGCGCACCTTGCAGTCGAGCACGATATGGTTGCGCCGGTTGAATTCGCCGCACAGGTCCTGCAGTGCATACAACAGACCGGCCGGGTTCATCTCGCTGCGGAAGTCGGTGATCAGCGCGCGCACGGCTTTCTGGCCGATCTCCAGCGCATTTTCCATATCGCCGACGTATTTTTGCGCATTGCCGTTGTTACTGCGTACCGCCTCGCGCAGCAGGGTGGTGTTCATGCGCGCGTAGTTCAGGGTCTGCGCCAGTGAATCGTGGATTTCGTTGGCGATGGACTGGCGTTCCATCAGCAATTCGGCACGGCGCGCCTCGCGACCGGCCTGGGTGTGCTCGATCAGCGCGGCCAGCATGTCGGAAAAATTCACCGCCATCTGCGCGGTCGGGCTGAATGTGGTTTGCGGGGTGTCGAAGAACAGGGTGAATACGCCGAGTAATGTGTCGGCAGACGTGCGGCCTTCCAGCGGGATGGAGATCACCGATTGCATGCGGCGGCTGCCTGAGCCGCATTGCCGGGTCTCGCACTTTTCGATGGTGGTGGCACACAGGCCGTGGCGGAATGCGTCGCGACTGCAATCCTCGCAGGCCAGTTCGCTGACGCGTTCGGCATACAGTTCCTCGTTTGAAAGGCCGACGGTACTGATGATGGGCAGCGTCTGCTCGTCCGGCAGCAGGATGCGGATCACACCGGCGCGCGCGTGCAGCATGCCGAGGACGGATTCAAGACAATGGTTGAGCAGCGTTTCCAGATCGCTGGCGCGCTGGGAAAGAAAACTCTGTTCGATGCACGCGTCCACACCGCCGTCCAGATCGGGCGGAATGAACTCGGGTTCGCTTGTCCAGAAGAATTCGGTTTCATCCGAAAGTTCAGCGGGGATGGATAGTCTGTTCATCGTGACTCTGCAAGAAAGGGTTGCCTGGTCCAGCTATGAAGACATCTGCGGTGCTTTACATACGCTTATCGTCTCAAGGTTATGTTGCTTTGTAATAAATATCAACCGTTATTGATGCGGCGTTATTGATCCGGCCTATTGATCCGGCCAGATGAAGTTTGAAGTTTTATGCGGCATATTTCACGCGAGAATACCGAAACTGTTTTTTTACACGCTCGGGTAATTTCTGCAAGTTCTGCATGTTCTCGGTTGCTGCGGCTTTCGGTTTGGCTTTGGTGCGTACCGGGACCATGGTATAGATGGTCTGCTCCGGGTCGGCATTAAGTCGCTCTTCCGGGTTGAGCGCCTCATCAATGACCATCCGGCGCGTCTTGCCCCGATTGGTAACGGTGGCAATCATCGGCAGTTTCTGGCGTGTGCCGCCCACCGCAAAGGTCGCCGGTGCTTTACCGTCCGGTGCGTAGCTGCGACCGCGCACATCGGTGTTCGCCGCCGCCGTCTTGTCGCCCCGGTGAACCTCGGGGCTATAATCCGCCCACTTATTTACAGATCAGGAGCGACGATCATGCAACATCTGACCCCGAAAGAAGCTTACGATTTTCTGCAGGCCAATCCCGAAGCAGTGTTCGTCGATGTGCGTAGCGAGATGGAATACATGTTCGTCGGTCACCCGCGCGGTTCCATCCATATCCCTTGGGTAGACGGCCCGGACTGGGAGATCGATCCCATGTTCGTCGCGCATGTGCGCAAAGCGGCCAGTGTGAATCGTCCCGTGGTGCTGATCTGCCGTTCCGGTCGCCGTTCCGCCGATGCGGGGCTGGCGTTGGAGAACGCGGGGATGAAAGACATCTACAACGTCACGCACGGTTTCGAAGGCGATCTGGACGACACCCATCACCGCAATTCGCACAACGGCTGGCGCTTTGAAGGTTTGCCCTGGGCGCAGACTTAAAGTAGTTCCCCGTGCGGTATCCATGGCCGCATCTTTGCGGCAATATTGCGGCCATGGATAAACGCTTCGATTCGGCTCCCGTTCGTCACAACACCGCCAGTCTGAAATACGATCTGCGCCGCGAGGTGTTCGGTCGCGACGATGTCATTCCGCTGTGGGTGGCGGATATGGATTTCGCCGTGCCGGAAGCGGTGCAACGCGCACTGGCGCAACGCGCCGAACATCCCGTGTTCGGCTACACTATCCATCCCGAATCCATGTATGACGCGCAGATGCACTGGCTGGCCGCGCGCCACGACTGGCATGTCACGCGCGAAGCCATTGTGTTCTGTCCCGGCGTGGTGCCGTCGCTGCACGCCTGCATCATGGGCTTGAGCCGACCCGGCGACGGCGTGATCGTGCAGCCGCCGGTGTACGCGCCGTTCCTCGCTGCGGCACAGACCTGCGGCCGCAAGTCGCTGCTCAACCCGCTCAAGCTGGAGAACGGGCGCTACGCCTTCGATTTGACCGACCTCGAACGTTGCGCGCGTGACGGCGGGCGCATGTTGATCCTGTGTTCGCCGCACAATCCGGTCGGGCGCGTGTGGCAGCGCGAAGAATTGCAGGCGCTGCTGACGGTATGCGAAAAGCACGACATCACCGTGGTGTCGGACGAGATCCACGCCGACCTGATCTATCCCGGTTTCAGGCACGTGCCGCTCGCCACGCTGAACGACAAAGTGGGGATCGTCACCGCCGTCGCGCCCAGCAAGACCTTCAACATCCCCGGCCTCGGCCTGTCCACGCTCGTCGTGCCGCGCGCTGCGGATCGCAAAGCCATCGCGCAGGTTTTCGACACCCTGCACGTCAGCGCCGCCAACCCGTTCAGCATCGCCGCGTTCGAAGCCGCGTACCGCGAGGGCGCATCCTGGCTGGATGATCTGATGGGGTATTTGGCCGGGACGCGCGACATGGTGCGCGACTATCTGCAACAGCATCTGCCGCAGATCGAAATGGTCGAGCCGGAAGGGACTTATCTGCTGTGGCTGGATTGCCGCGGGATGGGCTTGAGCGACAAACTGCTCAAGGATTTTTTCGTGCAGAAGGCAGGCATCGGTTTGAGTCCGGGCGCGATGTTCGGCAGCGAGGGCAGCGGCCACATGCGCATGAACATCGGCGCACCGCGCAGCGTGATCAGGCAGGCGCTGTGGAATATCTCGACTGCGTTACACAACCCGATTGAATAATCAGGCATTCACCGCGTTCAGATCGTTTTGGTTTATTGCGAAACAATAAAGTCCGCCACGCCCTTTGGCCCGATACATCGCTTCATCCGCAGCATTCAGCAACATGCTTCCGTCAATTCCGTGTTCTGGATAGAAAGCAATCCCTGCGCTGAAGCCGACATGTAGTTGCTTTCCAGAAACATCGAAGGGCTTCTCCAGTTCAGATGCGATCTTTTCCACCACTATTTTGGCATCGGCGGCGTTTGATGTGGCAGGCAATAGAATGGCGAATTCGTCTCCGCCGAGTCGAGCCACAGTGTCACTTTCGCGTACACAATTTGCTATCCGGCTTCCGACCTGCCTCAGCATCGCGTCGCCGACCCGGTGGCCGTATGTGTCGTTGATGGGTTTGAAACGGTTTAAATCGATAAATATCACAGCCACTCCGCTGTTATCTCGCCTCGATATGGCAATGAAATTTTTCAGGCGGTCATCAAACAGCAGGCGATTCGGCAAGCCGGTCAGATTATCGTGATATGCCATCTGCAAAGGTCTCAACTGAAAACGAATGATGAAGGGCAGACACAGCAGAACCAGCAATCCGGCATCAATCATAGATCGCACTTCGCGCGTGACGCCAGCAAGTTCCAATGATGTATCAATCGTCAGCATCAGGCCACATTCGATGCCCGCAATTATCGCCAGCAGACCAATGAATTGCCTTGCCGGAATTGTTTTTATCTCGTTCCAGATCATGTTCTTCCTTGATGCGGACGCATCGTTCACTGTAGTTCAAGGTGGTTTGAGCTGAACTTTAACCCAGCACCTAATGAGAAGCAAACTCCGTGGAAACAAACACAGCAAGCAACGATTCTGTGCGCCATGGCAAAACGCACAACCGATTCGAGAAATCCATCAGGAGAGTATGATCTGCGCAGCATCCTCGCGCAGAATATTCGTCGCATCCGGCATGAGCAATCCCTTTCTCAAGAAGACCTGGCATTCAGATGTGAACTGGATCGCACCTATATTTCGGCAGTGGAGCGTTGCGTCTGGAATGTATCGCTGGGAAACATTGGGAAGATTGCCGTCGCGCTTGGTGTAGAGCCATGGCAGTTGCTAAAACCTGCAGAGTAGGATTGGTTGCGTTGCAGTCGAGGTGGGTCGGCCTCTTTATGCGGCCTGCTCCGATAAGCGCCGCCGCCGCTTGATGGATACGGTAGACAGCAGCGCTACTGCCAGCAACGGCAAGACCGTCAGGTTCAGCGTGATCCAGCCAAACCGTTCGTACAGCCATCCGGCAGAGAGCGTCGATAGCGCCGCCAGCCAGAAGATGATGAATTCGTTGATCGCCTGGACTTTCAATTGCTCGGACGGGCGATAGGTTTGCGTGAGCAAGGCGAGTGCGCCCAGACTGAGCGCTGCCTGCGCGAGATAGGAACCGACAAACAGGCTGCCCTCGATCCAGTCCCGCCCCACTGCCCGAGTTGCGGCCCGAGGAAAGCGGCCACGACCCCGCCCGCGACCACCCACGAGATTGCCCGGCCCGCATGGCTGTTATCGACAGCCTCCACGGCGGCAAAGCGATAGTAATTGGCAAACCCCTGATAGCTGCCCGGCAGCAAGTGTCCGGCGACGAATAGCGCGTCCGATTGCTGCATGAGCGCGAACGCGCACAGCAGGCTGCCGCCCAGCCCGAGGCTGGCACCGATCAGGAATCCTGCGCGGCGTCCAAACCGGCGCATCAGGAAAGATGCGGGCAATGATGCGATTGCCGTACCGATCACCATCACGGTGATCGGCAGCGTCGCATAGCTTTTGTCGGGGGCGAGGACACTGCCGAGAATGGCGCCTAGCGCCATCGACATCACGATGGCGGAAAGCATCAGGGCCTGGCTGAATGCCAGGAGCAGAACATTGCGACGACCTGCGAACATATAGTTTCCCTATCTATCAGCGCGGCATTCTCATTTTCACGATTCCAGATCGTGTTTCATCCGCTCGTATGTTTCCCGGTCGATCTCGCCGCGCTCTGCGATACGGCCGGGCAGATGGCAGAAAGCATATTCAGAGTCGGTTCTACCCGTGCGGCAACAGACCGGGTTGTCGCTCGGCATCTCCATCTCCACGATATCCGGCACCATGCCGTTGTGGGCGAACACCCATTCATTGCCGCAGCACACGCGCTGAAACGGGCGAGTGTTATTCATGTCGATGACGGTGGGGTAGCTCGCCTTGCGCACGTGGGTGCTGTTTTCCTCGGCCGCTGACCCGATGCAGGCTTCGGCAAATTAGCACAAGAGGCGCTTCATTTTGCTTGGTTGCCCGCCTGTGCAGCCTTCGCTGCCGCGTCAAAGCCACCTTTGGATTTCCAATCGGCAAAGCCGCCTTGCAGGATGCGGACGTTTTCATAACCGGCGACTTGCAGGGCAAAGCCGACCTGCGCGGAAAGCGAGCCGGTGTTGTAGTAGATCAGCACAGGCTTGTCCTTCGGGATCGAGGCGCGCTGTTCCAGCACCTGACGCCTTTCTAGATTGACTGAGCCGGGAATATGCGCCTTGTTGAATTGCGCCTGGTCGAGCGCGGTATGCAGGTCATCGTCGACCGTTATGCCGCCTTCACCCAACACCGTGACGATGTTCTCGGGCATGACGATGACACCGTCCGGCGGTTTCAACGGGCTGCCGTTGATCCAGATCGAGGAGAGCCCTTGCCCGTGTGCTTCCCGCACAGTGCTGATCTCCAGATGGGACTGCGCGCAATTGTTGAGCCAGTGCTTGTCCATAGCCGGTGTAAAGGCCGCAGCGCCCGCCCGGCGGGATTTGTGAGATCACGCGCACATCAATCATTTCACTTCACCTCTGCAGGGTTGATGCGCGGATGCGTCTCCTCTCCGAACAGCCAGAGCCAACCTCCCGACAGGAACATGGAAATCGCCACGAACCAGAATGCCGCCTCCACCGAGCCGCTGAAATGCGCGGCAAGGCCGAGACCGAGTGCGCCGATGCCGTAACCCAGATCGCGCCAGAAGCGGTAGATGCCGATGGCCGAGCCGCGCCAGTCTGGATGGGAGATGTCCGCGATGGCGGCCGACAAGTTGGGATACAGCAGCGCCATGCCGATGCCGGAGACGGAGGCGGAGAACGACCACCACACCATGCCTTCGCCGAACAGCATCATCGCCACGCCCGCCCCGCAGATCCACATACCGAGGACATTGGGAATATGACGGCCGATGTGGTCGGACAGTTTGCCGGTGAAGAACTGCGAACCGCCCCAGACGAAGCCGTACACGCCGACGACCCAGCCGATGTCGGGCAGGCTGATGCCGCGCTGGTAGAGGAACACCGGATAGAACACCCACACCAGCGCATCGACGAACTTCTCCACCATTCCGGCCTGGCTGATGGCTGCGAGACGCTTGTCGCGCCACGACACCAGCGTGAACACTTCCCATGTGCTCGGTTGCTCGCTGATGTTGGTCGGGAAACGTGCCAGCGGTCCGCTACTCAAACCGGCCTTATGCCTGGCCGCCTCATGCTTCGCCCAGGGCAGCGTGTCCTTGACCCACAACAGAGTGAACAGGATGGCGAACAGGATGGTGGTCATGCCGAACAGCAGCAGCCCGCTGCGCGGCCCGAGCATGGTCGCCAGATAGGCGGTGATGATGCCCGCCAGCGCAAGGCCGACATAACCGGAGAACTCATTGAGGCCGATGGTCAGGCCGCGCTGGTCGGCGCGGGTGATGTCGAGCTTGGAAGTCTGCGTCATCGACCAGGTCAAGCCCTGGTTGATGCCGAGCAATACGGTGGCCGCGACGATCCAGTTCCACGATGGCGCGAAATACACCATCAAGGGAATCGGCAGTGCTGCCGCCCAGCCCAGCAACAACACCTTCTTGCGGCCGATGCGTTCCGACAAGCGACCTGCCACGAAATTGAGCGTGCCCTTGACCATCCCGAACGCCACCACGAAGGCGGTGAGCAGCATGAAGGAATCCTTCGGCACGCCGAATTCGGATTCGGACAGCGCCGGCACCACCGTGCGCATCATGCCGATGGTGAAACCCACCAGCATGACTTGCAGCAGTTGGTGCAGGAACTGGGAGAGGTTGTCGCGGATACCGTGGGTCAGAGTGGCGTGTGTCATCATCAGTCTGCGATGTTGGCGGCGACCATCTTGTCCATCTCGGCGGGGCGCGGCGGGATATCCTGCAACAGGGATTCGACGAACGCTTCCTTGCTGCCCGTCAGGGCGGCGTTCCAGCGTTTCTCGAAACCGATGGTCGAACTCGGCTTGCCGGACAAACCGCCGCCGCAGACGCTGCCTGCCTGATGGCCGGGATAGATCTCGACCTCGTGAGGCAGGGTCAGTAATTTGGCATGGATGCTGTCGTAGAGCTGCGCGGCCATCTCCTGCTCGCGACCGAGCAGGTCGGGGCGGCCGATGGCACCGACGAACAGCGTGTCGCCGGTGACGACGAACCAGGGCAGTTCGCCGCGACGCATGTCGGTCACCAGCAGGCAGATGCTGTCGGGCGTGTGGCCCGGCGTATGCAGCACTTCTACATTGACGTTGCCGAGGTTGAGCGATTGACCGTCGGTCAGGGATTTGAACTCGAACTTGACGCGCCCCTGATCGGATTCGTGCAGGCAATAGGGCGCACCCACCATCTGCGCCAGCTTGCGGCCGCCGGAATAATGGTCGGCATGCACATGCGTGTCGATCACATAGTTGATGGTGACGCCCGCTTTCTTCGCCTCTTCGATGTACCACTCTTCGTCGCCTGCCACCACGTCCACCGCCATGGATTTACCCTTGCTGCCGCAGCCGAAGAAATACGACAGTGAAGATTCCTTTGTTGCCAGTTGCTTGAAGAACATCGCTCTCTCCCTGAAATTAAAACACCAGAACCTTGTCGGCCCAGATGGTCCATTCGGCCAGTTCGGCCAGGGTACTGCGACGGGTGCCGTCGGCGATCCCGTTTTCGTTTATGCCGCGCGCATCCATGCAGGTGCCGCAGATGCCGATCTCGCCACCGTGGCGCACCACATTGCCGAGCATCACTTCGGCGTTGTAAAAACCCTGCGGGACCTTCTGACCCTTGTTCGCGGCCGCAGCGGCGTCGCCGATCAGGAACACGCGCACCGTGTTGCCTTCCACTTTGGAGACCGCGCCCGCCAGACGCAGGGCGTTATAGGTTCGTTCGCTGCCGTAAGGGGCGTCGTTGAGGATGTAAAGGTGATTCATGGAAACCTCCTTGGGGTGGTTAACAATCTAGCAACTACTGGAATGATTAGAGCATCGCTTGTTTGCATGTGTCAATCTGGATTACAGTGGTAGCCATACATTCCGCCAATAAATGGATCGATGAGATGAAAGATGCCCGCAAGATCAAGGATCTGTTGTACGAACAGGTCGCCCGCATCGGCAAGGTGTTCTCCAGTCCCAAGCGGTTGGAGTTGATCGAATTGCTCTGTCAGGGTGAGAAGACGGTGGAGACCCTTGCGCGCGAAGCATCGATCAGCGTGAAGCTGACCAGTTCGCATCTGCGCGAATTGCGTATGTCCCAATTGGTCGAGACCGAGCGACAGGGCAAGAACATCCTCTATCGCCTGGCCGACAAGTCAGTGGCCGACCTGTGGGTGCAGGTGCACATGCTGGCCGAAGACCGGCTGGTCGATCTGCAACTGGCATTACAGAAGATCGCCACCCAGCCGAACGACCTCATCGCCAGCGACCGCGACAGCCTGATGAAGGCGGCACGCAAAGGCGAAGTGGTGGTGCTGGATGTGCGTCCGTCCGAGGAGTATCTGAACGCGCACCTGCCCTTCGCCAGATCGATCCCGCTGGACGAACTGCGCAAGCGACTGGACGAATTGCCCAGGGACAGGCCCATCGTGGCGTATTGTCGCGGTCCCTACTGCCTGATGGCACCGGATGCCGTCGCGCTGC
Source organism: Sideroxydans sp. (assembly GCA_011620315.1). Taxonomy (GTDB): domain Bacteria; phylum Pseudomonadota; class Gammaproteobacteria; order Burkholderiales; family Gallionellaceae; genus Sideroxyarcus. Next base: position 10,491 of record WOZO01000221.1, on the reverse strand, counting down.
TCAAGCGGGAAGGATTTTCGGCGATCCATCTGCGCGATGGTGTCGCCGAGTGGGCGACGGACAGGGGCAAATGAGGTTCCGGGAAAGAGGGGCGGTCGTGCTATTGCATGGGCCATTCGTCCTGCGCCGACTGTGATTCAGTGTTTGCCGTAACGCAGCACCAGCAATATTCCGCCCAGTATCAGCACCGACGACACCAACAGATCGCGGGTGAGCGCTTCGCCCAGCAGCAGGATGCCCGCGATGGCAGCCAGCAGCGGCGCGGAGAGTTGCACCGTCGAGGCTGTCATCGCGCGCATGTGTTGCAGCACGCGATACCACAGTACATAACCCGGCGCCGAGGTTACCGCGCCGGACAGCGCGGCATACAGCACGCCTTGCGCATCCAGGTGCAACCAGGGCAATGCGAACAGAGACAGCGCAACAGCCATGGGCGCGGCGCGCAGGAAGTTGTCGGCGGTGGCGGCGGCAGGATTCGACTGTCCTCGCCCCAGCATGGAATACACGCCCCAGGCGATACCGCTCGCCAGCATCAAAATCGAATCCAGCACCGACGGCGCTTCAATGCCGGGCACCACCAGTATCACCAGGCCGGCCATCGCCGAGACGAAGCCCGCAGTCTGGATGCGCGTCATGCGTTCGCCCGCGATGAATCCGGCGATGAGCATGGTCGCCTGTACCGCGCCGAACAGCATCAGTGCGCCCGCGCCGGTGTCGATGCTGCGATAGGCAAAAGAGAGCGCGACGGCATAGATGAACAATGCCGTTGCACTGCGCCAGTTGCCATGCGCGAGCGGTGCCTGCTTTTGCCAACTCATTACCAGCCACAGCATCGCCGCACCCGAAAGCAGACGCACGCTGGCGAAGCTGGCCGCGTCGATGGCGGTTTCTTTCAGTGCCATGCGACAGAACAATGAATTGCCCGCGAAGGCGATCATGGTTAGTGTGGTGAGGACGGCAAGGCGGAGGCGGGTCATGGCGTTTTGCTGCGTGCAATGTGAAATGGTCAATGAAGCGGAAGCGGCACGGGCAATACTAACCCAGCCAATCGGTTTTGCCGTGCGCCTTGCTATGCGGGGCTGTTCGAGCCCGCTGTAAAGAAAGGGTTTGCTGAAATATTTCAAACGAACGTTTGGAATTGGGCTTGCGCGGATATATGATTCGCCAGCGCTGCGATGCGGTGACCAGTCGGATTCGGAATCATTCGAATAGCTGGGCGCGGGCACGCGACGCGAATCATTCACTCACATCAAGGGGCTGGCATGGGCGACTTGCGGGGAAAGACAGTATTCATCACCGGTTCCAGTCGCGGCATCGGGCGCGAGATCGCCTTGCGGTGCGCCCGCGACGGCGCGAATGTGGTGATCACCGGCAAAACAGCGGAAGCGCATGCGAAGTTGCCCGGCACGATCCATAGCGTTGCCGCCGAAGTGGAGCAGACCGGCGGCAAGGCACTCGCTATCCAGCTGGATGTGCGCGAAGAGGCCGCGATCAAAGCCGCAGTCGATATGGCTGCGCAGCACTTCGGCGGCATCGATGTGCTGGTCAACAATGCCAGCGCCATCAGTCTGACGCCCACACTGGAAACCCCCGCCAGACGCCTGGATCTGATGTGGGACGTCAACATGCGCGCCACCTTCCTGGCTTCACAGGCATGCATCCCCTATCTGCTGAAAGCCGCCAACCCGCACATCCTCACCATGTCGCCGCCGCTCAATATGGAAGCGAAATGGTTCGCGCCGCATGTGGCTTACAGCATCTCGAAATACGGCATGAGCTTGTGCGCGCACGGCATGGCGCTGGAGTTCGCGAAGGAGGGCATCGCGGTGAATTGCCTGTGGCCGCGCACCGTCATTGCCACCGCCGCCATTGAATTCAACTTCCCGCCGGCCATTATGCGCGCCTCGCGCTATCCGGCCATCGTGGCGGATGCGGCGCATCTCATCCTGACGCGCAACAGCCGCGAGTGCACCGGCAATTTCTTTGTGGACGAGGAACTGTTGCGCGCGAGCGGCGTGACGGATTTCGAACAATATGCCGTGACGCCCGGCACATCTTTGTTCGAGGATTTCTTTCTGAACAAGCCCTGAGCATGCGGCGCGCCCTTGGGACGGGGGCATGCTGCAACGGGCCGCGTATCGCAGCAAAGTTTTTATCCGGGGCGATCAATTTTGTGACCGTTTGGAATTATTGCTTGCAGGAGATAAGGGTTTTTCATGGAGCAAACGCACGTTTGAATCAAGCGCGATTGGGATCGGCAGATATGAATAAAGCGAACTTGGAGCAGTCCCGGAAAGACACCCGCGAACGCATTCTCGATGCAGCCGAGCGGATGTTCATGCAAAACGGTTACGACGGTACTTCGATGCGATTGGTGACCGGCGCGGCAGGCGTCAATCTGGCGGCCGCCAATTACCACTTAGGTTCCAAGGAAGCGCTGATGCAGGAAGTGTTGCGGCGGCGTCTGGAGGTCATCAACCAGGAGCGTCTGCGCGTGCTGGACGAGGCCGAAACCAAGGCGAGCGGCAAGCCGCTGAAGCCGTCGGTGATCATCGACGCTTTCTTCGGCACTTTGTTGCGCGTGGCTGCCGACCAGAAAGCGGGCGGCGACACTTTCCTGCGTCTGCTCGGGCGCACCATCACCGACCCTTCGAATTTCATCCGCACCTTCATGTCGGGGGAGTACGCCGATGTGCTGGAACGCTACAGACAGGCCATGTTCCGTTCCTTGCCCGATGTGCCCAAGGCGGAGATCGTGTGGCGCTTCCACTTCATGCTGGGCGCGGCTTCCTATGCGATCGCCGGAACCGGCACCCTGCAGCTGGTGGCCGACTGGCAGGTGGACGAGGGCGCGGTCGCCCAGAATAAAAACCTGCTGCCGCGTCTGATGTCGTTCCTGATCGGCGGTCTGCGCGCACCGTTGCCGCAGATCGATGACGGCAACAAAACGGTTTGGCAATAAGAATCTTCAGTCCTTCCCAAGGAGAAAATACTATGAATATGACCGCACCGGTGCTGTTGCTGGCTGCCGCGGCACTGCCGGTGCTGCTCATTGTGTGTCCCATGGCGTACCGGGGTTGGCGCTGCCCGCCACACTGGCCGCCGGGCCCATCGCTGCCAAGGTGCGCCCGACCGACAAAAAGGGTATGTTTGAAAACGATCCGCAGGCCAATGTGCGCGACATCGCGCATGCGGCATTTCGCTGCGGCGTGATCAATACGGAGGAATATGCCGCGCTCAAGCGCTGTGACGAATTGCGCGACATCGTCATCCACGTGGACGACTTCCTGTTCGATTACGGCGTGGCAGCGGCACCGGAACGCATCGCGGCCTGGCAAGAAAAAAGCGGAAGCAGCGAGCTACAGAGAACACGGAGTCCACAGAGAAAGGCAAATGGGTTTTGACTGATATTTCCTGCCTTGGAGAAAGCCCTGGGACAGGAGAGGAAGCGGAAGTTCTCTCTGTGTTCTCTGTGGTTTGAATTAAAGATTTACGAAAAACTACCAACACTCGAAAAAAGGAGTCCACAGTGAAACGATTCAACGTAAAAAAAGTCGCCGTATTGGGAGCCGGTGTGATGGGCGCGCAGATCGCCGCGCATCTGGTCAACGCCAATGTCGAGACCCTGCTGTTCGAACTTCCCGCGAAAGAGGGCGACCCGAACGGCAACGTGAACAAGGCGCTGGACGGTCTGAGGAAACTGGAACCCGCACCCGCCGCCAGCCCGGCCAAGCTCGACTACATCCGGCCTGCCAACTACGAGCAGCATCTGGAGAAGTTGCGCGAATGTGATCTGGTGATCGAGGCCATCGCCGAGCGCATGGACTGGAAATCCGATCTGTACCGCAAGGTCGCGCCTTTCCTCAACGCGCACGCCATCTTCGCCACCAACACCTCGGGCTTGTCCATCAACAACTTGGCCGAAGCCTTCCCCGAAGCACTGCGCCACCGTTTCTGCGGCATCCACTTCTTCAATCCGCCGCGCTATATGCATCTGGTGGAACTGATCCCGTGCAAGGGCACGGACGCCGAGTTGCTGGACCGGCTGGAGACCTTCCTCGTCTCCACCGTGGGCAAGGGCATCGTGCGCGCCAAGGACACGCCCAACTTCATCGCCAACCGCATCGGCGTGTTCTCCATGCTCGCCACCAAACATCATGCACAGGCGTTCGGGCTCGGCTTCGACATGGTGGATGCGCTGACCGGCCGCTACCTCGGCCGCCCCAAGAGTGCCACCTTCCGCACGCTGGACGTGGTCGGTCTGGACGTGTTCTCGCATGTGGTCAACACCATGCGCGAGAACCTCACCGAAGACCCGTGGCACCGGCACTATGAATTGCCGGAGTGGTTCAAATATCTGGTCGAGCAGGGCGCGCTGGGGCAGAAGACCAAGCGCGGCATCTACCAGAAGATCGGCAAAGAGATCCATGTGCTGGACCTGCACTCGCGCGAATACAAACTGTCCGATGCCAAGGTGGACGACGGCGTGAAAGACATCCTGCGCGAACGCGACTGGGCGAAGAAACTGTCCGGACTGCGCAACAGCCAGCATGGGCAGGCGCAGTTCCTGTGGGCGACTTTCCGCGACGTGTTCCATTACTGCGCCTTGCACCTGGAGAGCATCGCCAACAATGCGCGCGACGTGGACTTCGCCGTGCGCTGGGGCTTCGGCTGGGACATGGGCCCGTTCGAGATCTGGCAGGCCGCAGGCTGGCAGCAGGTGGCGGGCTGGATCGCCGCCGACATCGCCGCAGGCAAGAGCATGGCCGAAACACCCTTGCCAGGCTGGGTGACGGAGGCGTCGCGCAGCGGCGTGCACAGCGCCAACGGTTCGTATTCGCCGGCGCACAAGAGCGAGCAGGCGCGTTCGACATTGCCCGTCTACAAACGGCAGATATATCCCGAGGCATTGCTGGGCGAGACGCGCAGCTACGGCGAGACCGTGTTCGAGAACGACGATGTGCGCATGTGGCACAGCGGCGACGACATCGCCATCCTCAGCTTCAAAACCAAGATGCATGCGGTCAACAACGAAGTGCTGGACGGCGTGCTGCGCGCGGTGGATGAAACCGAAGCGAATTTCTCCGCGCTGGTGCTGTGGCAACCCGAAGCGCCGTTCTCCGCCGGTGCGCACCTGCTGCAACTGATGCAGGGCGTGCAGGAGAAGAAAGAAGGCGGCATGCTCGACAAGCTCAAGGGCGCGGTGACGCGCGTCAAATTCACTGCGGCGGGCGGCGGCGGCGTGGGCGACCTGTTCAATGCGGCCACCGGAAACGTGCCCAAGGTGGAGGAGGTGGTCTGGAAATTCCAGCAAGCTTCGCAACGCCTGAAATACGCGCAAGTGCCGACCATCGCCGCCGTGGACGGTCTGGCGCTGGGCGGCGGATGCGAATTTGCCCTCCACTGCGCGCGCACGGTCGCCACGCTGGAAAGCTATATCGGCCTGGTGGAAGTGGGCGTTGGTCTGTTGCCCGCAGGCGGCGGCTGCAAGGAGATGGCGAAGCGCGCGGCAGCCGAAGCGCGCGGCGGCGACATATTCCCCATCCTCAAACGCTACTTCCAGCACATCGCCATGGGCGAAGTCGCCAAGAGCGCGGAGATGGCGCGCGAGATGGGTTACCTCAGACCGTCCGACCGCATCGTGCTCAACAAATTCGAGTTGCTGCACATCGCCAAGGAAGAAGCCAGGGCATTGAATGCCACGGCCTACCGTCCGCCGCTGCGGCAGCGCCAGATCCCGGTGGCGGGGCGCACCAGCATCGCCACCTTCAAGGCCTCGATGATCAACATGCTGGAAGGCAAGTTCATCTCCGAGCATGACTACAACATCGGCTGCCGCGTGGCCGAGACCTTGTGCGGCGGCGATGTGGAGGCGGGCAGCATGGTGGATGAGGACTGGCTGCTCGATCTGGAGCGTCGCAACTTCATGGAGCTGCTGGCGACCGACAAGACGCAAGCGCGTATCGAACACATGCTGAAGAACGGCAAGCCGTTGCGCAACTGATTGAAAAACCCGTGTCCACGAAAGACAAGAAAAGCACGAACAAACCCGGAGTATTTCCTTCTGGGGTGTTCCCTCGATGTAATGGGGTAGTTGATTTTCTTTCGTGCCTTTCGTGTTTTTCGTGGACAGATTCCGGTTTTAAGAATTCAAGGAGAACAACATGAGCAAACAAGTACAGGAAGCCTACATCGTTGCCACCACGCGCACCCCGGTGGGCAAAGCGCGCGGCATGTTCCGCAACACCCGTCCGGACGATCTGCTGGCGCATGTGTTGAAGGCAGTGCTGGCGCAAGCGCCGTCGCTCGATCCGCGCAGCATCGGCGACGTGATCGCCGGCTGTGCCATGCCGGAAGCCGAGCAGGGCATGAACGTGGCGCGCATCGCATTGCTGCTGGCAGGCATGCCCAACACCGTGCCGGGCATGACCATCAACCGTTTCTGCTCTTCCGGCGTGCAGGCCGTGGCGCTGGCCGCCGACCGCATCCGCCTGGGCGAGGCCGACGTGATGGTGGCTGCCGGTGTGGAGAGCATGAGCATGGTGCCGATGATGGGCAACAAGATCGCCTTCAATCCGGCCATCTTCGAGAAGGACGAGAACTACGGCATCGCCTACGGCATGGGCCTGACGGCGGAGAAAGTCGCCGAGCGCTGGAAGGTGTCGCGCGAGGCGCAGGATGAATTCGCCTTGCAGAGCCATCTGCGCGCGCTGGCCGCGATCAACAACGGCGAGTTCGCCGACGAGATCACGCCCTACCTGATCAACGAGCATGTGCCCGACATAGGCACGCGCGCGATCAGCATCAAGCAGCGCACCGTCGCGCAGGACGAAGGCCCGCGTGCCGACACCAACCTGGAAGCGCTGGGCAAACTCAAGACCGTGTTCGCGCAAAAAGGCTCGGTCACGGCGGGCAACAGTTCGCAGATGTCGGACGGTGCCGGTGCTGTGCTGATGTGTAGCGAAGCCGCGCTCAAGCGCTACAACCTCACGCCCATCGGCAAGTTCCACAGCTTCAGCGTGGCAGGTGTGCCGCCCGAGATCATGGGTATCGGACCCAAGGAAGCGATCCCGCTGGCACTGAAGCAGGCCGGACTGTCGCTGAACGACATCGACTGGATCGAACTCAACGAAGCCTTCGCCGCGCAATCGCTGGCGGTGATCGGCGATCTCGGTCTCGATCCGGCCAAGGTCAACCCGCTGGGCGGCGCCATCGCACTCGGCCACCCGCTGGGCGCGACCGGCGCGATCCGCACCGCCACGCTGATGCACGGCCTGCGCCGCCGCAAGCAGAAGTACGGCATGGTGACCATGTGCATCGGCACCGGCATGGGCGCGGCGGGCGTGTTCGAAGCGCTGTGAGGGACAGCGGCGCATGAACTGGCTGAACAAATTGCCCCATGCGTGGAAGCCGCATGTGATCCGCTACGGCTTCAACCTGCACCCGGCCTACCGCAGGACGGGCGGACGCGTCGAACATGTGTCGCCCGACCTGACATCGATCCGCATACGCCTGCCGTTCAATCGCGCGACGCGCAATCTGGCGGGATCGATGTTCGGCGGTTCGCTGTTCGCCATCACCGACGGCCCGCATCCTTTCCTGCTGCTGCTGGCGCTGGGCCGTGAATACATCGTCTGGGACAAATCCGCCACCATCCAGTACAAGCGCCCCGGGCGCGACACCTTGTACGCGGAATTCGTCATCAGCGCGCAAGAGGTCGCCGCAGTGCGCGACATCCTCACGCGCCAGCCCGAAGTGGATCGCATCTACCGCATCGAGTTGAAGGACCGCAACGGCGTCGTTCACTCGGTGGTGGAACGCACGGTGTATATCTCCCGAAGAGCGCACTACGCGCAGAAGAGCGCGGGGCAGTAAGACTTATCTCGCCAGCTTGAGCGGTTCGGCGGCGGACAGGCTGAGGTAATGCACATTGAACAATGCGTGCGCGTCGCGCCAGGTCGATTGCAGATGCCAGCCCGCGCTGCGTGCCAGTCGCCGGAATTCGTCCGCGCTGTATTTGTAGGAGTTCTCGGTGTGGATACTCTCGCCCTGGTCGAACTTGAATGATTCCCTGCCCACGCGTATTGCCTGTTTGCACCGGCTGACCAGATGCATCTCAATGCGTCCGTGCGTCTCGTTGTAATACGCATGGTGGGTGAACTGGTCCGCTTCCAGTTGTGCGCCGAGCTCGCGTTGCATGCGCGTCAGCAGATTGCGATTGAAAGCGGCGGTGTGGCCGGCGGCATCGTTGTAGGCCGCATTCAGCACTTCAGCCGACTTCTTGGCATCCACCCCGATCAGCAGTCCGCCGCCGGGGCCGACCAGTCGGGCAACGTTTTTCAGCAGTGTCACGGCTTCATTCGGCGTGCAGTTGCCGATGGTCGATCCGGGGAAGAACACCGCCTGCCGCTGTCCGGCATGGCGTTTGATCGCCAGCGCGGGCAGATGATGATAGTCCGCGCACAACGGCTGCATCTTCAATGCGGGGAACATCGTTTGCAGGCGTTGTGTGCTCTTTACCAGATACGGTTCGCAGATGTCGACGGGGATATACACGGCATCGTCAGTCAGATATTTCAACAACAATGGCGTCTTGGTCGCGCTGCCGCTGCCCAGCTCGATCATCGTGCAGCGGCTGCCGATCATCCCGGCCATCTCCGCTCCGTGGCGTTCGAGGATGGCGGTCTCGGTGCGTGTCGGGTAATACTCCGGTGTCTCGCAGATCAGGTCGAACAGGTGCGAGCCATGCGCGTCGTAAAAATACTTGGGCGGGATGGTCTTGGGGCGACTGCGCAAACCTTCGCGCACGCTGCACAGGAAATCGTCTTCATCCTGATCCGGTGACGGGGTGGGTGATTCGTTTCTCATGCGATGTCCTCCGCCAGACGTAGACCGGAGAACATCCAGCGGTCCGCCGCCCGGAAAAAGTTGCGGTAACTGGCGCGCATGTGATCCTGTGCGGTGATGCAACAGCCGCCGCGCAACACCATCTGATCGCTCATGAACTTGCCGTTGTATTCACCCAAGGTGCCGGGCAGCGGTTTGAAACCCGGGTAGGGCAGGTAGGCGCTCTGCGTCCACTCCCACAGGTCGCCGAACATTTGCTGAATCCTTGAATCCTCGGCGCGATGCGTTTGCTCCCTCTCCCGCAGGCGGGAGAGGGTTGGGGAGAGGGGAGCCGGAAGCGGCACATACAGCCCGCTATCGAGGAAGTTACCCGCGATGCTTTGTGTGCTGGCGGCATGTTCCCACTCCGCTTCGGTCGGCAGACGCTTGCCCGCCCAGCGCGCATAGGCGTCCGCCTCGTAATAACTCAGGTGTGAAACGGGTTCATCAAGACGCAATGCATGCGCGCCGGTGAGGTCGAAATGCATCCAGTCGCTGCCTTGCTTGAACCAATACAGCGGTGCCTGCCACTGCTGTTCCTTGAGCGTGCGCCACGCATCGGACAGCCACAGCTCGACGCGGTCGTAGCCACCGTCTTCGATGAAGGCCTGATATTCCGCGTTGCTCACCAGCCGCGTGGCGAGACGGAAATCCTGCACGTAAGTTTTGTGGCGCGGTCGCTCGTTGTCGTAGGCGAACGCATCACCGCTGTGGCCGATCTCCACGATGCCTGCAGAAAATTCCTGCCAGTCCACCTTCGCGACAGGTGCGGCAGGCGGCAGCTCGATCCGGTGATAGACCGGATGCAGCGGATTGATGGAGAAGTTGTAACGCGTATCCATCAGCAACAACTCCTGATGCTGGATCTCGTGCTCCAGTCCCAGTTGCAGTCGCTGGCGGATGTCCGCGGCATGCAGCTCGGGAACATTGCTCAGCAGATCCAGCAGCGCGCCATCGACGTGATGCCGGTAGTCATACACCTCCTGCACCGTGGGCCGCGACAGCATGCCGCGCTGCGGGCGCGGGAAGAACGTGCCCGCCGTCTCGTAATAGGAATTGAACAGGTGCGCATACTCCTCGCGCAGCATGCGGTAGTGCTTGGCATACGGTACGAGGATGAATTTCTCGAAGAACCAGCTGACATGCGCCAGATGCCACTTGGGCGGACTCGCGTTCTCCATCGCCTGAATGCAGCAGTCCTCAACCTCAAGCGGCGCGCACAACATTTCGGAACGTGCACGCACCGTGCGGTAGCGCTCGATCAGATCGGCATCATCCATCGTTGATCAATCCTCTACCTTGACGCCGTGCCAGAACGCGACGTGATCCTTGATGCGGGCCGCCATCGCGGACGGCTCGGGGTAGTACCATGCTGCATCCTCGTTTACCTTGCCGTCAACCTCAACGTTGTAATAACTGGCCTCGCCTTTCCACACGCAATGCGTGTGCGTGTCGCTCGGTTTGAGGTATTCGCGTTTCACAGCCGATGGCGGGAAGTACACATTCCCCTCCACGCGATGGATCTCGTTGCTCGGCGCTTCGGCAATGACCTAGGGAGACGCTGAATAAATCACGTTTTCAGAAGCGCCCCTAACTTTTGTTTGC
>WOZO01000147.1 GCA_011620315.1 Sideroxydans sp. | reverse complement strand
TCGTGCCGACGTTTACGTGCGGTTTGGTACGTTCAAATTTGCTCTTTGCCATGATTTTTTCTCCGACTAGTCTGTATTATTTTTTACTGTTCATCACTGCTTCAGCGACGTTCTTGGGCGCTTCAGCGTAGTGCTTGAATTCCATTGTGTATGTTGCACGACCTTGCGTTGCGGAACGCAGCGCAGTGGAGTAGCCGAACATCTCTGCCAACGGCACCTCCGCCTTGACGGTTTTACCGCCGCCAGCCATGTCATCCATACCCTGCACCATACCGCGACGAGACGACAAGTCACCCATCACAGTGCCGGTGTAATCTTCCGGCGTTTCTACTTCAACCGACATCATCGGCTCCAGCAGCACGGGATTGGCCTTGCGCATACCATCCTTGAACGCCATGGATGCAGCCATCTTGAACGCGTTTTCGTTCGAGTCCACATCGTGATAGGAACCGTCAAACAGCGTTACCTTCACGTCTTCGATCGGATAGCCAGCGAGCACGCCATTCGGCAACGTTTCGCGCAGACCCTTTTCAACCGCGGGGATGAATTCACGCGGAACGGTACCACCCTTGATCGCATCGATGAACTCGAAGCCCTTGCCGATTTCGTTCGGCTCCATCTTGATCCACACGTGGCCGTACTGACCGCGACCGCCCGTCTGCTTGGCATATTTTCCCTCGACTTCGACGGTCTTCTTGATCGCTTCGCGGTAAGCCACTTGCGGCGCGCCGACGTTAGCCTCGACACCGAACTCACGCTTCATGCGATCGACCAGAATCTCAAGGTGCAACTCACCCATGCCGGACATGATGGTCTGACCGGATTCTTCGTCTGTACGGACACGGAAGGACGGATCCTCTGCCGCCAAGCGACCCAGCGCAATACCCATTTTTTCCTGGTCCGCCTTGGTCTTTGGCTCAACCGCCACATGAATCACCGGCTCAGGGAACACCATGCGCTCAAGAATGATCGGCTTGTTGACGTCGCACAGCGATTCGCCCGTCGTCACATCCTTCAGACCAATACAAGCAGCGATGTCGCCCGCCAGAATCTCGTCGACCTCCTGACGCTCGTTGGCATGCATTTGCACGATGCGACCGATACGCTCTTTCTTACCGCGCACCGAGTTATATACCGTGTCGCCTTTTTTCAGCACGCCGGAATACACACGCACGAATGTCAGTTGACCCAGGAACGGGTCGGTCATCAGCTTGAATGCCAATGCGGAGAAGCTCTCGCTATCATCGGCCTTGCGGGTGATGTGCTCGCCCTCTTCCGTTTCACCGGTCACATCAGGGATATCCACCGGAGAAGGCAGCATTTGAATCACTGCATCCAGCATGCGCTGCACACCCTTGTTCTTGAACGCGGAACCGCACAACATCGGCTGGATCTCGCAAGCCAGCGTGCGCGTACGCAGACCAAGGATGATCTCGTCTTCTGTCAGATCGCCATTTTCCAGATAGCTGTTCATCAACTCTTCGGATGCCTCGGCGGCGGATTCAACCATCTTGCTGCGCCACTCGGTTGCAGTAGCCACCAAGTCAGCGGGAATATCGCGATAGTCGAACTTCATACCCTGAGATGCCTCATCCCAGTAGATCGCACGCATCTTGATCAAATCCACCACGCCTTCGAATTTCTCTTCGGCACCAATGGGAATCACGATCGGCACAGGACTTGCCTTCAGGCGCGTCCCCATTTGCTCAACCACCTTGAAGAAGTTCGCGCCGGAACGGTCCATCTTGTTGACAAAGGCCAGACGCGGCACTTTGTACTTGTTTGCCTGACGCCAAACAGTTTCGGACTGCGGCTGCACACCACCCACAGCACAGTAAACCATGCAAGCACCGTCCAGCACGCGCATGGATCGCTCAACTTCAATAGTGAAGTCAACGTGCCCCGGCGTATCGATGATATTGAAGCGATGCTCGGGAAACTGATTCTCCATCCCCTTCCAGAAGCAAGTCGTTGCCGCAGAAGTAATGGTGATGCCGCGCTCCTGCTCTTGCTCCATCCAGTCCATCGTAGCTGCACCATCGTGCACCTCACCGATCTTGTGACTCACACCCGTATAAAATAGGATGCGCTCGGTGGTTGTTGTCTTGCCCGCATCAATGTGGGCACTGATGCCGATGTTGCGATAGCGCTGGATAGGTGTTTTACGTGCCACGATGATTACCTGACTATGTACTTTTAATTAGAAACGGAAATGCGAGAATGCCTTGTTGGCATCCGCCATACGGTGCACTTCCTCGCGCTTCTTGACCGCGCCGCCACGACCTTCGGAAGCATCGATCAGTTCGCCAGCCAGACGCAGATCCATCGACTTTTCGCCGCGCTTGCGGGCAAAGTCTTTCAACCAGCGCATCGCCAAAGCAACGCGACGGGAAGGACGCACTTCAACCGGCACCTGGTAGTTCGCACCACCCACACGACGGCTCTTGACTTCCACCTGCGGCTTGGCATTGTTCAACGCCATGTTGAACACCTCGATCGGATCCTTGCCGCTCCTTTTGCTGACTTGCTCCAGCGCACCGTACAGAATGCGCTCTGCGACCGACTTCTTGCCGGCGGTCATCAGCACGTTAACGAACTTGGACAGATCCTGATTACCGAACTTGGGATCCGGCAGGATTTCGCGTTTGGGGACTTCTCTACGTCTTGGCATTTCGATACCTCAGATAACTTGTTGAATTAGGCCTTCTTCGGGCGCTTAGCACCGTACTTGGAACGGGACTGCTTACGATCCTTGACGCCTGCCGTATCCAGGCTACCGCGCACCATGTGGTAACGCACACCCGGCAAGTCCTTGACACGACCGCCGCGCAACAAAACTACGCTGTGCTCTTGCAGGTTGTGACCTTCACCGCCGATGTAGGAAATGACTTCGAAGCCGTTGACCAGACGAACTTTTGCCACCTTACGCAGGGCGGAGTTCGGCTTTTTCGGAGTCGTTGTGTATACGCGCGTGCAAACGCCGCGTTTTTGCGGGCTGCCGGCAAGCGCAGGCACCTTGCTCTTGACGATTTCCGTGGTCCGGGGCTTGCGCACTAACTGGTTGATGGTTGGCATTGTTTATCTTCGCTTCCTGAAAACTTTTGGTTATTAAATCGATACTTACCTAATTAACTGAGCCGCAAGACAGGGCGCGTGCCCCACACAACAGAATCGCGCGGACCAAAAAGACCGCGCATTCTATTGATGGAAAGCCCGCCTGTCAAGGAAACTACACCCCTTCTTGGGCTTCGGCACTGCTTTCCAGCGCTTGCAGACCCGCGCCCTCAGCGATATCCAGACCAAGGCGCTGCTTGCGACGCGTGTTGTGGTAGGCCAGACCCGTACCTGCCGGGATCAGTCGACCCACGATCACGTTCTCCTTCAAACCGCGCAACTCGTCCTTCTTACCCATGATCGCCGCTTCGGTCAGCACGCGTGTTGTTTCCTGGAAGGAAGCCGCAGAGATGAAGGAATCGGTGGACAGCGAGGCCTTGGTGATACCCAGCAACATGTAGTTGAAGCTTGCCGTCTGCTTGCCCAGTTCTGTCACGCGCTCGTTCTCGTTCAACAGCTCTGCACGCTCGACCTGCTCGTTCAGAATGAAGTTGGTCTCACCCGCATCAACGATCTGCACGCGACGCAACATTTGGCGCACGATCACCTCGATGTGCTTGTCGTTGATCTTCACGCCTTGCAGACGGTACACGTCCTGCACTTCGTCGGTGATGTAACGCGCCAGCGCCTCGATACCCAGCAAACGCAGGATGTCGTGCGGATCGGCCGGGCCGTCCACGATCATTTCGCCCTGGTTCACCACCTGGCCGTCGTGCACCAGCACGTGCTTCTCTTTCGGGATCAGGAACTCGTGTGCCACGCCGTCTGTATCGGTGATGACCAGACGCTGCTTGCCCTTGGTCTCCTTGCCGAACGATGCGGTACCGGTGACTTCCGCCAGCATGCCGGCATCCTTCGGCGAGCGCGCTTCGAACAGCTCGGCCACACGCGGCAGACCGCCGGTAATGTCGCGGGTCTTGGAGGACTCTTGCGGGATACGGGCCAGCACATCACCCACGCCCACATGCTGACCGTCTTCCACGGTGATGATGGAACCGATCTGGAATGCGACGGAAATGGCCGTGTCGGTACCCGCGATCTTGATCTCGTTGCCCGCCTCGTCCAGCAGGCGCACCAACGGACGGCCACCCTTGGTCGAAGTGGAGCGCTTCGGATCGATCACGACCAGTGTGGACAGGCCGGTCACTTCGTCGATCTGCTTGGCGACAGTGGAACCTTCTTCCACGTTTTCGAAACGCACTTGACCGGCGTATTCGGTGATCACCGGACGGGTATGCGGATCCCAGCTTGCCAGTACGGAGCCTGCCTTGAGGGTCTCGCCCTCGCGAGCCGCCAGGTTGGCACCGTAAGGCACCTTGTGACGTTCGCGCTCGCGTCCGTGCTCATCGGTCACCATCACCTCGCCCGAACGCGCCACCACCACCAGACCGCCGCCGGCGGTGGTGACGGTACGCATGTTGTCGCTGTACTTGATGATACCGCTGGACTTGCTTTCAACCTGGCTGGCCACCACGGTACGCGATGCCGCACCACCGATGTGGAAGGTACGCATCGTCAGCTGGGTGCCCGGCTCACCGATGGACTGCGCCGCGATCACACCGACCGCCTCGCCCACGTTGATCAGGCCGCCACGACCCAGGTCGCGGCCGTAGCACTTGGCGCACAGACCATAGCGAGTCTCGCAGGTCAGCGGCGTGCGCACGCGCACTTCGTCGATGCCCAGTGTCTCGATCTGCTCGACCATATCTTCATCCAGCAGCGTGCCGGATTCGTACAGGGTCTCGCCGGTTTCGGGATTGACCACATCGGCAGCCACCACGCGACCGAGCACGCGCTCGCGCAATGCCTCGATCACTTCACCGCCTTCGACTAGCGCTTTCATGGAGCGACCGTTCTCGGTTCCGCAATCGTCTTCGATCACCACCAGATCCTGCGTCACGTCCACCAGACGACGTGTCAGGTAACCGGAGTTTGCTGTCTTCAATGCGGTGTCGGCCAGACCCTTACGGGCACCGTGCGTCGAGATGAAGTACTGCAGCATGTTCAGACCTTCGCGGAAGTTCGCGGTGATCGGCGTCTCGATGATGGAGCCGTCCGGCTTCGCCATCAAGCCGCGCATACCGGACAACTGACGGATCTGCGCAGCGGAACCGCGGGCACCGGAGTCGGCCATCATGTAGATGGAGTTGAACGACTCCTGCGTCACCACATTGCCCTTCTTGTCCGTGACTGCTTCACCGGTGAGACGATCCAATACAGGCTCAACGCCCAATTGGTCCATCATCGCCTTGGCAACCTGGTCACCGGTACGGCCCCAGATGTCCACCACCTTGTTGTAACGCTCGCCCTGGGTAACCAGACCGGAGGTGTACTGGGTATGGATCTCGTGGACTTCCTTCTCGGCCGCGCCGATCAATGCGTTCTTCTGTTGCGGCACGAGCATGTCGTCCACACAGATGGAGATACCGGCGCGAGTCGCATAGGCGAAACCGGTGTACATCAACTGGTCGGCCATGATCACCGTGTCGCGCAGACCGCAACGGCGGAAGCTGGTGTTGATCAGGCGCGAGATCTCTTTCTTCTTCAGCGCCTTGTTCACATAGCTGAACGGCAGGTTGGCAGGCAACAGTTCGGACAGGATGGCGCGGCCGACCGTGGTCTCGTAGCGTGTGAACTTGTCTTCCTTCTCACCCGCCTCGTTGGTCACCACTTCCTTGATGCGCACCTGCACCTTGGCTTGCAGGTCGATGTTGCCGGAACGGTAGGCACGCAGCACTTCGGATACATCCGCCAGCATCGCGCCTTCGCCCAGCGCGCCAACCTTCTCGCGCGTCATGTAGTACAGACCCAGCACGATATCCTGCGACGGCACGATGATCGGCTCGCCGTTGGCTGGCGAGAGCACGTTGTTCGAAGCCAGCATCAAGGTGCGCGCTTCCATCTGAGCTTCCAGAGACAACGGTACGTGAACAGCCATCTGGTCACCGTCGAAGTCGGCGTTGAACGCGGTACAGACCAGCGGATGCAGTTGGATCGCCTTACCTTCGATCAAGATCGGCTCGAATGCCTGGATACCCAAACGGTGCAATGTAGGCGCACGGTTCAGCATCACCGGATGTTCGCGGATGACTTCTTCCAGGATGTCCCACACGATCGGCTCTTCAGCCTCGACCATGCGCTTACCAGCCTTGATGGTGGTAGCCAGACCCATCTTTTCCAGACGCTCGAAGATGAACGGCTTGAACAGTTCCAGCGCCATCTTCTTGGGCAGACCGCACTGATGCAGTTTGAGCTGCGGGCCCACCACGATCACGGAACGACCGGAGTAGTCCACGCGCTTACCCAGCAAGTTCTGACGGAAACGACCGCCCTTGCCCTTGATCATGTCGGCCAGCGACTTCAGCGGACGCTTGTTGGCACCGGTCATCGCTTTGCCGCGACGGCCGTTGTCCAGCAGCGAGTCAACGGACTCTTGCAGCATGCGCTTCTCGTTGCGCACGATGATGTCCGGCGCCTTCAGTTCCAGCAGACGGCGCAGACGGTTGTTACGGTTGATGACGCGACGATACAGATCGTTCAGGTCGGATGTCGCGAAGCGGCCGCCGTCCAGCGGCACCAGCGGACGCAGTTCCGGCGGCAGCACCGGCAGCACTTCCATCACCATCCAATCCGGTTTGATGCCGGACTGCAGGAACGCTTCCAGCACCTTCAGGCGCTTGGCGTATTTCTTGATCTTGGTTTCGGAACCAGTGGCTTCCAGTTCGGCGCGGATCTTCTCCACTTCCGAAGGTACGTCCAGCGCGCGCAGCAGCGCGCGTACACCTTCCGCACCCATCAGGGCCTGGAATTCATCACCGTACTCTTCGACCTTGGCGATGTAGTCATCTTCGGTCAGCAACTGGCCACGGTTCAACGGCGTCATGCCGGGCTCGGTCACCACGAAGGCTTCAAAATACAGCACGCGTTCGATATCGCGCAGCGTCATGTCCAGCACCATACCCAGACGGGACGGCAGCGACTTCAGGAACCAGATGTGCGCAACCGGCGATGCCAGTTCGATGTGACCCATGCGCTCGCGACGCACTTTGGACAGCGTAACTTCCACGCCGCACTTCTCGCAGATCACGCCGCGATGCTTGAGGCGCTTGTACTTGCCGCACAAGCACTCATAGTCTTTCACCGGGCCGAAAATCTTGGCGCAGAACAGACCATCGCGCTCGGGCTTGAAGGTACGATAATTGATGGTTTCCGGCTTCTTGACTTCGCCGTATGACCAGGAGCGAATCTTCTCGGGAGAAGCCAGACCGATCTTGATCGCGTCGAACTCTTCCTTTTGCGTGACTTGCTTGAACAGATCCAAAATTGATTTCATGTGGTAGCTCCTTGTTTTCTATTCGCAGCGGTCTTAATGACGTTCCAGATCGATATCGATACCGAGGGAGCGGATCTCCTTGGTCAACACGTTGAACGACTCGGGCATGCCCGCATCGATCTTGTGATCGCCCTTGACGATGTTCTCGTAGACCTTGGTACGTCCGTTCACGTCATCGGACTTCACGGTCAACATCTCTTGCAGGATGTAAGCCGCGCCGTACGCTTCCAGTGCCCAGACTTCCATCTCACCGAAGCGCTGACCACCGAACTGCGCCTTACCACCCAACGGCTGCTGTGTAACCAGCGAGTACGGGCCGGTAGAACGCGCGTGCATCTTGTCGTCGACCAGGTGATGCAGCTTCAGCACGTGCATGTAACCCACGGTGACCTTGCGGTCGAATGCGTCGCCGGTGCGGCCGTCGTACAGCTGGATCTGGCCGGAGGTCGGCAGTTCTGCCAGTGCCAGCAATTCCTTGATCTCTTCTTCGCTGGCACCGTCGAACACCGGTGTCGCGAACGGCACGCCTGCACGCAGGTTGCGGCACAGCTCGACCACTTCGTCGTCGGTCAGCGCGGCAACTTCCTCGCCCTGTTCACCGCTGTAGATCTTGCCGATGAACTTGCGCAGCTCGGCGACCTTGGCCTGCTGTTCCAGCATGACCGCGATCTTCTTGCCCAGCCCCTTGGCAGCCCAGCCCAAGTGCACTTCCAGCACCTGACCGATGTTCATACGCGACGGCACGCCCAGCGGGTTCAGCACGATATCGACCGGAGTACCGTCGGCCATGTGCGGCATGTCTTCCACCGGCACGATGCGCGACACCACACCCTTGTTACCGTGACGACCGGCCATCTTGTCACCGGGCTGCAGGCGACGCTTCACAGCCACGTACACCTTGACCATTTTCTGCACGCCGGCCTGCAGTTCGTCGCCCTGTGTCAGCTTCTTCTTTTTCAGTTCGAACGCAGCGTCGAATTCGACGCGCTTCTGCGCCAGACCTTCTTTCATCTGTTCCATCTGCGAGGCGACGGCTTCGTCGGCAACGCGGATGTCGAACCAGTGGTGGTGCTCGACGCTGCTCAGGTATTCCTTGTTCAGCTTGGTGCCCTTGGCCAGCTTCTTCGGACCGCCGTTGGCGACCTTGTTGTGCAACAGTTTTTCCAAACGCGCGAACACGTCGGCTTCAACGATGCGCATCTGGTCGGCCAAGTCTTTCTTGTAACGCTCCAGCTGGTCGTCGATGATTTGCTGGGCGCGCTTGTCGCGTTGCAGACCTTCGCGGGTGAACACTTGCACGTCGATCACGGTACCGGACATGCCGGCCTTCACACGCAAGGAAGTGTCCTTCACGTCGGAAGCCTTCTCGCCGAAGATTGCGCGCAGCAGCTTCTCTTCCGGCGTCAGCTGTGTCTCGCCCTTCGGTGTGACCTTGCCCACCAGCACGTCGCCCACATTCACTTCTGCGCCGATGTGCACGATGCCGGACTCGTCCAGACGGCCCAGTTGCGCTTCAGACAGATTGGGGATGTCGCGTGTGATCTCTTCGGTACCGAGCTTGGTATCACGCGCCATCACGGTCAGTTCTTCGATATGCACGGAAGTGAAGCGGTCTTCGGCCACCACGCGCTCGGAGATCATGATCGAGTCTTCGTAGTTGTAGCCGTTCCACGGCATGAACGCGATCATCATGTTCTGACCCAGCGCCAGTTCGCCCATATCGGTCGAAGCACCGTCGGCCACCACGTCACCGCGCGCGATCACGTCGCCCACGCGCACCAGCGGACGCTGGTTGATGTTGGTGTTCTGGTTGGAACGGGTGTACTTGGTCAGGTTGTAGATGTCCACACCGACTTCGCCGGCTGTGGTCTCGTCGTCATTGACGCGCACCACGATACGACCCGAGTCAACGTAGTCCACGCGGCCACCGCGCCATGCCTGCACGGCTGTGCCGGAGTCGACCGCAACGGTGCGCTCGATGCCGGTACCGACCAGCGCCTTCTCTGCACGCAGCACAGGCACTGCCTGGCGTTGCATGTTGGCACCCATCAACGCGCGGTTCGCGTCGTCGTGTTCCAGGAACGGGATCAGCGAAGCCGCGACGGACACGACCTGCGCCGGTGCCACGTCCATGTATTCGATGTTCTCTGGCTCAGCCAAAACGAATTCATTGTGCTGACGGGCAGACACGATGTCGTTGGTGAAGTTGCCCTTCTTGTCCAGTTCCGCATTCGCCTGAGCGATGGTGAACTTGCCTTCTTCGATGGCAGACAGGTAGTCCACGTCATCCATGGCACGGCCCTTCGCCACCTTGCGGTACGGCGTTTCGATGAAGCCGTATTCGTTGGTGCGCGCATACAGCGCCAGCGAGTTGATCAGACCGATGTTCGGACCTTCCGGTGTCTCGATAGGACACACGCGGCCGTAGTGGGTCGGGTGCACGTCGCGCACTTCGAAGCCTGCGCGTTCGCGAGTCAAACCGCCTGGGCCCAGTGCAGAGATACGGCGCTTGTGCGTCACTTCCGCCAGCGGATTGGTCTGGTCCATGAACTGCGACAATTGCGAAGAACCGAAGAATTCCTTCACCGCAGCCGAGATCGGCTTGGCGTTGATCAGGTCGTGCGGCATCAGGTTGTCGGCTTCTGCCTGCCCCAGACGCTCCTTCACGGCGCGCTCGACGCGAGCCAGACCGACGCGGAACTGGTTCTCCGCCAGCTCGCCCACAGCACGTACACGACGGTTACCCAGATGGTCGATGTCGTCGATCTCACCGCGGCCATTGCGCAGTTCGACCAGGATCTTGACCACGTCCACGATGTCTTCGTTGGACAGCGTGGAGGAACCTGTCAGCTCTTCACGGCCGACACGGCGGTTGAACTTCATACGACCGACGACGGACAGGTCGTAACGCTCTTCGCTGAAGAACAGGCCGTTGAACAAGCCTTCCACCGCATCC
>WOZO01000152.1 GCA_011620315.1 Sideroxydans sp. | reverse complement strand
GCTCCAATCCTTGTCATGCATGCTGGAAGAGCATTTACTGTTGATGCGCAAAGCAATTGGTTCGCCACAGGGGCTATCGTCTTCTTTTCATTTGTTTTTGGTGGCTTTGTTTATTGCGTGCAGGACTCATTTTTCCAGTCCATCGCAGCAGCCGCGCTTTTCCTTATCATCATTCTTCAGATGAGATTTATCTGGCTATTATTTTGGCAGTTCGATATCCCACAACAATATTACAAAAAACTCATTGAAGCTCGCAAAGCAGCTGATACTGGAGACTGTGTTGAGTCTTACAGACATCTGCGTGAGCACGGGAACTCTTTCTTTATTGTCTTCTTTGAGTTTGGCCTGGCATTTATTTTGTATTCATTTACATCTGGCCCAATGGCGGGGCACGATATATCCGCTAACGATTCAGTTAGAAATTTGTCTTTACTCCTGTTTTTATGGGTTATCCCGCCTGCATTTATCTGGGGCTTTGGCACAAAACTCGAGCAATCTCTTGTCAAAATGGATCCGAAATGATCCTCTCCGCCCTCTCCCAGTCCTCGCGTTACGAAACCCTGCATCCGCTGTTCGCCCGCGCGTTCGCACACATTCGCAGCACCGATTTCTTCAGCCTTGCGCCGGGACGTTATCCCATCATTGGTGACGATCTGATCGCCATCGTTGAACAGGTACCGGCCAAGACAAAAGAGATGGCGAAACTTGAAGCACACAGAAAATACATCGACCTCCAGCTGGTGCTGGAAGGCGATGAATCGATGGGATGGAGACCGCTAGAGGATTGCCTGAATCCGGTGAGCGAACACAGCGAGGAGAAGGACATCCGCTTTTTCCACGACGCACCGGTTTCCTGGGTGCCGGTGCCGCCGGACCATTTCTGCATCTTCTTCCCGGAGGATGCGCATGCGCCGCTGGTGGGGACCGGCACGGTGCGCAAGGTGATCTTCAAGGTGGCGGTGAGCCCTGCCGCCTGAGAACTTCGTCATTCCGGCGCAGGCCGGAATGACGGAAGGCTAATGGTCGTCGAACGCCACGTCGTCTTCCGCGACGTGATCGCCGACCTTGATACCCTTGAAGTCGAACAGGTTGCCATCGAGCAAGTGCGAGGGCCGCACGTTCTGCATGGCGGTGAAGATGGTCTGCGAACGCCCCGGATACTGGCGCTCCCAGTCGGCCAGCATCTGCTTGATGTTCTGCCGTTGCAGGTTCTCCTGCGAGCCGCACAGGTTGCAAGGGATGATGGGGAACTCCATGCCGCGCGCATAGCGGGCGATGTCTTTCTCCGCACAATAGGCCAACGGACGGATCACTACATGGTCGCCCTTGTCGGTCACCAGCTTGGGCGGCATCGCCTTTAATTTTCCGCCGAAGAACATGTTCAGGAACAGCGTCTCCACCATGTCGTCGCGGTGATGGCCCAACGCGATCTTGTTCGCGCCCAGTTCGCCCGCCACCTTGTAGATGATGCCGCGCCGCAAACGCGAGCACAGTGAACAGGTGGTCTTGCCTTCGGGGATCTTCTCCTTGACGATGGAGTAGGTGTCCTGTGCTTCGATATGGAAATCTACACCGAGGTTCTTCAGGTAATTCGGCAACACATCTTCCGGGAATCCCGGCTGCTTCTGATCGAGGTTCATCGCGATCAGCTTGAAATCGATGGGCGCGCGCTTCTGCAACGTACGCAGGATATCCAGCAACGTATAGGAATCCTTGCCGCCGGACAGGCACACCATCACCACATCGCCGTCCTCGATCATGTTGAAGTCACCGATGGCTTTGCCGACCGAACTTTCCAGGCGACCTTTGAGACGATTGAAGTTGGTGGAACTGTGTTCGAAGTGGATGGGTTGGATAGTGTCGTTCATAATCTGCTCAAGCCTAAAGAAAATAGTCCACGAAAAGCACGAAAGTCAAGAACAAAAACTGTAAATGGCAGTTGTTCGTGACTTTCGTGCTTTTCGTGGAAAAAACTGCTTTAAATATTGATACTGCGGCCGCCATCGACTGCGATGACCTGCCCGGTGATGTACGGCGCGTCGGCAATCAGGAATTGCACCGCCTTGGCGATGTCGTCCGGGCTACCCTCTCGTTTGAGCAGGGTATGTGCCACGATCTTGCGACGCTTCTCTTCGTCGTTCCACTCATCGCCTTCAGGCCACACGATGACGCCCGGCGCGACGGCGTTCACGCGTACCTGCGGTGCCAGTTCCTGCGCCAGGCCCTTGGTCAGCGCCACCAGTCCCGCCTTGGCCGCGCTGTACAACAGATGCCCCTGCATCGGTCGCTCGGCGTGGATGTCGACGATGTTCACGATGCAACCATGCCGGCGGCGCAGCTCGGCCATCGCCGCCTGCGACAGAAACAACGGGGCCTGCAGATTGGTGCCGATCAGATCGTTCCATTGCGTAGCATCGATCTCGTCCAGTGGTGTGGCATAGAAACTGGAAGCGTTATTGACCAGCGCGTCCAGATGGCCGAAATGCCGCACCACCTCCTCTACCATGCGCGGCAACGTCGCGCTCTCCAGCAGATCGGCCTGCACGCAGAAGGCGGAGTTCTCGCGCAGGTCGTTCAGCGCGCCGCGCAGCGCGAAGGCCTCGTAGGCCGAGCTGCGAAAATGGATGGCGACGTTCGCACCCGCCGCATGCAAGCGGCGCACGATGGCCGCGCCCACGCGCTTCGCACCACCGGTGACCAATATTGTTTTGCCCTGCATCGGAAACCCCACTAAACTCTGCACACACAAACCGATTTAAACCATCAATCCACGAAACACACGAAAATCACGAACCACTGCGTCTTTTCCACGATCCAGTGTGTCGCACAATTACTGAATCGCGCCAGTTCAGCGCTTTAGATCCATTTAGTGGCTTTCGTGCATTTCGTGGACGATTTGCTTTGAGGATTATACCCGAGCATGCAAGTTAACCTCCCGCCCCCCAGCACCGACGCCCTCGCCCACAGCGCCCGCCTGTGCGAGCTGCTCCGCAACGACATCCAGAGCCAGGGCGGCTGGATACCCTTTTCGCGCTTCATGGAATTGGCGCTGTACGCGCCGGGGCTGGGTTATTACACCGCCGGCGCGCGCAAGTTCGGCGAATCGGGCGATTTCGTCACCGCGCCGGAGATCTCTTCCCTGTTCGGTCGCACCCTGGCGCGCCAGTTGCGGGATGTCATGCAGACCAGCACGCCGCATATCCTCGAACTGGGCGCGGGCAGCGGCAAGCTGGCACTGGACATCTTGCGCGAACTGGAACGCCTCGGCAGCCTGCCCGAGACCTATTCCATCCTCGAAGTGAGCGCCGACCTGCGACAACGCCAGCAAGCCCTGCTGCAGGAACATCTGCCGCACCTGTTCGCGCGCATCCAATGGCTGGACGCCTTGCCCGACACCATCAGCGGCGCGGTGTTCGGCAATGAGGTGCTGGACGCGCTGCCCGTGCATCTGGTGTTCTGGGACGAAGGCCGCATTCTGGAGCGTGGCGTCGCCACCGAAGACAACCGTTTCGTCTGGGCTGACCGTCTGCCACAGAACGAGGCACTGCTCGACATCGCCAAAGGCATCGCCGTACCGGACGACTACCTGAGCGAAGTCTCGCTCACTGCGCGCGGTCTGGTATCCAGCCTGGCCGAACGGCTCACGCGCGGCGTGCTGCTGTTCATCGACTACGGTTTCGGTGCGCGCGAGTATTACCACCCGCAACGCCATCGCGGCACGCTGATGTGCCACTACCGCCATCACTCGCACGACGACCCCTTCTATCTGCCCGGCCTGCAGGACATCACCGCGCACGTTGACTTCACCGCCGCCGCCGAAGCCGCCATCGACTACGGCGCGCACCTGCTGGGCTACACCACGCAAGCACACTTCCTGCTCAACAACGGCCTGCCCGACCTGCTCGGCGAAGTCTCGCCGGAGAACGTGCGCGAATATCTGCCGCTCTCCAAACAGGTGCAGAAGCTCACCAGCCCGGCCGAGATGGGCGAACTGTTCAAAGTATTGGTGATGGGCAAAGGCATCGACGCGCCGCTGCAGAACTTCATGTCCGGCGACCGTTCGCGCATGCTGTGAGCGCATGCAACGCCTGAACAGTTTTCCGCCTGTTGCAGATCCCACCGCCAAGATACTCATCCTCGGCAGCATGCCCGGCCAGCGTTCACTCGACGCGCAGCAGTACTACGCCCATCCGCACAACGCCTTCTGGAAGATCATGGGCGAACTGGTCGGCGCGCATCCCCACCTGCCCTACGAGCAAAGACTGGAAGTGCTTAAGCAAGCAGGCATCGCACTGTGGGACGTGCTGCATTCATGCTCGCGCGAAGGCAGCCTGGACAGCGGCATCCAGCATGAGCAGGCCAACGATTTCGCCGCCTTCTTCGCCGACCATCCGCACATCACGCGCGTGTACTTCAACGGCGGGAAAGCAGAACACAGTTTCAGGAAGTCCGTACTGAAGGAACAGGCATTGCCGGAGCTGAAGTTGCACCGTCTGCCGTCAACCAGTCCGGCGCATGCGGCAATTGTTTATGAAGGAAAGCTGGCAAAGTGGCGAGCCATCATCGAGTTGTGAAAATATTTCTTCCGACCATAACTATCAATACCCGCCGCTGCAGGGGGCAATTGGCGAAGCGCATTGCCCCCGAATGTCGGGTACTGCCCGCCAACCAGAATGGCTGTCTGCGTTGTTTTCTGCAGCGCATGGAAAAATCTTGGCTGGTCGCCCGGCCGGAATCAATCGTAACCGGCAACCACGGTTTAGCCCGGTATGCGAACGATGCGGAATTCGTCAGGCTCAACCTGCGAAATGCGTTTGATACAGCTTTCGCAGTCGGCATGTGGCTGGCCATTTTGCCAAAAGAGGCCTGGCGGGCCATTTTCCTGAATGTGGGTTTTGCCTCTGTTACTTTTGCAAGATGCACAGCCCCAAGTGCGTCTGCTTTCGCCGGCTTCTCTTTGTTCTCAACGGCATGGGCAATTGATTTTTTCATGGCGGCATCCCGGCACGTTAATTTTTGGCCATTCAATATCAGTATCCGGCCATCACAGCATTGGGCATCCCGCACACTGCACTATCTCTTCAACCAAAACGTCGTTGCGCTTCCACCGCCAGCCCCGCACCAATGCTGCCGAACAAGTCGCCTTCCACGCGCCGGGCCTGGGGCAGCAGGGCGGCGATGCGTTTGCGCAGCACGGGGACGCCGCTGGCACCGCCGGTGAAGAACACGGTGTCCACTGTCGCGCTATTCACGCCGGCATTGGCCAGCAAGGGGCTCAGGGTGGTGCCGATGCGCTCCACCAACTTTGACGATGCTTGTTCGAATTCGAGCCGTGTCAGCGTGTGGCGCAGGTCGGGTGCCAGCCGGTCCAGATGCAGGGTGGCGCTATCGCCGTTGGACAGCGCGATCTTGGCTTCCTCAACTTGCATGGCCAACCAATGGCCGTCGCGGTCTCGGATCAGTTTGAACAGGCGGTCCATGGCTTCGGGTGCCAGCGTGTCCAGATACAGTTCCTGCAGGTCGGCCCAGGTGCGGCGCGAATAAGCTTGGTTGATGGTGTGTCAGGTGTCCAGATTGAAGTAGTAGCTGGAGGGCATTTCCAGTCCGCGCTTGAGTTGGCTGCGATAGCCCAGCAGCGGCATCACCCCGGCCAGACTCAGTTGCTGGCCGAAGTTGGTGCCGCCGATGTGCACGCCGCCGTTGCCCAGCAGGTCGTCGCGCCGGTCGGCGACACGCGCCCGCTGCGGCGAGAGCCTGATCAGCGAAAAGTCCGAGGTGCCGCCGCCGATGTCGGCGATCAGCACCAGTTCTTCGCGGTCGATCTGGCGTTCGTAGTGATAGGCGGCGGCGATGGGCTCGTACTGAAAACTCACTTCGCCAAAGCCGCTGGCGCGGGCGGGTGTTACAACAGACATGGGCGGGAGAGGACCAAAGAGCGGGCCGGTAAAAAATGGGCGGCGATGCTACCGCCAGCGAGGACAAATGTCGAATGGATGCGTCACGTCGCGAGTGGCGACTGTCAGGGCGCCCGGCCCCGACGTTTTGACTTCTACGCAGAAAATCCTTAGGCCGTCATACCGGCGCAGGCCGGTATCCAGCCAGGAAAGATCACCCTGCGAAGCAGACAAAACCAATATTTCGTCCCACTGCGTGGGGCATTATTGAATCATCTGGATTCCCGCCTGCGCGGGAATGACGTTGCTAATGAACTATCTGGGATCAGCTCTCCCAGGGGAATCTGGGCAAGCCCATCAGCGCCTGCACCAATCCCTGATTCCATGCTTCGGAAAGTTCTTTGGCGAAAGGATCGCTCTCGGTGAGCGTCATGCGCTGGCCGAAATCGAGCGCGCCTTTGCGGTAGATGAGCAGGTCGATGGGCGGGCCGACGGTGAGGTTGCTGCGCGTGGTGGAATTCATCGACACCAGCGCGCAACGCGCGGCGCGCTCCAGCGGCGTATCGCGCTTGATGATGCGGTCGAGGATGGGCTTGCCGTATTTGACTTCGCCGATCTGCAGGAAGGGATGGTCGTCCGATTCGTGGATGTAGTTGCCCTGCGGGTAGATGAGCAGCGTCTCCGGTTTGCCGTTGCCGACTTGGCCGCCGAAGATGAAGGTGGCTTCGAAATTGGTGTTCGCCGTATCGCGCTCGGCATGCTGTTTCTGCACGGCGGCACTGATGCTGGCGATGTAGTCGGAGGCGGCGAGCATGTTGGGCACGCTGCGCAGATTGACCGTTGCCGCTTCCTCAATGTCGCTCCACAGGCGTTTCACCACGGCCTGCGTGGTGGCCAGATTGCCCGCCGACAACAGCACGAAAGTGCGCTCGCCCGGCCACACGAAGGAATGCATCTTGGTGTAGGTGGAGATGTTGTCGAACCCGGCATTGGTGCGCGAATCGGAACAGAACACCACGCCTGCGTCGGTGTTGATGGCCATGCAATATGTCATAGGGATGCGATCATTTCTGGTTGAGTAAGTCGCCGTGCAGCGGCGACGCGTCTATCGGGCGCGCAACACTAACACGCGCTTTCATTGCTGGGCAAACTCGATCTCGCCCTGCGCCTGAGCGGACGGCAGCGCACCATCCTGCCAGGCGTGAAAGTAGTTCTGCAACAGCGCATCGTGGATCTCGCCCAGCTGCATCTGCAACAGATCGATGTATTCGTGCAGCGCAACCGCATCCAGATCGGCCGTGGCGTGCTGTGCGATCTTGAGACGCAACAGCGCGGTGAGCTGCTGCAACTGCTGCGACTTCGGCATCAGCCGGAAGCAGTTCTCCATCTCGTGCAGACAATGCGACACGCTGCGCGGGAAGCGCATGTCCTGCAGCAGGAAGCGGATCGCATCGTTGCTGCGCACATGCATGGCGACCAGACGGCGATAGGTCTGGTAGGCGGACAGCGATTCGAGCGTGCTCATCCAGATGCGTTCCACCAATGCCTCGCGCACCACGCTGTCGTCCGGGAAGCTGATGGCGGAATGCAGGTCGAGGATGCGCGTGGTCATGTCGGCGCGTTCGATGTTGCGCCCGAGTTTGATCAGCTGGTAGGCATCGTCGTGCGGCATGGTGCCGGAGAACAGACCGACGATGGCATGCCGCTGCTGGATGACCTCGTTCAATATGATGTAGCGCTCTCGGCGGCTATTACAGGCAGCCTGCGCGTGCTGCCGCACATACAGATACAGACTGTTGATGCGTTCCCACATCTCGGCGGGCAGCACTTCGCGCAGGGTGCGCGTGTTCTCGCGCGCGTATCGCACACAGGCGAAGATGGAACTCGGGTTGGTTTCATCCTCGATCAGGAAGCGCATGATGGATTCTTCGTTCGCCTCGGGATAGGTCTTGGCGAACAGGTCGTCCAGTCCGGCGATCTCGGCCAGATTGGACCAACCGAACGTGGCACCGTGCGGCAGGTCGAGCAGCACATGGGTGGTGCTGTTGATCAGACGCGCGGTGTTCTCGGCGCGCTCCAGATTGCGCGCCATCCAGTACAAGTTCCCTGCAACGCGGGCAAGCATCATGCTGCGTCCTCCACGATCCAGGTGTCCTTGCTGCCGCCGCCCTGCGAGGAGTTGACCACCAGCGAACCCTTGCGCATGGCGACGCGCGTCAGGCCGCCGGTGGTGGCGTAGAGTTTGTCGGACTGCAACACGAAGGGCCGCAGGTCGAGGTGGCGCGGCGCGAGCCGGCCGTCCACCAGCGTGGGCGCTGTGGAGATCTCCAGCGTCGGTTGCGCCATGTAGTTGCGCGGATTTTTGCGGATGAGTTCGGCGAACTGCTCGCGCTCTTCCGGCGTGGCACGCGGGCCGATCAGCATGCCGTAGCCGCCCGATTCGTTGGCCGGTTTTACCACCAGCTTGTCCAGATTCGCCAGTACATGCTCGCGCTGTTCTTCGAGCATGCACAGATAGCTCGGCACGTTGGCGAGGATGGGCGCTTCGTCCAGATAATATTTGATGATCTGCGGCACGAAGGTGTACACCACCTTGTCGTCCGCCACCCCTGCACCGGGCGCGTTGGCGATGCCGACATTGCCCTTGCGCCAGGCGCGCATCAGCCCCGGCGTGCCCAGCACCGAAGCGGGATTGAACACTTCGGGATCGAGGAAGGCATCGTCGATGCGGCGGTAGATCACGTCCACGCGCTGCAGGCCGGTGATGGTCTTCATGTAAACGATGTCGTCCGCGCCCACCACCATGTCGCTGCCTTCCACCAGATACGCACCCATCTGCTGCGCCAGATAGCTGTGCTCGAAATAGGCGGAGTTGTAGATGCCGGGCGTGAGTACGGCGATCACCGGCTGCTCACCCGCGCGCGGTGAGAGTGAAGCCAGCATCTGATAAAGCTGCATCGGGTAATCGTCCACCGGCAGGATGTTGGTGGTGCGGAACACCTCGGGGAAGATGCGCTTCATGACCTGGCGGTTCTCCAGCATGTAGGAGACGCCGGACGGCACGCGCAGATTGTCTTCCAGCACATACACCGTGCCGTCCTTGTCGCGCACCAAGTCGGTGCCGCAGATGTGCGCCCACACCCCGAAGCGGGGCGTGATGCCCACGCACTGTGGACGGAAGTTGGCCGAATCCTGCAGCACCTCGGCGGGGAACACGCCGTCCTTGATGATGCGCTGTTCGTTGTACAGATCGTTGATGAACAGGTTCAGCGCGCGCAGACGTTGCTTCAGTCCGGCCTGGATGGATTCCCACTCCTTGCGTCCCATCACGCGCGGGATCGGGTCGAACGGCCACACGCGGTCGATGTTGCCCGCCTCGCTGTACACTGTGAAGGTGATGCCCATGGCCATGATGGTGGCGTCCACCGCCTGTCGCCGCTTGGCCAGCTCATCCTCGTGCAGCGAGTTCAGATAGTCGAACAAGGGTTGTGCCGCCGCGCGCGGTTGCAGCGCGTGATCCAGCAATTCATCGTAGGCACTATGCGTTGCGTATTCGTCTCTGGCGAGTTCCATGGCTTGGTACTGTCGGTTTTCTTACAAAGCATCAAGCGAATAGCGTGCCAGCGCGGCTGCGTTGATTACGGGAATAATAGTTGACCCGGCTGTCTGGACAAATTACGGTGCGTCCTCGCCCCAACTTCTGCATGGTCTATCAAGGAGGCTGCATGTTCGATCTGTTCAAAAGCGCGTTACTCGCATTGCTGTTATCAGCCAGCTCGCTCGTTAGCGCGTCCGCGCAATGCCCGCCTCCGCCTGCCGCACCGACACCGGATGCGATTCAAAATGCCATGAGCCACGCGAAGGACAAAGGCTTCCTGTGGCGCATCAGCAAGGACGGGCGCGATTCATATCTGTACGGCACGATCCATGTCGCCAGATTCGAGTGGATGTTTCCGGGACCTGCCGTGATGCAGGCGTTAAGCAACAGCGAGGTGTTGGCGCTGGAGCTGGACATGATGGATGCCGACATCCGGCAACGGACGACGCAAGGCATGGCCGCGCTTTCTCTCCCGGGGGGCAAGACATTGCCGCCCGCGCTGACGGCCAGACTGCGCAAACAGGCCGAAGCCAGTTGCACGCCTTACGACTCGATCTCTGCATATCCCGGCGAGATGCAACTGATCACCATCACCCTCATGAAAGCCAGACTGGACGGGCTGGAATCCGCCTATGCCATCGATGCCGTTTTGTCCGGCATCGGGCATGCTGCGCACAAGGAAGTGATCTCGCTGGAAACGCCCGAATCGCAGATCGCCACGCTGAAGCAGGACGACGCGCAGGCGGCCATCCGCTATCTGCAGACATCGCTCGAAGAGATGGAAACCGGCAAGGACAGGGAGCAGCTGCGCCGCATCGCGAAAATATGGGATGAATCGGACAGCGCCGAACTGGCCCGCTATGAAGAATGGTGCGACTGCGTGAACACGCCGGAACAGCGCCGCTTCATGCACAAGCTGC
>WOZO01000017.1 GCA_011620315.1 Sideroxydans sp. | reverse complement strand
CCACGGCCTTCATCAGGCCGATGTTGCCTTCCTGGATCAGGTCGAGGAATTGCAGACCGCGGTTGGTGTATTTCTTGGCGATGGAGATGACCAGGCGCAGGTTGGCCTCGATCATGTCGCGCTTGGCGCGGCGTGCCTTGGCTTCGCCGTTAGTCATCTGGCGGTTGATCTCTTTCAGGTCGACGATGGGAATGCCCACGCGCTGCTGCAGGGCGATCATCTGCTTCTGCTGGTCGACGATGGCGGCTTCGTGGCGCGACAGCGTTTCACTGTAGGGCTTCTTGGCCGCGATCTCGCGCTGCACCCACTCCAGATTGAGTTCGTTGGAGGGGAATGATTTGATGAAGTGCGGACGCGGCATGTGCGATTTGGTGACGCACAGTGTCTGGATGGCGCGCTCACTGGCGCGCACTTCTTCCACCATCTTGCGCATGGTGTCGCACAAGGCATCCACTTGCTTGGCGGAGAAACGGAACTGCATCAGTTCGTCGGAGATCTGCTGCTGCAGCTTGTCGTATTGCTTGCTGCGGTAGCCGAACTTCTCGTAAGCCTTGCCCATCTTGGTGAACAGATCGCCGATCACAGCAAAACGGGCCAGCGCATCCGCGCGCAGTTGGGCAAGATTGGCAGCCGCGACAGCCGCTGCGGCTTCTGCTTGCGCTTCCTCATCTTCTTCTTCGCTATCGGAATCTTCGTCTTCCGATTCGGAATCGTCGCTCGAATCGCTGTCGCTGCTGTCGTCGTCCTTGCCGATCTTGGCTTCATCCTCACCGTCAACGAAACCGTCGATCAGTTCGTCCACCTTCATCTCTTCGTTGGCGATCTTTTGCGCCAGCAGCAGAATCTCTGCAATCGTCGCCGGGCAAGCGGAAATAGCCATGATCATGTGCTTCAGGCCATCTTCGATGCGTTTGGCGATCTCGATCTCGTCTTGGCGAGTGAGCAGATTGACCACCCCCATCTCGCGCATGTACATGCGCACGGGGTCGGTGGTACGTCCGAACTCAGAGTCGACCGTGGAAATGGCGGCTTCGGCTTCGGCGGCGGCATCCTCGTCGGCGACGGGCGGTGCCACTTCGTTCATCACCATCGACTCGCTGTCCGGCGCGACGTCGCACACGGAGATACCCATGTCGTTGATCATGCTGACCACGCCCTCGACCTGCTCGACTTCCAGCATGTCAGGCAGATGGTCGTTGATTTCGGCGAAGGTCAGATAGCCGCGTTCCTTGCCCAGCAGGATCAGCGCTTTCAGGCGCGTGCGACGTTCTTCGATGTCTTGAGAATTGTCGCTTTGCTTGCTGGTGACTTCCGCAGTCTTGGCTTTTGCACCGGCAGTTTTGCCGACGTTTTTGGCTGCGGCGCTCGCTGTTTCAAGCTTGTCCTCGCCTGCGGTTTTCTTTGCCGGAGTAGTGGTTTTGTTTTTTTGCTGAGTCGCCATGCTCGGTTCCCAGAATTAAATTGATTAGCGGGCGGTCGAGTCTGGTGACCGCCAAAAGGGCGCGGATTATAGCAGATTTATTCAACTTTTCCGAAGGTTAGCTTCAAACAATGCCCATATGACCGGATGCAATTACCGTGCCTACTCCCTGCTTTCAGCTCATTCCCGCCTTCAATTGCTGCAATGTCTCACTGAGTTGCGCATGCCGCTCGCGTTCGGCCGGACTCATCCCGGTCAGCCCCTTGGCCAGCAGCGCCGCCATTTCACTTTCTATCTCTGCGCGCCGGATGTTCCGCATCAACCCCGCGAAGTCCGCATCGATGTCGTAATCATCGCCCAACTGCATAACGCCGCCCTGCACCGATGCAAAAACAGACGCATATGCCGTATCCTGAAAATGCTGTATCAGCGCAGCGGTACTGACTTCGCTTGCGCCTTCATGCAGCCAATCGACAAGCGCCGCGATGGCGGCCCCCTCGGCACTTTCACTGGACCAGTCGCGCGGCAAAGCACGGGCAAGCTCCGGCTTCATCAACAGGCAGCGCAACATGTGCCGCAATTCCGAAGGCGCATTGCGCCTGGCTTTCTGCGGCGCGGGTCGTTTCGGCGGGGCGACAGATTTGATCGACCACAGCGCTTCGAGTTCTGCCAGATCCAATCCGGCCAGCGCGGCGACTTCCTTGCGCAACAGCAAGGCGGTGGTTGGCGCCGTGATGGCAGTCAACAAAGGCTGCGCATTCTTCACCAAAGCACTCCTCCCTTCCTGGGTCGTCAAGTCGACTTGCGCGGCCAACTCGCGCAGCAGATAACCGGACAGCGTCAATGAATCATCCAATTCATGCTCGAAAGCTTCGGTGCCGAATTCTCGGATATAGGAATCCGGGTCATGCTCTTCCGGCAGGAACAGGAAGCCGATGCGCTTGCCGTCCTGCAATTGCGGCAATGAATTTTCCAGCGCACGCCAGGCCGCTTTACGGCCCGCACGGTCACCGTCGAAGCAAAACACCAGTTGATCGCACAGCCGCATCAGTTTCTGCGCATGGAAAGGCGTCGTCGCCGTTCCCAGTGTCGCCACCGCATACTCCACACCGTGCTGCGCGAGCGCCACCACATCCATGTAGCCTTCCACCACAACCACCCGCTGCCGGGCACGGATCGCCTTTTGCGCTTGATACAGGCCGTAGAGTTCGCGGCCTTTTTCGAACAGCGTGGTCTCCGGTGAATTCAGATATTTCGGTTCGCCCTTGTCCAGCACACGCCCGCCGAAGCCGATGATCTGGCCGCGCACATTGACGATGGGGAACATAATGCGGTCGCGGAAACGGTCATAACGTTTGCCGCCCTCGCCTTCGATCACCATGCCCGTCTCGACCAGAGACGCATCCTGATAGTTGCCCACAGCCGCCTTCAGCGGCTGCCAGTCATCCGGTGCGTAACCGATACCGAAACGCGCCGCCACTTCACCCGAAAGCCCCCGACCTTTGAGATAGTCGATTGCGCGCGGATTCTTTTTCAGCTGATCCCGGTAATAGCGCGAGGCCGTTTGCATCAGCTCGTACAGATCGAGCGCAACTTTGTGCTGCGGTGTATTTGAAGCTTCGCGCGGCACTTCAAGACCGATGCCCTTGGCGAGATATTCCACCGCCTCGACGAAGCCCATGCCGACGTGTTCCATGACAAAACCGATGGCCGTGCCGTGCGCGCCGCAACCGAAACAGTGATAGAACTGTTTGCTCTGACTGACGGTGAACGAAGGGGATTTCTCGTTATGGAAAGGACAGCAGGCGACGTAGTTGGCACCTGCTTTCTTCAACGGTACATAACGATCAATGACATCGACGATGTCGAGACGGTTGAGCAGATCCTGAATGAAACTTTTTGGAATCACTCCAGCCCCCGCCCGATAGAGAACCACTAAATCCCGGCCGATGCCGGAACGTTTGAATTACTTGGACAGCGCAGCCTTGACCTGCCCGGACACTTTGCCCAGATCGGCACGCCCCGCCAGTTGCGGCTTGAGAATGGCCATCACTTTACCCATGTCCTGCACACCGGCGGCACCGGATGCGGCAACCGCCTGCGTGATAGCCGCAGCGACTTCCGCTTCGCTCATCTGTTGCGGCATATAGGTTTGCAGCACGGAAATCTCGAACTTCTCGACATCCGCCAATTCTTGCCGGCCTGCCGCTTCGTATTGGGTAATAGAGTCACGGCGCTGCTTGAGCATCTTGTCGATGATAGCCAGCACATCCGCATCCACAAGTTCAACGCGCTCGTCGACTTCTTTCTGCTTCATGGCGGCAAGCAGTAGACGGATCGCGCCGAGGCGGGCCGTTTCTTTGGCGCGCATCGCGGTTTTCATGTCTTCAGTGATCTGCTGTTTCAGGCTCAAAGCGCTACTCCTCAAAACAAAAGCAAAACGCCGCAACCCCGAAAGATTGCGGCGTCCGGGCGAATCCGAATCAATACATCTTCGGCGGCAGAGTCTGGCTGCGCAGACGCTTGTAATGACGCTTCACAGCGGCGGCCAGTTTGCGCTTACGCTCAGCCGTTGGCTTCTCGTAAAACTCGCGGGCACGCAGTTCGGTCAGCAGACCGGTCTTTTCTACGGAACGCTTGAAGCGGCGCATTGCCACTTCGAACGGCTCATTTTCTTTAACACGTACGGTTGTCATAGACAAACTACCTTTAACCAAAAATTCGAGGGCGCGATTCTACCGAAGATGCACCCGGCGCACAACCGGTATTTATAAGACCGTGACCCGGCCAAATTTGCGCTTGCCGACCTGGGCCACGACCACCGCCCCGGCCTTGATCTGCAGGGCTTTGTCAGTGACTTTCTCGCCATCCAGCTTCACGCCGCCTTGGCCGACCATACGGATCGCCTCCGATGTACTGGCAACCAGATCGGCCTGTTTCAGCAAATGCGCGATACCGATCATGCCTTCGCTGGACTGCACGGAGAGCTCGGGCATATCGTCCGGCAGCACACCTTTCTGGAAGCGCGCTTCGAATTCGGCCAGTGCTTCTTCGGAGGCTTGCTGCGTATGGAAGCGCGCCACGATCTCCTGCGCCAACATCACCTTGATGTCGCGCGGGTTGCGCCCCTGCGCGACTTCTTCCTTGAAGTTCGATATCTGTGCCAGGCTGCGGAACGAGAGCAGATCGTAATAGCGCCACATCAGATCGTCTGAGACCGACATGATCTTGCCGAACATCTCGGTCGGGGTGTCGGTGACGCCGATATAGTTACCCAGCGACTTGGACATCTTGTTGATGCCATCCAATCCTTCCAGCAGCGGCATGGTAAGCACGCACTGGGCCGGCTGGCCGTAATGCTTTTGCAACTCGCGCCCCATCAGCAGATTGAATTTCTGGTCGGTACCGCCGAGCTCCAGGTCAGCCTTGAGGGCGACCGAGTCGTACCCTTGCACGAGCGGATAGATGAATTCGTGGATCGCGATGGGTTGATTGCCCTTGTAGCGCCTGGAAAAATCGTCACGCTCCAGCATCTGTGCCACGGTATGTGTCGCCGCCAGACGGATCAGGTCGACCGCACTGAATTTGTCCATCCAGGCGGAGTTGAACACGACTTCGGTCTTGTCCGGGTCGAGCACCTTGAACACCTGGTCTTTGTAGCTCTCTGCATTGGCAAGCACCTGCTCGCGCGTCAAAGGCGGACGGGTCGCATTCTTGCCGGTGGGGTCGCCGATCATGCCGGTGAAGTCGCCAATCAGGAACAGGGCGTGATGCCCCAAGTCCTGCAACTGGCGCATCTTGTTCAGCAATACGGTATGTCCGAGATGCAGATCCGGGGCCGTGGGATCGAAACCGGCCTTGACACGCAGCGGACGATTTTGCGCCAGCTTCTTGACCAGTTCTGCTTCGATCAGCAGTTCATCACTACCGCGCCTGATTTGATTGAGGATTTCTTGTTGACTCATGTCGAATGACCGCTCGTCTGTTTCTTGCCCGGAGGGGTCGGGCGGATTTTGATGGGGTATCGCTTTCTGTTAAAGTAGCACCGCATATTGCAACTGGTCGCCATGCCTTCCGCATATGCGCCAGTGATGCCACCGAGGAAGCACGAATGTTACCGCAAAACACCCTGCTACACGCCCACAAGATGAAGCTGCACTGGTTCGTCACCCTGTCCACCCTGCCTCTGCTCGGGGTGTTGACGGCGTTCGGCATCATGCCTCAGACCGCTGGCTTGTCCGCATCACAATACAGCGTCATTGAGAACATTGAGTTGCCCCTCAGTGCAGCCCAGCCATCCGATGCTTCGGTGTTCTGGCGCAACGACCGCGTGCAACGCGGAGACACGGTCAGCGAACTGTTGCGCCGGATGAATGTGCAGGATCCCGCGGCAGATGAATTCCTCCGTCGCGCTCCATCGGTTCGCTCATTCCGCCAATTGCGCGTCGGCAGAACTTTGCTGGTCGAATCTGACGATGCGCACAATCTGCTCGCACTCAGATACACCGACAATGATGGCAATCAAGTGCAAGTGCTCAAAGACGGCGCAAGCTTCAGGGTAACGGAACAGGCCGCCGAGACCGAGCGCCGTGTTTTCGTTCAGACCGGCGAGATTATCAGCAGCCTGTATGCCGCCACGGATGAAGCCGGCCTGCCGGATTCAATAGCCAACCAGATGGTCGAAGTCTTCGGTGGAGATATCGACTTTCACCGCGATCTGCGCCGCCACGACAAATTCAGCGTGATCTATGAGATGAACTATTTGAACGGTGAATCGGCGCATCAAGGCCGCATTCTGGCTGCCGAGTTCGTCAATCATGGCCGCACCTTCAGCGCCTTCTATTTCGAGAACTCCAGTCATGGCGGTGACTATTTTTCACCGGACGGCAAGAGCATGCGCAAAGCCTTCCTGCGCTCGCCTATCGAGTTCTCCCGCGTCAGCTCCGGCTTCAGCCACTCCCGCTTCCATCCGGTACTGAACAAGTGGCGCGCCCACAAAGGCGTGGACTATGCCGCCCCCATCGGCACCAAGGTGCGCGCGACCGCCGACGCCGTCGTGACTTTCGTCGGCACCCGGGGAGGCTATGGCAATGTGGTCATACTGGAACATCAGCGACATTTTCAAACGGTCTATGGCCACCTTTCCAGGTTCGCGGCCAGCCTGCATCGCGGCCAGCGCGTGGCCCAGGGAGAGGTCATCGCCTATGTAGGCAAGACCGGCCTGGCCAGCGGCCCGCATTTGCATTACGAGTTCAAGGTCAGCGGCATCCAGCGCGACCCGCTGAAGGTGGCTCTGCCGGATGGCAAACCGATCAGCGAGGCACAACGCACTGCCTTTGACGAGTCCACCCGCGACCTGAACGCGCGCCTGTCGCTGTTGCGCAATACTCGCATCGCCAAACTTGATTAAGTGAAAGCGGCTCCCGATCTGTACATCGGCATCATGTCCGGCACCAGCCTGGACGGTATCGATGTCGCATTAGTCGACTTCGCCGACGAGAACGTGCAACTTCTCGCCAGTCATTTCCAGCCCTACCCAAAAATACTGAAGGATGTATTGCTCGAACTGCATCAGCCAGGCTTCGATGAAATACACCGCATGCAACTCGCCTCCATTACACTGGCACGCGCTTATGCCGATGCCACTCACGCATTATTGAACGCGACGGGCACCCCCCACCGCCACATCCGGGCCATCGGCTGCCACGGTCAGACCATCCGCCACCGGCCCGAGCAGGGCTACACGGTACAGCTCGGCAATGCCGCACTGCTGGCCGAACTGACCGGCATCCATGTGGTGAGCGACTTCCGCTCACGCGACATAGCCGCAGGCGGTCAAGGCGCTCCGCTGGTACCGGCATTCCATGACACGATGCTGCGCCATCCCGCAATCCATCGCGCCATTCTCAACATTGGCGGCATCGCCAACCTCACCGACCTGCAACCCGGCCAGAGCACGACCGGCTTCGACACGGGCCCAGGCAATCTATTGATGGATAGCTGGATTAATAAGCACCAAGGCATGCCCTACGACGAGAACGGAACATGGGCAGCCGGCGGCAAGCGCATTCCCGGATTGCTGCAGCGCATGATGTCCGAGCCATATTTTTCCGAGTTGCCCCCCAAGAGCACCGGACGCGATCTGTTCAATCCGGCGTGGCTGGAGGATCAACTGCAAGGCACTGAAGCGCCCGCCGACGTACAGGCAACGCTGCTGGCACTCACTTGTGACAGCATCGCTGATGCCGTTGTCCGATTCTGTGCCGGCACAGAGGAGCTATACCTGTGCGGGGGGGGGGCGCACAACGCCGCATTGGCGTCTCGACTGCAGCTGCGATTGCCGCATTGCCTTATCCGGAAGACAGACACACTGGGCATTCCCGCCGACTGGATGGAGGCGATCGCGTTTGCCTGGCTGGCGCGCCAGAGCATGCACCTGCGTGCCGGCAACCTGCCGGAAGCCACAGGCGCATCGCACCCCTGCGTGCTGGGCGCGATCCACCCCGCATAAAACAAAACGGGACGCTTGCGCGCCCCGTTCCTGCCTTCAACAACAATCAGCTTATGCCGAGAATGAAGACCCGCAACCACAAGTGGTCGTTGCATTGGGGTTCTTGATCACGAACTGCGAACCTTCCAAACCCTCGGTGTAATCGATCTCGGCACCGACCAGATATTGGAAGCTCATCGGATCAACCAACAGTTGAACGCCGTTCTTGTCCATCACTGTATCGTCTTCATTCACCACTTCATCAAATGTGAAGCCATACTGGAAACCGGAACAGCCGCCACCGGTGACGAACACGCGCAGCTTCAGCCCGGCATTCCCCTCTTCCTCGATCAACTGCTTCACCTTGTTGGCGGCGCTGTCGGTAAACAACAGCGGTTCTTGCATTTCAGTCACTGCATTCATGGTTGTACTCCTTGTCTTTTATTACGATTCAGCACCGCTCACCTTGAGCGACACGACTTTTTCCGAGGCCTCATTGATGTGCACCAGCTTACCTTCGACGATGGCACCCAACTGAATCTCCAGCGTTTTGTACCTTACATCGCCAGTGACCTTGGCTTTGCTTTGAAGTTCCAGATACTCGGATGCCTGGATTGGCCCGGTCACCATACCGTTGACCACCAGATGTGTTACGCTGATCTCACCGTGCACCCGCGCCTGCTCGCTCAACACCAGCGTACTGGCCTTGGCAGGATCCGCGATAACGCTGCCACTGACTTCCCCGTCCACGCGCAATCCACCTGAAAAGTGGATATCTCCATTGACCCGAGTCCCTACGCCTATCAAGGAATCGATGCGATTTTGCGGTTTGCTGTGTTTACTGAACATCTGGCCACTCCATTATGAAAGCAATACCGTCTGCGTCACCTTGGGTTCCTGCATACCCTTCTCGAAGACACGTATCTCCACGCTATCGATATGCACGCCATCCGGCAAGCGGAAGATGCGTTCGACGCGCTGGTAATACTTGAAATTCAGACTCTGCGCTGCGACTTCGGCCGAATTCGGCTCGGGGAATTGTAACACCACTTTTTGCCCCCCCTGATCGCCGTTGACCAGTATCTGCAGGTCGCCCTGAAACACTCTCCCGCGTCGCTGCACGCCTTGCACCAGCAGCATCTGGCAATGATATTCGCCGGGCAGACTGGCGGGTTCCAGCTTGAGGCTGTGTATGGAAAGTTCCGCATCGCGACCTGCCGTAAGCGGCAGACTCTGGAAGAAAGAGAGGTCTTCGCGCAAACGCAGGTTCTCATCGTGCAAGGCATTAACCTGATCCAGCACTTCGTCTGCCGCAGCCTGCTGGATCTGCGCCTGGCGCTCATACACCGCTATCTGGTTGGCCTGATCGGCACCCTGCGCTTCCAGTTCCTGCACTCGCTCGCGCAATACGGCGATCTCCTGCTCGGCTTCTCCGCGATGGAAACCAGCCAGCGCCATACCGGCGTCATAAGCCCACCACACCAGAAATCCAAACACCAAGACGAACGGCAACATAATGGCCCAACGCACATACCACGGCACATGCGGGCGCACTGCAAGACGCGGCGCGGAGATACTGAATCTACGTTTGAATTTCTTGATCATTCTCACTTCAGGGCAATAATGGAACCAGATCGATGCCGGTATGTTCCGGCAGTCCGAATAATATATTCATGTTCTGCACCGCCTGCCCGGCCGCGCCCTTGACCAGATTATCGATGACAGACAATACCACCACGGTATCGCCGCCCTGCGGACGATGCACGGCGATACGGCAGATATTGGAGCCCCGCACGGAACGCGTTTCCGGCATCCCTCCGGCAGGCAACACATCCACGAATGCTTCCCCTGCATAGCGCCTCTCGAACAGCGCCTGCAAATCGATGTCTTTAGTCAGCCGACCGTATAACGTAGCGTGGATGCCACGAATCAAAGGTGTCAGGTGAGGCACAAAGGTCAAACCGACCGGCTTGCCGGCCACATTCGCCAGCCCCTGCTTGATCTCCGGCAAGTGGCGATGCCCCGCCACGCCATAGGCCTTGAAATTATCGCCCGCCTCGGAGAAAAGCGTCGCCACCTCAGCCTTGCGCCCGGCACCGGAGACGCCCGACTTGGAGTCCGCGATAAGCGAGTCAGGCTCGATAACGCCGGCTTCCAGCAAAGGAATGAAACCCAACTGCACTGCAGTCGGATAGCAGCCGGGATTGGCGATCAGGCGCGCATGCTTGATCTTGTCACGATTCACCTCGGGCAAGCCATACACAGCCTCTTCCACCAGATCAGGACAGGCATGGCTCATGCCGTACCATTTCTCCCATTCCGCCACATCCTTGATACGGAAGTCGGCCGCCAAGTCGATGACTTTGACACCCGCATCCAGCAAGGCTCTCACTTGTTGCATGGCGATGCCATTGGGCGTGGCAAAGAACACCACATCACATTGGTCTAGGTGTGCCTCATCGGGATGGCTGAAGGCGAAATCCACCCGCCCGCGCAGACTGGGAAACATCTGACTGACAGGCGTACCGGCATCGGCACGCGAAGTGATTGCGTGCAACGCAACCTGCGGATGCGCCAACGGGTCTGGATGATGTTCTTCTCGACTCATCGCAATGAGCGGTGTCA
>WOZO01000079.1 GCA_011620315.1 Sideroxydans sp. | reverse complement strand
ATTCAATCTGCTGAGCCTTACGGAGCAAGGTAACCAACTTCGTACCAGCCTTGGGCTTGATGATGAGGATTTTGTATTTGCCTATATTGCAAGAAAAACGCGCGATAAAGGAGCCATTGATATGTTGACTGCTTTTAGTTCAGTATCGGCGGTTTCAAAAAATGCCAGATTATTGTTTATTGGCCCTGACGAAGATGGAGAAATTGCGAGGTTACGCAAAACAAATCCTGAGTTTTTTGTAAATGTAATTGACGTGGGCCATGTAAACAATCATGAAGTGTATTTGGCAATAACCGATGTATTGTGTCTTCCAAGCTATCGGGAGGGCTTCGGTACGATTGTGATAGATGCAGCCGCAATGGGAGTTCCAACAATTGGTTCGCGAATTCCAGGATTGACGGATTCGGTTGTTGATGACAAAACCGGTATGCTATTTCCGGTGGGTGAAGTGAAAGACTTTGTAAGTCTGATGCTGGCCTTCATAAAGGATCCCCAAAGGTGCCAAGAAATGGGAGAGAGTGCGAAAGCAAGGGTGGAAACATTTTTTACGGCGGACCTGCTATATGCAGCTCTAAAGAAGTTCTATTTTGACTGTGTAGGGGATAAGTTGAATAGGAAGATCAAGCCAGGCGGTTTGCCATGAAGCTCCTGATTACGGGAGCTAGTGGCTTTGTAGGGACCGCAATGGCCGACAAGTCAATTCGCCGCGGCCTAGAGGTAAAGGCGGCAATGCGTTCTTCACGTCAATCAGTATCAGGTGCAGAGGTATGTGTCGTTAGCGAAATCGACGGGGAGTCGGATTGGACGCACGCTTTGAAAGATGTGAACACGGTGATTCATCTCGCAGCAAGGGTTCACGTGCTGCGAGAAACCGTTGCTGACCCACAGGCGGAATTTCTAAAAGTTAATTTATATGGGACAGAGAACTTGGCCCGGCAGGCTGCGCATGCTGGAGTTAAGCGCCTGGTTTACGTCAGTTCGATAGGGGTGAACGGTAATGCAACTTTTGGACTGCATGCCTATTCAGAGAGTGACAGCCCCCATCCGCATAATGCATACGCGGATTCTAAATGGCAGGCAGAGCAGGCGTTATGGAAAATTTCGCAACAAACCGGCTTGGAAATTGTCGTTGTGCGCCCACCTTTGGTCTATGGAGGCGGAGCGCCTGGCAACTTTTCACTAATGCTAAAGGCCTTAACGAAGAGTGTCCCTCTGCCGTTGGCTTCAGTCAGTAATCTGCGTAGTCT
The DNA here is from genome assembly GCA_011620315.1 of Sideroxydans sp. GTDB lineage: Bacteria > Pseudomonadota > Gammaproteobacteria > Burkholderiales > Gallionellaceae > Sideroxyarcus. The sequence goes on along the minus strand of WOZO01000079.1, from coordinate 9,444 downwards.
GGTCTATGTTGAGAATCTGGTGGATGCTTTGATTCTGTGCGCGACGCACCCGTTCGCCGCTGGTCAGACCTATCTGGTAAGTGATGGAGAGGATATCTCTACTCCCGGCTTGCTGCGTCAGCTTGGGGATGCAATAGAGTGTCCGGCGCGTTTGTTCCCTTGTCCTCCTGCATTGTTGAAATGGGCAGGGGCGCTGACAGGCAGATCCGCGCAAGTCGAACGGTTGATGGGTTCGTTACAGGTCGATAGTGGTAAAATCCGCCGCGAACTGAACTGGACACCACCCTACACCTTGCAGCAGGGGTTGCAAGCGACGGCGGAGTGGTATCGAAATGCCCATCTATGATTCATTACTCTCCTCTCGTTGCTTTTCTGGTGACCTTCGCATCAATCGCGACGATCCTTTCCAGCAGCTTTGGCAAGAAGTTTCAGGACATCCCTAACGAACGGTCTTTGCATACGGCGCCCACCCCGCGCATCGGTGGCGTGGGATTGATGGCCGGTGTGCTCGTTAGCTGGATGATGATGTACTCGCTGGTGTCCTGGTGGTTGCTGTTGCCGCTGATGGGTTTGATCGCAGTCTCATTGCTCGACGATATCCGCAATTTGCCGGTGCGACTGCGTTTGCTGGTGCAGCTTGTTGCGGCGGCTGTTCTGGTCGCGGGACTCGGCCTGTTTGAACGGGAAAGTGCACTGTTGGCATTGGCGGTGCTTTTGTTCACTGCTTGGCTGACCAATCTCTACAATTTCATGGATGGCTCCAACGGTCTGGCGGGCGGCATGGCGCTGTTTGGTTTCTCCAGTTACGGAATCGCAGCGCTGCTGGCAAATAACGAACCATTTGCGATGATGAACTTCTCTGTCAGTGCTGCAGCGCTGGCTTTCCTTTACTTCAATTTCCCTTCGGCCAAGATCTTCATGGGAGATGCTGGCTCTATTCCGCTTGGTTTTTTAGTTGCCGCTATGGGCTTGTGGGGTTGGCAGCAGGAATGCTGGCCTATGTGGTTTCCGTTGTTGGTGTTTTCACCTTTTATCGTGGATGCGAGTGTTACGCTGATCAAGCGCGCCCTGCGTGGTGCGAAAATAACCGAGGCACATCGTGAGCACTATTATCAGCGGGCTATCCAGATGGGATGGAGCCACCGCAAGCTGGCATTGGCCGAGTATGCGCTGATGGCGGCAGTGGGTGCGTCGGCGTTGCTGTTCAGGGAGCAGGCCCTTCCCTGGGTGCCGCTGTTGATTTGGGCGGGGGTATATGCCGGCGTCATGGCGGTTCTGGATCGCAACTGGGGGCAGTTTCAAAGGCGGGAGCAAGCATGATACGGTCGCGCATCAATACTGTTGTTGCAGTATCTCATGACTTGGTCGCGGCTGCGTTTGCCTGGTGGTTTGCCTATCTGCTGCGTTTCAACTTCGTGATGCCGCAGTCGTTCAGCGAGGAGGTGTGGCGCACGCTGGTTTGGGTGGTTCCGTTGCAGATGGCGATCTTCGTAAGCTTCAGTCTATACCGCGGGATTTGGCGTTATGCCAGCATCGCCGATCTGCGTCGCATTTTGTTGGCGATCCTTGTGGCTGCGGCACTGATTCCACTGGTGCATAGCCTTTTCCGTATCGACGCGGTGATTCCACGATCCATTCTGGTCATCGATCCGCTTTTGTTGCTGGTGATCATGGGCGGTGATCGTCTGCTATATCGTCTGTGGAAGGACAATCTGCTGTACGGCGATTTTCATCTGCGCGGTGAGCCGGTATTGATCATGGGCGCGGGCAGGGCGGGTGTGGGTTTGGTTAGAGAGCTGGCGAGCAGCCGGGACTGGCATCCGGTGGGTTTTCTGGATGACGATAAATCCAAGCACGGCAAGTCCTTGAACGGCATCAAGGTGTTGGGTGGGGTGGATGATCTAGAGCGCTGGGTGGAGAAGTTGCAGGTCTGCCAGATCATTGTGGCGATGCCGTCTGCTTCGCATCAGCAGCGCAAGCATGTGATCGATTTGGCCAATCAAATTGGGCTCAAAGCACTGACCGTGCCGACCTTCGACGATCTGCTTAGCGGGCGCGTCTCTGTCTCCCAGTTGCGCGAGATCGAGCTGGATGACCTGCTAGGGCGCGATCCGGTGCAATTAGATGATGCCGGCTTGCATAAACAGCTTACGGGTAAAGTGGTGTTGATCACGGGCGCGGGCGGTTCCATCGGTTCCGAACTGTGCCGCCAGGTTGCACGCTTTGCGCCCGGTAAGTTGGTGCTGTTCGAATCGAGCGAATTCGCGCTGTACAACATCGAGCAGGAGCTGCAATGCAAATTCCCGTATTTGGAAATTGAGTATCTTGCCGGGGATGTTCGCGATGCGCTGCGGGTCGATCAGGTATTTGCCCAATGCAAGCCGAGTGTGGTGTTCCATGCGGCGGCCTATAAGCACGTGCCGTTGATGGAGAAACACAATGCATGGCAGGCCGTGCGCAATAACGTGCTGGGAACCTGGCAGGTGGCGACATGTGCGCAAAAGCATGGCGCGGACAAGTTCGTGTTGATCTCGACAGATAAGGCAGTGAACCCGACCAACGTGATGGGCGCGACCAAGCGCATGGCCGAGATCGTGTGTCAGGGATTGGCCAAGCAGGAAGGCATGCGCTTTGTCATCGTGCGTTTTGGCAACGTGCTGGGCAGTAACGGCAGCGTGATCCCCAAATTCCGTGAGCAGATCGCCAAAGGCGGTCCGATCACGGTGACGCATCCCGAGATCAATCGTTTTTTCATGTCTATCCCCGAGGCGGCACAATTGGTGATGCAGGCCGGTTACATGGGGCAGGGCGGGGAGATATTCGTGCTGGATATGGGCGAGCCGGTCAAGATCGTTGATCTGGCCAAGGATCTGATTCGGCTGTCCGGCTTTAATGAAGACGATATTCGCATCGAGTTCACCGGGCTGCGTCCGGGCGAGAAGCTCTACGAGGAAGTACTGGCTGACGATGAGCAGACTTTGACGACGCCCCATCCGAAGTTGCGCATCGCCGCAGTTCGCTCAGCTGATGAGACAGCCTTGGCACAACTGAAAGCCTGGATATTCTCAGATGTGCAGGCTTCCGACGAAGAGGTGCGCCAGAAATTGCGGCAATGGGTGCCGGAATACGTGCCCACATCCAACGGGCATTGAGCGCGTTTTACTTTTCGCTGTCCTTTCACTAAGAACAGCGCCTAGCCCCCCCATGCCCGCCCTGAATAAACTTACGCAAAAAGAAATGATCCGCCTGTTCGGCCAGGGCACCTTCAACCGTGGCAAGGGATACCTGAGCCATGTGTTGTCAGTGGAAGTCGGTGAGGATGTGATTCGGGCATCGGTCATCGGGACGGCTGTGAAACCTTATACCCTCGACATCCGTTTTCGCGCGGGTCGTTTGGGGCGCGCCGGGATGCAGTCCCATTGCAGCTGCCCGATGGGCGGCCACTGCAAACATGTGGTGGCGGCGCTATTGGCGGCGCAGCGTGCACACGGCAAGCCGGTCACGGCGGCGGGTGAGTCGCCGTTGCAGGATTGGATCGCCGAATTGCAACACACACTGCAACCTGCGGCACCAGCAACGGCAAAGGCCAAGCCGTGCCTGTATTACCTGATGGCATATGACAGGCTGCGTAGCCAATGGCAGGTGCGTTTGTTCAAAGCTGTGCCGCCGTCGGCGGGCGGGGACGAGATCAAGCTGGAAGATGAATGGCGGGCGCTGGATCGCGCGCTGGTGAAACGCCCGCAGTTCGTGGAAGAGCAGGAGTTGCCGCTGCTGCGCATGTTGCATTTCTATGGGCGCAGCGCGGTCGGCGGAGACGGCTATGTATTGGAAGGCGCGACAGGTGCACAGTTGCTGCAGCAGTTGGTGGCGACTGGGCGCCTGGTGTTGGCAGGGCGTTTGCTGCACGCAGGGGCGGTGCGCAGTGGCGAAGTGCAGTGGCGCGTCAATCTGCAGGAGCGACTCTATCCGGTATTGCACTGCGAACCGGCGGCAAGCCATGTATTGCCGCTGCAACCGCCCTGGTATGCGGATGCGCAGAATGGTGAAGTGGGCGAGGTGGCGCTGGAACTGCCCGCAACGCTGCTGAAACAACTGCTCAGGATCCCCCCGCTGGCACGCACTGAAGTGGAGCGTGCGGCGACGGCGCTGGGCAAACTGGCGCCGCAAATCCCCTTGCCTCGCCGAGAACAACTGGACGCGTTGCGGCAGGTGACGGGCAAGCCGGTCGCCTGTTTGCGCTTCGACACGATAGACGATCCGGCGCATGACACCTTGCCTTATTACCTGCGCGCAAGCAGCGACCGTCAGTGGGATGTGGTGCGGCCGCAGCTGAGCTACGAGGATGTGCGCGTTTCGATCCGTCATACCGGCAATCTGGTCAGTCTGCCGAGCGGCGAAGTGGTCAAGGTGAAGCGCCACCTCGCAACGGAAAACAAACTCCGCCAGGCGCTGGAGGCGTTGCCTTTGAAGCGCGGGGGAGGCACTTATGGCATGCCCGTGCTGCCCGGCGAGGCCATGCCGCTGCAATTCTTCAACGGATGGGATGCGTTTCGCGACGAGATCCTGCCCCAACTGCAACAGGCAGGTTGGCAGGTCGAATACGCGCGCGGCTTCCGTCATCGCGAACTGGAAGTGGAAGCTTGGCAGACCGAGATTAGCGACGGCGGCGACGGCTGGTTCAACCTCGACATGGGCATCGTGGTGGAAGGCAGGCGACAACCGCTGGCACCGCTGCTGGCCGCGCTGTTCCGTCACGATGCGCGCTGGCTGGATGGCGCGGACATGCAGCGCATCGATGATCATGAAAAGATCACGTTGCTGACGGACGATGAACAAGTCATTCGCGTTGCCGCCGCCCGCCTTAAGCCCATCGCCGTTACCCTGATCGATCTGTTTACCGGCGGGTTCCAGCCCAACATCTTGCGCGTGCACCGCTACGATGCCAGCCGCCTGGAAGCGCTGGTGGAAGACCGCTCGCGCTGGCAATTTAAGGGAGACGAAGCAGTGCAAGCCATGGTGGCGCGCTTGCGGGGGGCGGGGACAGTGCAACCCGTGGCACCTCCCGCCGCATTTTGCGGCACCCTGCGCGACTACCAGCAACAAGGGCTTGCCTGGTTGCAGTATCTGCGGGCCAATGAACTTTCCGGCATTCTGGCGGACGACATGGGCTTGGGGAAAACCGCGCAGGCCATCGCCCATCTGCTCACGGAAAAGGCGCAGGGCCGTATGGATCGTCCCAGCCTGGTCGTGTTGCCCACCTCGCTGGTGTTTAACTGGAAAACCGAGCTGGCGCGTTTTGCGCCCAGTCTGTCCGTGCTGGTGCTGCACGGTAGCGAACGCAAGCAAGAGTTCGACACCATCCCGCAGCATGACCTGGTATTGACCACCTATCCCTTGCTGTGGCGCGATGCGGGGGCGCTCATGTCGTACGAGTACCACTACCTGCTGCTGGACGAGGCGCAATACGTCAAGAACGCGGGAAGTAAAAGCGCGCAAGCCATACGCCAGTTGCGCACACGGCACAGGCTGTGCCTGACCGGTACGCCGATGGAGAACCATCTGGGCGAATTGTGGGCGCAGTTCGATTTCCTCATGCCGGGGTTTTTGCAAGACAGCAAACATTTTGCCAAGTTGTGGCGCACGCCGATCGAAAAGAACGGTGATGCGGCACGCATGCAATTGCTCAATCAGCGCGTGCGCCCCTTCATCCTGCGCCGACGCAAAGAAGAAGTGGCGACAGAGTTGCCGCCCAAGACCGTCATCGTGCGCGCGGTGGCGCTGCAAAATGCACAGCGCGACCTGTATGAGACCGTGCGCAGTGCGATGGACAGCAAGGTGCGCGAAGCGATTACGGACAAAGGACTGAACCGCAGCCAGATCGTGATCCTCGACGCCCTGCTCAAATTGCGTCAGGTCTGCTGCGATCCGCGTTTGCTCAAGTCGGTCAGGATCGGCAAGAAGATGCCGTCCGCCAAGCTGGAACTGCTGCGCGAGATGCTGCCGGAAATGGTGGCCGAAGGGCGGCGCATCCTGCTGTTTTCGCAATTCACCGAAATGCTCGGTCTGATCGAAGATGAACTGGAGCAGGCCGCAATCCCCTATGTCAAACTCACGGGGCAGACGCGCGACCGTGCAACACCGGTCAAAAAATTTCAGCTGGGAGAAGTACCGGTATTTCTCATCAGCCTCAAGGCAGGCGGGGTCGGTCTGAACCTGACCACTGCCGACACGGTGATCCACTACGATCCGTGGTGGAACCCCGCTGCGGAGAACCAGGCCACCGACCGAGCCCATCGCATCGGCCAGCAAAATAGCGTGTTCGTCTATAAACTCGTTGTCGCGGGTAGCATCGAAGAAAAGATGCTTGCGCTGCAGGAACGCAAGGCCCAACTCGCAAGTGGCATGCTGGGTCGCGACGAAAACGTTGAACTGAAATTCGGCGAAGCAGAGATCGCAGCACTGCTCGCCCCCTTGCTGGAGAATTAGACTTGCCCATGCTTTCCGTCATCCTCATCACCAGGAACGAAGCCGCCAACATCCGTGCCTGCATGGAGTCCGTGGCCTGGGCGGACGAGCGCATCGTGGTCGATTCCGGCAGCACCGACGACACGGTCGCCATCGCGCGCAGCATGGGCGCGCAGGTGTATGAACACGACTGGCCCGGCTTCGGCCCGCAGAAGAACCGCGCGCTCGGTTATGCGAACGGCGACTGGGTGTTCTCCATCGATGCCGACGAGCGGGTGACGCCGGAACTGCGCGCCGAACTGGAGCAGGCCATGCGCGAGGGCGGGGCGGAGGGTTACTACTGCCCGCGTCTGTCGCAGTTCTGCGGCAGCTTCATCCGTCACAGCGGCTGGTATCCGGACTATGTGCTGCGCCTGTTCCAGCGCGGCAAGGGCAGGTTCTCCGACAGTCTGGTACACGAGAGCGTGCAACTGCAGGGGCGCAGCGCAAAGCTGAAATCACCGTTGTTGCATTACAGCTATCTGGATCGTGCGGACGTGGAACGCAAAGTGGCACACTACTCGGATGCCGCCGCACGGCAGATGCATGCCGCAGGTAAGCACACCACTTTGTTGCGCGCAGCACTCAGCGCCGGTTGGGCGTTCGTGCGCACCTGGGTGATCCGTCTGGGGATGCTGGATGGACGCGCGGGTTGGGGCATCGCCATGATGAATGCGCGCACCACTTGGCTCAAATACCGCAAGCTGGTGGCGCTGAATTCACAACGCCAATCTTTTTGACCTCGTCATTCCGGCGCAGGCCGGAATCCAGTGGGTTTGATTAAAAAAGCTGTTATGTCAGTGCGTCGCACTGAACTAATATTTTTACCGGACACCGGCCTTCGCCGGCGTGAAGACTGAATCAGAAACTCCCTGGAAATCCAAATTCCGCGAGGCGGACAAAACCAAGGTGAGGCCCGCTGCGCGGAAAATTTTTGACTATCTGGATTCCGGCCTACGCCGGAATGACGGAACTATCCCAGCGCACGTTTCGCGGTTGATTAGTTGTTCCAGGCCAATTCAAGCTCTGCGGCTATCGCCTGAAGGCGTTTGTCGCGAGTCCACAACCCGGCAGCCTGTGTGAGCTTAACAGCCGCTAACAAATGCGCGTCAACGTAGCCTATTCCCTTTCCATGCAGCCTGTTGTGTTCGATGAAAAGCATGACCTCGGTATGTGAAGGCAAGGAGGGCAGCTTAAGATTGGAGAGCGTTCCCAGGATCTGGGTGCGATTTTTCAGTGAACCGAGGGCGAGTTCGCCAATGACGAAGGGATGGACGAGAACCTGACCGGTCTGCAATAAGTCCGTCAGAACCGCATCACCGCGCCTCAAGTGATCGATCCAGACAGATGTATCAACGAGAATCATGCGATGCGGGTTCTGCGGCGAGGAATCTTCTTCAGTGCACTTTCGGTGCCGCCCAGCAAGGCAAGGCGTTTGGCACTTTCGCGCTGAATCAGCGCTTTGAGGGCTTCGCGTACCAACGCAGTCTTCTCCATCGAACCTGTTAGTGCTTGAGCCTGTTCAAGTAAATCATCGTCGAGTGCAAGCGTGGTGCGCATAGCGGTCTCCTTTAATGGATGCCTGTTTATAGCATCACATGATGCTTATTTCAATGCCTATCCCAGTGCGCGCTTGATGCGGCTGCGCAGCAACTGCCAGCGCAGCTGGCGCGTATCCTCCGGCTCTTCCAGTTTCAAACCCTGCGCCACCTGACCGCGCCGCAGGTAATAACGGTCGAACACCGACTGGCGCATGCCCCACTTATTGAGGAACTGCCGCCCGCCGTCGTTCTTCTTCACCTTGCCGGTGGATTTGCACTGGAAGTGATACACGAAGGAATCGCCCGCGCCGAGGAATATGCGGCAACCCGCATGCCACAGCTTCATCGAAAAATCGTTGTCGCTGCTCATGCCGGGCGAGAACTCGCTGCTGTAGCCGCCCACTTTGAACCACCAGCGTTTGCTGACCAGCGTGGGCGGCCAGGTCGCGCCCAGCCAGTCCGCCTTGCGCAGGTTCGGCAGGTCGGCCAGCAGGCGCGCCTCGTCGAAGGTGAGTGCCTCGGTGCCGTAGTCGCCCACCACCACGCAGGGATTGTTCGTCTCGCGCGGCTCTATCATCGTGCCGGACAGCATGAACAGATCGGTATCCAGTTGCTTGAGTTTGTTCACCAATGCCGTATCCCAGCCGGGGCAGCAATACATATCGTCATTCAGATACAGGATGTAGTCTTGCGTGGCATGCATCGCCGCCTCGTTCACCGCCAGACAAATGCCGATGTTGTCCGGTGACGCGGTATGTGTCAGGCCCTGTTCGCGCACCCAGTCCAGCGAGCCATCGCTGCCGTCGTTCACGTGCACGATGATCTGGTGCGGGAAGGCTGAATTGTCGCGGATGCTGCGCACGCACAGTTGCAGCAGGGCCAGGTTGTTCCAGGTGGGGATGAGGATGGAGAACATGCTTGATACCTTTGCATTTACTTGAGCACAGGAGGCAAGTGTAATGGGTGTGATGCTAGAATGCGCGCGGTTTATCGGGAAGTCGGCATACTTGACGGTATGTCGTGACAAAATGGAGCAATTATGGCAAGAGACTTTGGCGCGCGTGGCGCGGAGGATGTAGTTGAGGTTCATGGAAGAATCTTTCCAAGCTACTCCCGTTCCGAGATTCATCCCGCGATCTCGGCGGTGATGAAAGGCATGCCCAAAGGTCAGCTTCTGGATTTCCCGGCAGGCAGCGGGAGCCTGTCATGGCGTATGCAATGCGAAGGGTTCGCCGTGTCCGCTGCAGATATTGTCCCTGAGGCTTTCAAGAACCCGGAAATCGAGATACGCAAGGGAAATCTCAACGAAAAGTTTCCGTATGAGGATGCGCGATTCGACTACGCTTGCTTTGTGGAAGGGCCGGAACATGTTGAGAATGTATTCCACTGTTTACGAGAG
>WOZO01000015.1 GCA_011620315.1 Sideroxydans sp. | reverse complement strand
GCGAGCTTCCCGACCTGCAGCACATCCTGGTGATCGGCGGCCAAAGCGACAACGACTTTGCGCAGGTGTTACTGGATCAGCCCTGGGAAACACGTGTGGACACGCGCGCATTGTTCGCCCAGCGTCGCCTGGGCGGTGACGATGTGGTGCAACTGCTCTACACCTCCGGCACCACCGGCAAACCCAAGGGCGTGATGTTGAGTCACCGCAACATGCTGAGCAACACGCACGCCGCACTGGGAACATTCGTGGTCTATGGTAGCGATCTGATGCTGTCTTTCCTGCCCTTGTCGCACACCTTCGAGCGCACCTGCGGCTATTACCTGCAAGTGATGACCGGCGCGACCGTTGCCTATGCGCGCTCTATTCCGCTGCTTTCCGAAGACCTGCAAATCATTCGCCCGACCATCCTCATCTCGGTGCCGCGTATCTACGAACGTATTTACTCGGCGATCTGCGCCAAACTGGAAGAGGGGGCGGCACTTGGAAAAAAGTTGTTCCAGTTGGCGGTTGACGTGGGCTGGGCACGCTTCGAGCACGAACAGGGACGCGGCTCATGGAAGCTATCCTTCCTGCTGTGGCCGCTGCTGGACAAGCTGGTGGCGAAGAAGCTGCTGGCGCGCATGGGCGGGCGTTTGCGCACGGCGGTCACCGGCGGGGCAGCGCTGGATGCCGACATCTCGCGCATGTTTGTCGGGCTTGGCCTGCCGGTGGTACAAGGCTATGGCATGACCGAGACCAGCCCCATCGTCACCGGCAACCATCTGGACAACAATTTTCCGGACAGCGTGGGACAGCCGCTGCGCGGGGTTCAGATCAAGCTGGGGCCGCAGAATGCGCTACTGGTGAAAGGCCCGAACGTGATGATGGGCTACTGGAACAATCCGGAAGCCACCCAAGCCATTATCGACGAAGACGGCTGGCTAAATTCGGGGGACATCGCACGTGTCTCCGAGACAGGGCATGTGTATATCACCGGTCGTTTGAAAGAGATCATCGTGCTGGCCAACGGCGAAAAATTGCCGCCGGCCGATATGGAGGCCGCGATCTTGCACGATCCATTGGTCGATCAGGTGATGATCATCGGCGAAGGCAGGCCCTACCTAGTTGCATTGGCAGTGCTCAATCCTGTGGTTTGGCCGGAGATCGCCGCCAAGGTCGGTGTGCCTGCCGACATGCCGGAGTCACTTGCCGACAGCAATGTGGAAGCCAAGGTGCTGCGCCGCATCGCGCGCAACATCCGCGCTTTTCCGGGTTACGCCAAGGTGCACCGCGTGCTGCTGCTGTCCGAGCCGTGGAGCATAGACAACGGCCTGCTCACGCCCAAGCTGAGCATGAAACGCGACAAGATCGCGGCGAAGTTCGCGCGCGAGATCGACGCACTTTATGAAGGACACTGACCATGAACACCCCCGTCACCTCGTTACCCGATCGTCAGCCGACCCTGCGCGTGGCGGCCATGCCCTCGGATGCCAACTACACCGGCGACATCTTCGGCGGCTGGCTGATGGGGCAGGTGGATGTCGCAGGCAGCATCCCGGCCGTGCATCGCGCCAAAGGTCGTGTGGCGACCATCGCGGTGAATTCGTTCGTGTTCAAGCAGCCGATCTTCGTCGGGGATGTGGTGAGTTTCTACACGGAGATCGTCAAGACCGGCACCACCTCCATCACCGTGGATGTGGAGGTGTATGTGCAGCGCGATCCGGAGAATCCCACCTGCCACAAGGTGACGGAAGCGCAACTGACCTATGTGGCAGTGGGCGAGGACCGCAAGCCACGCCCGTTGCCTCGGGGCTGAGCGGGCCGGCAATCTTTTGGGGGTGTAGTTGTTTTTAATCAAAAGAGGAGATTGGATCATGAAGAAAACCATATTGAGCTCCGCCGTTTCAGCCGCCTTGTTATTGATGGCGGGACAAGCCGTCGCATCCGGCTTCGCGCTGATCGAACAAGGCAGCGGTTTGGGTAATGCATTCGCCGGCGGGGCGGCGGGGGCGGAAGACGCAACGACGATCTTCTTTAATCCCGCAGGCATGTCGCGTCTGGACGGATCTCAAATTTCTGTCGGCGGTGCGTTCATCAAACTTTCCGCCAAGTACAGCGGGACGATATCGGGTCTGGCCCCACTTCAGACGGCCGGCACGAGCACGGGTGGGGATGCCGGCGCTATGGCATTCGTGCCGAATATGTATTACTCCCATCAGATCGACGACAAGATGCGCGTCGGGATGGGGATCAATGCGCCGTTCGGTTTGCAAACAGATTATGAAGCGAACTGGATGGGGCGCTTCCAGGCGGTCAAGTCCAAGATACAGACTATCAACCTGAATCCGTCTATTTCTTATGATGTAAGTGATTCCATCAGTGTGGGCGCGGGGTTGAATTACCAGCATATCTCCGGTGAGCTGACTGGCGTAACGAACTACAGCGCGGCGATATATCAGGCGACATCCGGCACCACGGCGACCCCGAACCTGGAAGGCCTCAACACCCTCACCGGGACAGATAGTGCGTGGGGCTATAACTTCGGTGCCTTGTTCAATCTCAGCCCGAAGACACGCATCGGGGCTGCCTATCGTTCCCAGATCAAATATACCCTCTCGGGCGATGTGGCCTTCGCCAATCGTCCGCCCGCCTTGGCCGCCGCGTTGCCGGATCAAGCTGTCACGCTAGATATTACTATGCCGGATTCTTTCTCCATGAGCGTGGTACACCAGTACAGTGACCAGATGGAAGTGATGGCCGATGTGAGCTGGACAGGCTGGAGCGTGTTCAAGACGCTGGACGTGAAGAAGGCAAATGGAGCATCCCTGAGTGCGGCAACGCCCGAGAACTGGAAAGACACATGGCGCGTTGCCGTCGGCACCAGCTATCACTACAACGAGCGGTGGACTGCACGCGCGGGCGTAGCCTTCGATCAGGCACCTGTTGCGGATACTTACCTTACCGCACGGATCCCGGATGCCGACCGCACTTGGCTGTCGCTGGGTGGGCAGTACAAGCCTGACGCTGCCAGCACGCTGGATTTCGGCTATGCCCACCTGTTCGTCAAGAGCGGCACGATGAATCAGAGCGCAACGGCAAATCCCGATTTGGCCGGCAAGGGTTATCTGGTCGGCAGCTACAGCAACAGCGTGGATATCGTGAGTGTGCAGTACGGTTACAAGTTCTAAGCCGCTGCTTTCTTAAGCACCTGCGGCGAGGCGCAGGTCTCGCCGTTCTTTTTACCCGATCACGAAGTGGCAACGGCGAGTATTCGTCCGGGCTTCTGATGTGCGGGCAGTGAAACCATTGCTGGTGCTTGGGATGCGTTCCGAAATATTGGCGATTTCCAACGCCCCCAGCCAGGCGGGATTGATTGTAGAATCCTGCGCCGCAATCGCGCTGTTGGGTGCCACACAAAATAATAGGCTGCACATTTCCAACGAACACTAAGGGTGAGACGCAAATGACAAGACTCAGGGAGAGTTATGTAGGTTTGGTATTGGTTATTGGTTTGGCTTCGGGCAGCGCGTTCGCGAATGAACACGCCAGCGAGCATGGTCATGATGCGCATCATGATGCTGCCGCACCGGCGTGCACCGGCTTCGGTCCGCAGACGCCGCGCGACATCGACAGCAAGAACGGTGACAACAAGGTGACATTCAAGATGGCTCCTGCGGCGCCCGAGATGCATCTGTGCAACATTCACTTTCATGAGAATGCAGAACACAAGGCTAGGGATTTCTCCATCTTCGCCGGTGAAGGTCACGAAGGTAACGGCAGCGGTTATCAGTGCAACATCAGCAGGAAACTGAGCAAGGCTGAACTGGCGTGGCACGGCGACGGCGTTTGCAAGAGTGAGCACGGCGACCTGGTTCCCGGCGACACCATCGAAGTTCACTATGTCCACACGACTTGCGATGTGCCCGGCGGCAAAGGCCTCGGTTCCTGCGTTTCCGCCAAGTGCGCGAATCCTGAACTGCGCGTGGAGACACAGGTTTACACATTGGTGGCTGAAGGCGGTCTGGATTTCAACCAGATCCAGTCCGCTGCCGCGCTACCGACCGATACCGGCAAGCCAGTCGAGTTTCTGGGTTCCACGACCGGTCCCCAGTACAGCGAGAGCGCTTGCTCCGAGTATCAGGTGACATGGAGCGTGCGTCCGCAGTGTGCCAAGCTGAACATCAAGACTGTCGGCGAATGGTGCAAGGGCAACAAGTATGAAGAGGATCACGCCCACGGTGTGCGCCAACTGGTGAAAACACCGGCGCTGCTGTCCGAGATCAGGTAATGGCTGAACAACGGTGCGGCGACGCGCCGAGGTTTCAAACAAACGCCCCCTCTTTCGAGGGGGCGTTTGTGCATCCGCTCGATTTACCGTGACAAGTGGCTGACGTATGATGTGTCAGCCACTTTCATCAATCACATGCGAAGAAGCGAGCCATGAGTAAACCGATCCTGAATATCGATGTCGTTGCGATATCCGGTACGCCGATGACAGTGGCACTTCCGTTGTGTCCGCTGTGACTGGGAACAAGCTGCCGTCTCGCATCCCGCGCGGTGTGTGGGTGCTCGGTTTCGTCAGCCTGTTGATGGATGTCTCGTCCGAGATGATTCATAGTCTGTTGCCCCTGTTCATGGTGGGGGCGCTGGGTCTGAGCGTGCTGTCGGTCGGCGTGATCGAGGGTCTGGCGGAGGCCACCGCGCTGATGGTGAAGGTGTTCTCCGGCATGCTGAGCGACTATCTGGGCAAGCGCAAGGGATTGGCGCTGCTAGGTTATGGGCTGGCCGCGCTGACCAAACCGATGTTCGCGCTGGCGCAGGGCACCGGCATGGTGCTCGCCGCGCGCCTCACCGACCGCGTCGGCAAGGGCATCCGCGGCGCGCCGCGCGATGCCCTGCTGGCCGACATCACGCCGCCCGCAGTGCGCGGCGCGGCCTTCGGTCTGCGCCAGGCGCTGGACACGGCGGGTGCCTTCATCGGGCCGCTGCTGGCGGTGGGGCTGATGTTGCTGTGGGCGAACGATTTCCGCGCGGTGTTCTGGGTGGCGGTGATCCCCGCCGCGCTGTCGGTGGCGCTGCTGCTGTTCGGTGTGCGCGAGCCGCAGGGCGAGGCGGCGCCGAAGTCGGTCAATCCGGTCTCGCGCGCGAACCTGCGCCGACTGGGCGGTGCCTATTGGTGGGTGGTCGGTTTCGGCGCGGTGTTCACGCTGGCGCGTTTCAGCGAGGCCTTTCTGGTGCTGCGCGCGGAGCAGAGCGGCGTGGCCATCGCCTATGTGCCGCTGGTGATGGTGCTGATGAGCCTGGTTTACGCGGCGACGGCGTATCCCTTCGGCAAACTGTCGGACGGCATGAGCCATGGCCGCATGCTGGTATGGGGCCTGCTGGTCCTGATCGCGGCCGACCTGGTGCTGGCGTGGGATGCGCACTGGGCGGTAGTGCTGCTGGGTGTGTCGCTGTGGGGCGTGCATATGGGCATCACGCAGGGCCTGCTGTTGCGCATGGTGGCCGACACCGCGCCCGCCGATCTGCGCGGCACGGCATTCGGTTTCTTTAACCTGATGAGCGGGCTGGCGATGCTGTTGGCGAGTGTGCTGGCCGGCCTGCTGTGGCAGACGATGGGCGCGGCCAGCACGTTCTACGGCGGTGCGCTGATCAGCGTGCTGGCG
Source organism: Sideroxydans sp. (assembly GCA_011620315.1). GTDB lineage: Bacteria > Pseudomonadota > Gammaproteobacteria > Burkholderiales > Gallionellaceae > Sideroxyarcus. The sequence continues at coordinate 5,282 of WOZO01000015.1, read as the reverse complement.
TTGGGGGTGTTGGCCTGGCGCAATGTTAAACTTCGGGCTCGAAACGGCTGAACAAAGGATGAAAATGAAACGCATCGTGATGACGGGATTGCTGCTGCTGGCCAGCATGCAGGCCACGGCACTGGAGCAGGTCGGCATGAAACTGGACGACGCCGCTCGGGTCGGCGCGCAGGTGCTGGTGTTGAACGGCGCGGGTGTGCGCACCAAGTGGTTCGTCAAGGTCTATGTGGCCGCGCTTTACCTGCCGCAGAAACAGACTTCGGCAGATATGGTGATCGCCGCTGAGCACCCGCAGCGGGTCGCGATGCATATGCTGCGCGATCTGGGCAGCAAGAAGCTGTACGGCGCGTTCAGCGAAGCCATACAGGCGAACCACGATGGCGCCGAATTGAAGGCCATGAAAGCGCAACTCAAGCAGATGGCCGACATCTTCAACGAGATCGGCGAAGCAAAGCAGGGCGACATCATCACGCTCGATTACCGGCCGGCCGGCGGCACGCAGATCGGTTTGAACGGCAAGGTGTACGGCACTATCGCGGGCGCGGTATTCAAGCGCGCGTTGCTGAAGATATGGCTGGGCAACAAACCGGTGCAGGATGATCTGAAGAAGGCGATGCTCGGTGGTTGATGCGCTGCCGCCGGAAACGGCAAGAGAATACTTTGATGTTGATCAGGACTTCATCTCGCACCTGAACGGCGAATGTCTGGATTGGGCGGGCATGGATGACGGTGCCTTGCAACGAGCGCTGCATGCGCAAGGTGAGGACTGGTCCGGACTGGTAAGCGAGCGATGTCCGCATCTGTTCGCGTCGGCACCTGTGTTTATCAGCGATGCGCAACTGCAGCAGATGCGGCGAGTCATCGCCGCAGCAGAGCTGGCGCTGGGTACGCCCGAAAAAGATGCGCCGCTCGGCGTGTTCTACGGTTACGACTTCCATCTCAATGCACAGGGCGCTCATCTGATCGAGATCAACACCAATGCCGGCGGTGCCTTGCTCAATGCTTTGCTGCTGGACAGCCAGCAATTGGCAGTGCTGTACGGTGAGGCCGTGGGTGAGGCGGACCTGCAGCAGGCATTCATCGCCATGTTTCGCAATGAATGGCATCTGGTACACGGCGACGCGCCGCTGCGGACCATCGCCATCGTCGACGAGCAACCCGAGTCGCAATATCTCTATCCAGAATTCCTGTTGGCACAGCAGATGTTCGAGCGTGCGGGCATCGCCGCTTTCATCGCCGATCCGGCGCAACTGGAAGCGCGCGGCGACGGCTTGTATCGGGATGGTTGTCGCATCGACCTGATCTATAACCGGCTCACGGATTTTCACTTGACGCGTTATGCGCATTTGCGGGAAGTATGGGCACGACGTCAGGTGGTGCTAACACCGGGGCCTGTGCACCATGCGAAATATGCGGACAAACGCAAGCTGGCCTGGCTGACCGATGCCGGGGCATTGCGTGCGGCCGGCGTGGCCGATGCAGTCATCCAGACGTTGCAGCAGGGTATTCCGCATACCGAGATCGTGCGTGCCGAAGATGCCGAGCACTGGTGGTCGGTTCGCAAGGAATGGTTCTTCAAACCGGTGAGCGGTTATGGCAGCAAGGGGGCCTATCGCGGCGACAAGATGACCAAACGCGTGTTCGAAGAGGTGATGCAGGCCGATTACATCGCGCAACGCCTGGCTATGCCGGGCGAGCGAAAAGTGTGTCTGGGCGAGGAGTCGGTGTTGTTGAAATACGATGTGCGTTGCTACGTCTATGGCGGCCGTACCCAATTGATCGCCGCCCGTTTGTATCAAGGCCAAACCACCAACTTCCGTACGCCCGGCGGAGGCTTTGCGTTGGTACGTGCGGTTTATTAATACTCATTTAATCAATTGGATGGAGATTTTTATATAGGCTGTTGTATAGGCCGATATATAGGCCATTCGACATATTGCAATGACCGCCTGTACCGCGCAGTACGCTCCTCCAATCAGCTCTTTTGCAGGAGGCGCATCATGTGGAAACAGGTCGGCTCGGCTCAACATCACTCCGTCCCATTCGTCGCAATAGAACGCTTCGACGGCATCCGTGCCATTCAGTCGCATATCAATCAACGATTTCAGGTGGAAGCGTACGTTCAGGGTTATTCGTCCAACAGGCCCGAGTTTCCGGATGAGTGCTGTGAAGGCTGTAAGGTCGGAAAATGGCTATATGGGGAGGGCGGCAAGCATTGTTCGGATGTGGCCTTGTTGAACGATCTGCATGAGAGTTGCAATGAGTTCCACGAGGCCGCCTCACAAGCTTTGATGCTGGTCGATTTGTGCAAGCGCGAAGCTGCTATAGCTATTGTGCGCGGTAGCCGATTCTTCAAGGATGCCTCGGATCGCTATCAGTCGAATCTGGCCAAGCTGCATTTGGCATTCGAGATGGCATAACCCCCATCCCTTCTGCCGTAGCGGAACGTCCGATCTGGTGGCTCGCGATACGGATAAGGAGGAGATCATGGACATCACCACCAAACATCCCAAACCCATTGCCCAGAGTTGGTTGAACTGGAAGTTCAAGTTGGGTGGTGAAGAGGATCAAGCATGAATTCTCGGCCATCGCCGCAAAGTTCTGCGATGCCGTGCCCGGCAGTTTGCAGGCTAGTTTGCTCTGAGCGGCGGGCTGTTCAGCGGCTGATGCGGATGGGGATGCGCCGAGCGCCGGGCTGGCTTTGATACATCCCGAAACGTCCCGCGAGCAATGCGCCGCAATGCGGGCAACAGCCTTGCGCGGTGAGCCGGTAGTCGCGGATGTCATGCCAGTCGCGCACGATGAGTGTTTGTTTGCAGCTTGCGCAGTGCGTTGTGCCGCCCGCCGTGTCATGCACGTTCCCAGTATACACATGATACAGGCCGACTGCATGGCCGATCTGCCGGGCTTCCGAGAGTTTCACAGCCGAAGTGGCCGGGATGTCCGTCATCTTGTAATCGGGATGGAAGGCCGTGAAATGCAGCGGTACGTCCTGCCCGAGTGCGCGGGCTATCCATTCGCACATCTTGCCGATCTCGTGCGCGCTGTCGTTGTAGCCCGGGATCAGTAGCGTGGTCAGTTCCACCCACACATCGGTCTCCTTGCACAGGTAATGCAAGGTCTCCAGCACCGGCCCGAGGTACGCGCCGGTCTGCCTGAAATAGAATTCGTCGGTAAAGGCTTTCAGGTCGACGTTGGCAGCGTCCATCTTGGCGTAGAAATCGATCCGGGGCTGGGCATGGATATAGCCGGCAGTCACGGCGACCGTCTTGACGCCGACCGCATGGCAGGCGTCCGCCACATCCATCGCGTATTCGGCAAAGATCACCGGGTCGTTATAGGTGAAAGCGACACTCGGGCAGTCCAGATCGAGCGCCGAGTCGGCGATGGATTGCGGGGTGGCCTGATCGGCGAGCTTGTCGAAACTGCGCGCCTTGGAGATGTCCCAGTTCTGGCAGAACTTGCAGGCCAGGTTGCAGCCCGCAGTACCGAACGACAGGATGCGGCTGCCGGGATAGAAATGGTTGAGCGGTTTTTTCTCGACAGGGTCTATGCAGAATCCTGAACTGCGGCCATAGGTAGTCAGCACCATCGCGTCATTGATGCGGCCGCGCACGAAGCAGGCACCGCGCTGTCCCTCCTTCAGCTTGCAGTCGCGCGGACACAGGTCGCACTGGATGCGACCGTCATCCAGCCTGTGCCAGTAGCGGGCCGGATAGCGTTCCTCGATGCCGATGGGTTCGTCCATGTCATTTGGCTTCGTAAAAATTGTGTGCGTTGTAACGCGACAGGCGGATGTCGCTCGACCAGAAGTCTTCTGGCAGGCCCGCCTTGTCCTTGAGATGCCGGATGAAGGTCAGGGGTTCCGGTAGCTGCGCCCAAACCTGCGGCAGGTAGGTGGCGCGCCGACCGCCGTATTCCAGTATCACGCCGTCATTGCCGGGGTCCAGTTGTGCGCAGGCGTCCGCTTCGTCGCGGAACCGGATAGGTTCCGGCGCGCTCAGCCAGGAAACCTCTATCCCCACTTCGGCGAACTCTTCCTTGCTGAGCGGCTTGAAGCGCGGGTCGCGGAAAGCGGCGGATACCGCGTTGTTGCGCACATCCTCGATGAGCGGCCGGTAGGCCTCCAGACTGCCGATGCAGCCGCGCAAACGGTCTTGCAGCGTCAGCGTGACGAAGGTCGCGCCGTTCTCCTGCAGCCACTCCCCGGGCTTGGGGTCGTGCGAAATGAAACCCAGTTCGCGCGCAATGGCGGCGCGGGCAAGATGCAGCAGTGTCGCTCCTTGTTCAATGCTGGGCATGATTTTTCTCCTCACAGAAGGCAAAGGCCGCATAGCCGACCACGCCGTCGCGCGGTCCGGCGGTATCTCCCGAATTGCGCAGATCGAGCAGATGCGGCACAAGATGATGTTGACGCGCGGCAAGCAGCAGACCGTTGATCGGCGTCGCGCCGCATGCCTCGTCATGCGTGATGCCGGGGCGCAGTTTAAGGATGTCGTCCGTCGTCTTTCGGTCGACCAGTCTTGAAACCTCGTAGGGCAGGTAGTGGGAAAGATCGGAACTGATAACGATCAGCGTCTCGCCGCCGCCCCAGATTTGTTGCAGCACCTCAAAAACCTCTTCAGCGCTGGCATTGCCCACAGCCAGTGGCAGCAGTGTGAAATCGTGCAGTACCATTTGCAGGAAGGGCAGTTGTACTTCGAGCGAGTGCTCGAACGCGTGGACAGCGCCATTCACGGTGATCTGTGGCATGGCGGCCAGTGTCGACATCGCTTTGCTGTCCAGGGGGATCGGTCCCAGCGGGGTGGCGAATGTGTCGGCATCGGGCATCGCCAAACCGCGTACCGCGATGCGGTGAGTGGGGCCGAGCAAGACCACGCGGCGGATGCGTGAGGCGACGGGGCGCAGGCTGGCATAAGCACCGGCGGCGACCGGGCCGGAATAAATATAGCCGGCATGCGGCACGATCAGTGCCTTGGGGATGAGACCTGCTGCGGGATGGCTGCTATCCAGCATTGATCGCAGATCACTGCCAAGGATGCTGGCATCGGCCGGATAGAAGGTGCCTGCTACTGCGGGTGGACGGATGCTGGACATGGCGACCCCTGTGAGGGACTGCATGCCGCCAGCATAGGACGCAAACTGTCGTCGGGCAAGCGGGAATATTGCGCTTGGGCCGAGCTTCAGGCATTGCCGTTTTCTTCCACGCCGCACTTGGTTGGCGGGTGGCTCTCCTTGCGCAGATCGATTGCCGATGGCTCGAACCCTGTGAAGTATCGAGG
>WOZO01000125.1 GCA_011620315.1 Sideroxydans sp. | reverse complement strand
CCTTCCACGAAGGCATCGAGCAACAATCCATGGGCGTCCGCATAACGGGCCGCGCATTCTACCAAATCCACTCCCGGCTTGACGCGTATCGCCTTCAAATAAGGACGACTGAACTGGCGGCAGAATTCAGGCGTTTCGTCGCCATGGAATTGCAATACATCGAGAGGTAGCTGCGCCAGCACTTCGCGAACCGTATCCGCCGTCGGATCGACGAACAGACCGACACTGGTCACGAAAGGCGGCAAGGCACGCAACAGCTCAGCCGCTTGAGGCATCCCGATATTGCGCGGACTTTTTTGATAGAACACGAAACCGAGCGCATCCGCGCCGGCCGCTACCGCAGCCAGCAGGTCTTGTTCACGGGTGATACCGCATATCTTGATCCGGGTCATCGGGATGTCAGTCGTTTTCCGAGGCGGACATTGTACCTTGCGGCAGCCCCCACTTAGCGCCATAGCCGATGTGACGCAGATAGAGACCGTCCGGCATGAATGTCGGCGCCGCCAGCTTGCGCTCGCGCGATTCAAGGATCTGCTTCATCCACGCGGGCGGATATTTGCCTTTGCCGACATACACCAGACAACCGACGATGTTGCGCACCATGTGATGCAGGAAAGCATTCGCGGTCAGGTCAAAAATGATGATGTCGCCCTGCTGCCGGATCTCCAGCTTGGCCAGCGTCTTGATCGGCGACTTGGCCTGGCATTGCGAAGCGCGGAAAGCACTGAAATCATGCTCGCCCAGCAGATAATTCGCCGCTTCCTGCATCGCCTTCACATCCAGCGGTGCATGGAACCAGCCCGCCTTGCCCGCGTGCACGGCCAACCTTGTAGGGCGATTGAACAGCACATATTGATAGCTGCGCGAGCATGCCGAGAAGCGCGCATGGAATTCATCGGACACCTCATGCGCCCACAACACCGCGATACCCGCCGGCAATAGCGCATTGCAGCCGCGCACCCAGGCTGTGAGCTGGCGCACCGTGGCAGTATCGAAATGCACCACCTGCTCCAGCGCATGCACGCCGGTATCGGTACGCCCCGCCGCGATGATACTTATCCGTTCGCAGGCGATGTCCGACAGCGCATCCTGCAAAGCATCCTGTACGTTTGCCATATCCGGCTGGCTCTGCCAGCCGTGATAACGGCTGCCGTCATATTCCACACCGAGTGCGATCCTCATCTCCAGCCCCCGCAAAGTAGCGCTGCGCACAACAGCAAACAAAGGCCGTCAATCGCCTTCAGCGAGATTCTATCCAGTCGCACCTGATGCCCGGATTCCCGTGGCGGCAGCAGAGAATCCTTGATGGTCTGCCGCCAGTCTTCCGCAGTATCGCGCATGGTGGGCTCTGCATATTGCAGCGTCAAAGCCAGCCGCACGGCAACGCGCTCTCGCGAACCGCCGCACCAGTTCAACGGATATGCCAGCGCATGGATGCCGCTGATGAATTGCGACTCCGACAGCAACGACAACAGGATCGCCAATCCGGAAAGCATCGACAGCAAGCGCCCCAGTTGCATGATTCCATCCGACAGCCCTTCCAGCGTCGGCGAGTAGCGCCCCAAGCCTGACAGCAGCGCGACGCCGGGCGTGGTGTACGCATAGATCAGCAGCAGGGAAAACAATATCCAGCGTGTACGACGGATCAGACTGAAAAGTTGGCGAGAATTGAGTTTCGCTGCCGCGATGAACAGCACGAAAGTCATCACAAGCAAGCCCGGTGCGGCCAAAGCCTGTGCCGAGATAGCCAGAGTTATCCAGATAAGTATCTGTGTCGCAGGATGGGGCATCTGCCTATCCAATCGTTCAAATAAAAACGGCAGCCGTGATGGCTGCCGTCGTATTCATGCAATGTGCTCAGAGTTGGTCAAGAATGCTTTGCGCACTGGCCCGCTGCTGCTCATCGCCGTCACGCATCACTTCATCCAGTATCTCTTTCGCACCTGCTCCATCGCCCATCTCCTGGTAGGCTTTGGCAAGGTCGAGTTTGGTTGCGACTTCCTGCCAACGCTCGTCCTTAATCCCGCCTGCCGGATTGGGCTGTTCGCTGCCACCCAGCGCATCCAGATTCAGGCTGATCTCGCCCAAACCGATGTCCACTGGTGCCGATGGCTTCTCTTCATCAGGCTTGAAATCCGACGGGATATCCAGCGTGAAGGTCAGGCCGTCATCGGTCGCTTCTTCCGCTGCGGGTGCTGCAGCGGATTTCTCGCTCTGCCCTGATGTCACATCAAACATCAGATCATCCAGCCCCTCCGATGCAGCAGGCTCAACTGCCTTTGCCGAGTCTGCCGACGCTTGAAAACCGGGGTGAGTGGCTGTGATATCGAACATCAAGTCGTCGGAAGGTGAAGCTTGCCCAGCCGAAGCTGCTGCCTCGGCCATCCGACCGGGAACACCCGGATGCGTTGATGTGACATCGAAGATCAGATCGTCAGAAGTTGCCGAACCGGCACTATTCGCATCTGCCGCTTCTTCCACTTCAGACTTGGCACCCTGCATTGCACCGGTAATATCGAAATCCATCGGGGCTTCACTTGCGGCCTGCATTTCGGAAGGAGAGAGAATGGTCGTCGTCTCGCCGGATTTCGCCTGCGGCTGCGTCACAACTGCAGACAGGGAGTCCTCAACCGGCGCGGCTTCCGCGCGCGCCCCAGTCGCGAAAGTTTCCATCAACATGGTATCCAGCGCGCTGGGCTCGTCTTTCTCGGTAGCCGGGGTGCCGAATCCCAGATCGAAGTCGACTGCCGGTTCGGCCGCCTCTTCTGCTTGTGACGGCGCGACATCGCCTGCCTCACCCTCTCCACCGTAGAACGGATTTCCTGGTTCCAGCTCGCGCCCCATTGCAGCAGCCTGCTGCCAGGCCGCTTCATTGCCGGAATCCTCGATCTGGCGCGCATAGGTCATGAATGCGTTCGTATCCTTACGTGTCGCGTAGATCGACAGCAGCTTGAGAATGATTTGCGCGTCACCCGGCTTCGAATTCAGCGCTTCTTTCAATACTTCCTCGGCTTGCACGTCGCGTCCAAAAGTAAGGAACAGATCAGCCTCGGCGATCGGATCGACTTCATCGGAAGAAGACTCCTCGGCAGTATCCACAGCCTGCCGGGTAAAGTCGCCCGTGTCCGGAGAAGGCATCACCGGCTCGGCAATACGTCCGGTAGAATTGCCGATGTCTTGGGCACCGGAGGATGCGGCGACTTTCTTGGCGACCGGTTGTCCGCGACGGCGCGACAGCCAGAAACCACCGCCCAGCAAAGCGATCAATCCGGCAGCACCGCCACCCAACAAGACCGGGTCTCCCAACAAACTATCCATCAGGGAAACCTCAACCGGCGGCACCGCTACCGGCGCGGGAAGCGCAGGCTTGGCGACAGGCTTCGCCGTCACAGGCGCACTTGCACTGATCGAAGCAGTTGCAGCACCCGCTTCAGGAGAAGGTGTGGCTTGTTGCGACTTTTCGGCTTGCTGCTTAAGTTCTGCCAGACGCTGCAGATCCTTGACGTTCTTTTCCAGCAGTGCCGTACGAGCCTCCGCCTCTTTCAGCGCCTTGGCCTTGGCAACGGATTCTTCTTCCTTGCTGCTGGCGGAACCGCCTGCAACTTCAGCTCCGGGCGCCTCGCCCTTGGAAAGTTTCAGCACTTCTGTGGGCGCTTCTTTGCTTGCCACTGTCTCGGTGACTGCGGCAGTCACTTTTCCCGAAGTTTCCTGCCGGGCAGTTTGCTCGCGTGCTTCAGTACGAACAGAGGCGAGCTGCTGACGATATGCGTTCCAATCTTCCACTTGCGCACGGTAAACCCTATCCGCCTCGCCTTGCTGCACAGCGTCGATCTCTGCGGCATCAGGCACGCGGATAATCTTGCCGGCTTTCAGGCGATTCATATTCCTGCCCATGAAGGCGTCGCTATTGGCGCGATACATGGCCACCAGCATGCGTTCGAGGCTGACATCGGAAGGCTTGATTTTCAGTGCGATCTTGCTCAGCGAGTCGCCGCGCACCACTTTGATGTTGGTGCTTTCGGCCACAGGAATCGCCTCTTCCTTGCTCAAAGCATCTTCAACCACCACAGGGGCTTCTACCTTCACAGGCTCCGAAGGCATTGCTGCAACTTCCTCAGTCACCGGCACCGGCGCTGCAGCGGCAGGCTCCGCATCACTGGCTTCAGCCTCTACGGCAGCAGGAGCCTCTTCAAGCGGCATTTCCGGAGAGGTCGGCGCGATTTCTGCTTCGGGCATAACTGCCGCAACAGGCAACGGCTCGCTCAGAACCGCAGGTGTCGAAACAACAGGCGTGACAGGTTTTACAGTTTCAGTTTGCGGCTCAATAATAAAATCGGTCGGATCAAGCAGGAAAGTGTATTCGCGCATGAGTTTGCCGGAAGGCCAGGCAACCTCGACCAGCAGCGTGACAAAGGGCTCATTCACAGGCTGGACAGAAGTGATTTGCACTCGCGGCTGGGCGCTATCACGATTGATGATGGCAAACTTCAACTTAGGCAGCGCATAGGGGTAGTCGATACCGGCTGCCTTGAATGCTTCTACTGATGCAAGCTTGGCGACAATGCTGTTTCTGTCCGCTTTATCCACAGCGACCAGCTCGATCTCCGCCTTCAGTGGTTGTCCCAAATTGGAACTGACATCCATACCACCAAGACCCGTCGCACTGGCGATACCGGATACCAGCAAGCAGGCAATATAGCCCGATGTTTTTAGAATCGTTTTCAGCACACTGCCACCCTCATTCTTTCCCTGACGATATTCAGACTAACATCAGAGGGTTAGTGATGCAAGCTCACCTGCCCTCTAGATTCAGGCACTAACCAGCGGTAATCAACCGGATTTTTACCTTTAGCCCAGCAAAATTCGCAACATACGACGCAGCGGCTCAGCAGCGCCCCACAACAACTGGTCTCCGCAAACAAAGGCACTCACATACTCGGGGCCCAATTCCATCTTGCGCACGCGGCCCACTGCAACATCCAGCTTTCCCGTTACGGCAGCCGGTGTCAGTTCGCGCATGGATAACTCGCGCTGGTTCGGCACGAATTTGACCCAGGGATTACCGCTCTTGATCAACGATTCGATCTCTTCCAATGACACATCTTTATTCAGCTTGATCGTAAGCGCCAGGCTGTGGCTGCGCATCGCACCGATACGCACACACAGCCCATCCACCGGAATAACGGAAGTCGTACCCAATATCTTGTTTACCTCGGCCTTGCCTTTCCATTCTTCTTTGGATTGGCCATTGTCGAGCTGCTTGTCGATCCAGGGGATCAGGCTGCCGGCCAGCGGCGCGCCAAAATTCGCCACGGGCATGGCATCGGAGCGCATGGTCTCGGTCAGCACACGGTCGATCTCAAGGATGGGCGATTCGGGGTCGGCCAGCAAACTGGCGACAGAGGCGTGCGCAACCCCCATCTGGCTCAGCAGTTCGCGCATATTCTGTGCGCCAGCCCCGGAGGCGGCCTGGTAAGTCATCGATGAAACCCATTCCACCAGCCCCGCATGGAACAAACCGCCCAAACCCATCAGCAGGATGCTGTTGGTACAGTTGCCGCCGATGTAGTTCTTGATGCCTTTTTGCAGCGCCGCATCGATCACATTGCGATTGACTGCATCAAGAATGATCACCGCATCGTCTTCCATGCGCAAAGTGGAAGCCGCATCGATCCAGTAACCTTCCCAACCGGCCGCGCGCAACTTCGGGAATATCCCGGTCGTGTAATCACCGCCCTGACAGGAGATGATGGTATCCATCATTTTCAGCTCGTTGATGTCCATGGCATCTTTCAACGCCACACCGCGACCTTCGGCAGGTGCTTCGCCGCCCGCATTGGAAGTGGTGAATAACACCGCATCGATCAGGTCGAAGTCCTTCTCCTCGCGCATACGCTGCATGAGTACCGAACCGACCATCCCGCGCCAACCGACCAAACCGACTTTCATGATATTTCCTTAACTCTGAAGTTAGAGTGCCGCAACCACTGCATCGCCCATCGCGGCGCAGCCCACTTTGTTGCAGCCCTCGGTGAAGATATCGGCAGTGCGATAACCTTGCGCAAGCGCCTTCTTCACTGCATCTTCGATACGCACCGCATTCGCTTCATCATCGAAGGTATAGCGCAACATCATCGCGGCGGACAGGATGGTCGCCAAAGGATTGGCGACATCCTTGCCGGCGATGTCGGGCGCGGAACCGTGGCTGGGTTCGTACATGCCCTTGTTGTTCGCATCCAGCGAGGCAGACGGCAGCATGCCGATGGAGCCGGTCAGCATCGAGGCTTCGTCGGACAGGATGTCGCCGAAGATGTTGCCGGTCACCATCACATCGAACTGCTTCGGTGCGCGAATAAGCTGCATCGCTGCGTTGTCGACATACATGTGAGACAGCTCCACTTCCGGATATTCCCTCGACAACTCGATCATCACCTGACGCCACAATTCAGTGGTCTCCAGCACGTTGGCCTTGTCCACGGAGCACACCTTCTTGTTGCGCTTCATGGCGATGTCGAAAGCCACACGACCGATGCGCTTGATCTCGGTTTCATTGTAGCGCATGGTGTTGATACCTTCGCGCTCGCCGTTCTCCAGGGTGGAAATGCCGCGCGGTTGCCCGAAGTAGATGTCGCCGGTCAGTTCGCGCACGATCATGATGTCGAGACCCGACACCACTTCCGGCTTCAGCGTGGAAGCGGAAGCCAGTTCGGGATAGAGCAATGCGGGACGCAGGTTGGCGAACAGATTCAGTTCCTTGCGGATGCGCAGCAGGCCGCGCTCTGGACGCAGATGTCGTTCCAGCTTGTCGTACTTCCAGTCGCCCACCGCACCCAGCAACACGGCATCGGACGCTTTGGCCAGCGCCAGTGTCGCATCCGGCAGCGGATCGCCCGCAGCTTCATAACCGGCACCGCCGATAGGTGCCTCTTGCATTTGCAGGCCGATATTCAGCGCGTTCAACACCTTCACGGCTTGCGCCACGATTTCCGGGCCGATGCCGTCACCCGGCAATACTGCGATCTTCATCTTTTCTTCCAATCGAAAAATAATTATGCGTACAGCCAGGGCTGCGCGGCGCGATGCTTCGCCTCAAAGGCCTTGATCTCTGCCACGTGCTGCAAGGTCAGACCGATGTCATCCAGACCGTTCAACAAGCAATGCTTGCGGAACGCATCCACCTCGAAGGCGGTCTCTTTTCCGTCAGGTGTCGTAATGACCTGGCGCTCCAGATCGACCTTCAGTTTATAGCCTTCGCTCGCAGCTACTGCTTTGAACAGCTCGTCAACGATGGCTGCATCCAGCTTGATCGGCAACAGGCCGTTCTTGAAGCAGTTGTTGAAGAAAATGTCGGCAAAACTGGGCGCGATGATGGCCTGAAAACCGTAATCTTCCAATGCCCACGGTGCATGCTCGCGCGACGAACCGCAACCGAAGTTCTCGCGCGCCAGCAACACTTGGGCGCCCCGGTAGCGCGGCTGGTTCAGCACGAAGTCAGGATTGAGCGGACGCTTGCTGTTGTCCATGCCCGGTTCACCGTGATCCAGATAACGCCATTCATCGAAGGCGTTGGGACCGAAGCCGGAACGCTTGATCGACTTCAGGAACTGCTTGGGAATGATGGCATCGGTATCCACGTTGGCACGATCCAACGGCACGACCAAACCATCAAGCAAGTTAAATTTGCGCATAATTATTTAGTGGCAGCCTTTTCGATCGCCTGTCCGCCCTTTTGAATATCTTCACCCAAGCCCTTGAACGTATTGCAGCCGGCCAATGCCACGAGAACGACAACACCCACAACGAATTTCTTCATATCCATTCCTTTCACAATTTGCTCACGTCAACAAAATGCCCCGCTATTGCTGCCGCTGCAGCCATCGCGGGACTCACCAGATGCGTGCGGCTGCCCTGCCCCTGACGTCCTTCGAAGTTGCGGTTCGAAGTCGAAGCACAACGTTCACCCGGCTCCAGGCGGTCATCATTCATCGCCAGACACATAGAGCACCCCGGATCGCGCCATTCAAAGCCGGCTTCGATGAACACCTTGTCCAAGCCTTCTTTTTCGGCCTGCGCCTTCACCAAGCCGGAACCCGGCACCACCATCGCCAGCTTGATGTTGGCCGCCACTTTCTTTCCTTTGGTTATTGCCGCAGCTTCGCGCATGTCTTCGATACGCGCATTGGTGCAAGAACCGATGAACACCTTGTCCACCTTGATCTCGGTGATCGGCATGTTCGCCTGCAAGCCCATGTACTGCAAAGCACGTTCCCAGTCGCCACGCCTGACCGCATCGGGCGCGCAAGCCGGATCGGGCACACGACCGTTGATGTCCGTCACCATCTCCGGCGACGTTCCCCAGGTCACTTGCGGCTTGATCTGCGCGGCATCCAGCTCCACCGTCGCGTCGAACTTCGCCCCCTCGTCCGAGTGCAATGTCTTCCAGTAGGCAACGGCCTTGTCCCAATTCTCGCCTTGCGGCGCGAACGGGCGGCCTTTCACGTATTCGATGGTCGTATCGTCAGCCGCCACCATGCCGGCGCGCGCACCGGCCTCGATAGCCATGTTGCACAAGGTCATGCGGCCCTCCATGCTCAAGCCGCGAATGGCAGAGCCCGAGAATTCGATGGCATAGCCGGTGCCGCCCGCCGTACCGATCTTGCCGATCACCGCCAGCGCGATGTCCTTGGCGGTGATGCCGCGCCCGAGCAGGCCTTCAACCTTGACCAGCATGGCTTTGGATTTCTTGGCAACCAGACACTGCGTCGCCATCACATGTTCGACCTCGGAAGTGCCAATGCCGTGTGCCAGTGCGGCGAATGCACCGTGGGTACTGGTATGCGAATCGCCGCACACCACAGTCATGCCGGGCAAGGTCGCGCCCTGCTCCGGCCCCATCACGTGCACCACGCCCTGGCGGATATCGCCCATCTTGAATTCGACGATGCCGAACTCGGCACAGTTCGCATCCAGCGTCTCAACTTGCAAGCGCGAGATCGGATCGGCGATACCGGCGGCGCGGTTGGTGGTCGGCACGTTATGGTCAGGCACGGCCAGCATCGAAGCTGTGCGCCACGGCTTGCGCTGCGCCAGCTTCAGACCTTCGAAGGCTTGCGGGCTGGTGACTTCATGCACCAATTGGCGGTCGATATAGATCAGCGCGGTGCCGTCGGCATCCTGCCGCACCACATGCGAATCCCAGAGTTTGTCGTATAAGGTTTTGCTGTTCATTTGATGTTCCCGAAGAAGCGCGCGATTATGCCACAGCGGATGCACCATCCAAAGCAACTGTGCTTGTTTCAAAATCCCGCCCGACCGGACATATTCCCGCCCGATTCGCGCCGCTCACAAGCGCCCGGATGGATGCCGTCACGATATTGGCATCGATGCCCACGCCATAGCATCCCTCATTCCCCTGCGCATTGACCACCTCCATAAAAGCACAGGCACGTGCATCGCTTGCCTCACCGCCGGCATCCACCGAGCGCTCTTCATAACTGCGAATCCGCACGTTGACACCCGCACCTTGCAATGCATGCACCGCAGCATCAATCGGACCATTGCCTTCACCCGCCAGCAAATGCGCCACGCCATGGATCGCCACATTCAGGCGAATGCCCTGCAAGTCGCCATGCCCGAACAAGTGGTGCCCAATGTAACGGATCGGCTCGACCGGATCGAGATAGGTTGCCGAGAACAGCCCCCATAGCCCGGCGGCACTAATCTCGCCGCCATGACTGTCTGCATGCTGTTGCACGACGCCCGAAAATTCCACCTGCAAGCGGCGCGGCATGACGATGCCGTATTCCGACTCCAGCAGATAGGCGACACCACCCTTTCCGGACTGGCTGTTCACCCGGATCACCGAATCGTAATTCCTCCCCACATCCCTGGGATCCACCGGCAAGTAAGGCACCTGCCATACCGCGTCCGGCTGCTGGGCGGAAAAACCCTTCTTGATCGCATCCTGGTGCGAACC
Organism: Sideroxydans sp.; assembly: GCA_011620315.1. GTDB lineage: Bacteria > Pseudomonadota > Gammaproteobacteria > Burkholderiales > Gallionellaceae > Sideroxyarcus. Next base: position 1,084 of record WOZO01000125.1, on the reverse strand, counting down.
CGAAAAAGCGGTGAACACCAGATCGCCGGCATAAGGATGGCGCGGATGGATAGCCAGTTGGTTGCAATATTCAACGGTACGCGCAACCTCATCGATATCGGAAAAATCCAGTCCGGGATGGATGCCTTGCGTATAGAGATTCATCGCCAGCGTCACGATATCCGCATTGCCGGTGCGCTCCCCGTTGCCGAACAAACAGCCTTCGACGCGGTCGGCACCCGCCAACAGCGCAAGCTCGGCTGCCGCGACGGCACAACCCCGGTCATTGTGGGTATGCAAACTGAGGATAACGCTGTCGCGCCGGGCCAGATGTCGGTGCATCCATTCGATCTGGTCGGCATAGACATTGGGCGTGGCGAGCTCCACGGTAGTGGGCAGATTGAGGATTACTTTGCGAACCGGCGTCGCGCCCCAGGCCTCGGTCACGGCATTGCATATCTCCAGCGAGAAATCGAGTTCGGCCGCCGTAAAAGTTTCCGGACTGTATTCAAGCATCCATTCCGTATCCGGCTGCGCCTCGGCCAACTGCCTGATCAGCTTCACAGCCGACACCGCCATATCGACGACTTCGGCCTTGCTCATGCCGAATACGATGTCCCGAAACGATTCAGAGATGGGGTTGTACACATGCACGATGGCGCGTTTCGCGCCTTGCAGCGATGCCATGGTGCGCCTGATCAAGTGCTCGCGCGCCTGCGTCAACACCTCGATGGTGACATCCTGCGGGATATGCCCGCCCTCGATCAGTCCGCGCACGAAGTTGAAATCCGTTGCCGAAGCCGAAGGGAAAGCCACCTCGATCTCCTTGAAGCCGATCTCGCACAGCATGCGAAACATGCGCATCTTGCGCTCGGCATCCATCGGCTCGAACAGCGATTGATTGCCGTCGCGCAGATCGGTACTCATCCAGATCGGCGGCCGGGTGATGGTGCGGCTCGGCCACTGGCGGTCGGCAAGATCGATGGCCGGGAACGGCCGGTATTTGATTTCAGGATGCTGCAACATGATCACTTCCTCCTTGGGCGATTGGAAAATCTCAACAAGGTGAATCATAGAAACAAACCCTTGGCAGACGGTTGCGTAT
>WOZO01000233.1 GCA_011620315.1 Sideroxydans sp. | reverse complement strand
CTTCGCTTCGGACTACAGCTTAATCTACTGTCTCAAATTCGGGGGCCACTATATTCCAAATAAAATCGGTCATGATGCTCCTCGAATAAATTAACGAATCTTCACCGTCTCACAAACCACATCAGAATTCTGCCCCCGATTCCGCAACGCATGATCCATCAACACCAACGCCACCATCGCCTCCGCGATCGGCGTAGCGCGAATCCCCACACAAGGATCATGCCTCCCTTCGGTGGAGACCTTCACCGCCTCCCCCGCCTTATTGATGGAGTTGCGTTCGATACGGATGCTCGAAGTCGGCTTGATGGCATAACGCGCGACGATGTCCTGCCCGGTGGTGATGCCGCCGAGGATGCCACCCGCGTGATTGGAAGCGAAACCGTGCGGCGTAAGTTCATCACCGTGCTCGCTACCTTTCTGCGTGACACAGGCGAAACCCGCACCGATCTCCACGCCCTTCACCGCATTGATACCCATCAGCGCATGCGCGATGTCGGCATCGATACGATCGAACACCGGCTCGCCCCAACCCACCGGCACGTTGGCAGCCACCACGGCGAGTTTGGCGCCGATGGAGTCGCCGGATTTGCGCAGGTTGTCCATGTAGTCTTCCAGCTGTCCGACGTAGCTCGCGTCGGCGACGAAGAAGCTGTTGCCTATCTCGACCACTTCCGCCCAGCTCTTGAACGGCACTTTGATCTCGCCCAGCTGTTCCAGATAGCCCCGCACAACGACGCCGTAATTCTCGTGCAGCCATTTCTTGGCGATGGTGCCGGCTGCCACGCGCGCTGCCGTCTCGCGCGCCGAGGCACGGCCGCCGCCGCGATAGTCGCGGATGCCGTATTTCTGCCAGTAGGTGTAGTCGGCATGGCCGGGGCGGAAGGTGTCGGCGATGTTGCCGTAGTCCTTGCTGCGCTGGTCTTCGTTGCGGATCAGCAGCGCGATGGGCGTGCCGGTGGTCTTGCCTTCGAACACGCCGGACAGGATCTCGACCGTGTCCGATTCGCGGCGCTGGGTGACGTGGCGCGAGGTGCCCGGCTTGCGGCGATCGAGGTCGATCTGGATGTCGGCTTCGCTCAACTCCATGCCCGGAGGGCATCCGTCTACGATGCAGCCGATGGCTGCGCCGTGCGATTCGCCGAAGGAAGTGACTGTGAACAGGGTGCCGAATGTGTTTCCAGACATGATGTTATCTCGCAAAAATAGTGCGCGGAGTTTAACATGGCCACAGACTGCGAATAACGCGTCATTCCTGCCCGAACAGGCATGTGCACCCGCAACACCACCCTATGCCAGAAGGAAGCCACACGATGAAGTTCATCGACACCCACTGCCACCTAGACGCCGAAGAGTTCGGCGACACACAGGCGGATATCGTGCGTGCCGCGCAGGATGTCGACGTGCGTCGTATCGTTGTGCCCTCGGTGGCGCGCGGCAACTTCGCTATCGTGCGCGAATTGTGTGAACGCATCCCGTCCTGCTCGCCCGCCTACGGCATCCATCCGATGTACACCGACGATGCGATGCCGGACGACTTGCTGGCACTGCGCGATCTGCTGCAACAACATCGCCCCGTCGCCATCGGCGAGATCGGGCTGGATTTCTTCATCGACCATTTCGACCGCGCACGGCAGGAACATTTCTTCGTCGAACAACTCAAGCTTGCAAAGGAATTCGACCTGCCGGTGTTGCTGCATATCCGCCGCGCGCAGGATGTGATCCTCAAGCACTTGCGCCAGCACAGGGTGGTGGGTGGTATCGCGCACGCCTTCAACGGCAGCCGCCAGCAGGCGGATGAATTCATCAAGCTCGGCTTCAAGCTCGGTTTCGGCGGCGCGATGACCTATAGCCGCGCCACCAAACTGCGCGAACTCGCCGCCACCCTGCCGCTGGAGAGCATCGTGCTGGAAACGGATGCGCCGGACATCCCGCCCGACTTCCTCGAACCCGGCCAGCCGAACAAGCCGGAGTACATCGCGCGCATCGCGCAGACGCTGGCCGGTCTGCGCGGCATGAGCATCGAAGAGATTGCACGCATCACGACGGAGAATGTATCTTCCGCGCTCCCCGACCTTCCCGTGACCCGCTGATATGCCGCACCGCCATCCCCTCGACGACCTTCACGAACGCCGCTTCGGCGGCCTCGACCGCCTGTACGGCGACGGCGCACGCATCGCTTTGCACAAGGCGCGTGTCGCTGTCGTCGGCGTGGGCGGAGTGGGTTCCTGGGCGGTGGAGGCGCTGGCACGCAGCGGCATCGGCCAGCTCACGCTGATCGATTTCGACCATGTGGCGGTATCGAATGTGAACCGGCAGATACAGGCGCTGGATAGCACACTGGGCATGGCCAAGACAGAGGCGCTCAAGACGCGCATCGCGGACATCAATCCCGCTTGCCGGGTGACGGTGGTGGATGATTTTTTGAGCGAAGAGAACATGCAGCAGCTATTGCCAGCCGACAGCTTCGATGCGGTGATCGATGCCTGCGACGAGACGAAAGTGAAAGCGGCGCTGATCGTGCATGCGCGTTTCAACAAGATGAAGCTCGTCGTGTGCGGTGCGGCGGGCGGCAAGCGCGATGCGCTGAAGTTGCGCCGCGACGATCTGGCGCGCACCACGCACGATACGCTGCTGGCGCGCATCCGCACCTTGCTGAAGAAGGATTTCAACATCCACCCGCGCAGCAACGGCACGTTCGGCGTGACCTGCATCTATCTGGAAGAACCGTCGCAGCGCGGTGCGGCTTGCTCGACCGCCGACCTGAGTTGCTCGGGTTACGGTTCGGCGGTGACGGTGACAGCCAGCATGGGATTCGCGGCGGCGAGCTGGTGCATCGACAAGCTACTGGCTGCGCAAGCCTAGACGACTTCCCAAGCTTCCACTTCCCCTGCTACCGCTCTGAATAGCGGATGCAGCATCGGTTGCTCGAACATCTGCAAGCGCGCCAATGCCTCCGCATCTCGCACCTGCAGCTTGTTGCGCAGATGCGTCAACTCGTATGCAACCTGCCCATGCGTGACCGTGATCTTCCTGCGTGTGCTCATCGGCCCGATCTTGCCGGCGTCGAACTTATTTCCACGCCGCTCGGCTTCGCGTTGCACTGCACGCAGGTAGTCGGCGATGGCGGCCAGCGGCTCGGGGTGCGCGCGAAAGCGCTGCAACTGCGGGTGATGGCGATAACCTTTGGTCTCGCCGCGCAACACTTTCTGCGCCAGCAAGGTCTCGCGCCACAAAGCGACCAACCCCTTGGCATCCAGATGTTGCGGGTGCAGCGACCAGATGCGCATAGCTTATCTCAACCAGCCTTTGCGCCAGAATATCAACAGCGGCACGCCGACCGTGAGCGCCATCAGCAGTAGCGCAAACGGGTAACCCAATTCCCAGTGCAGTTCCGGCATGAACTGGAAATTCATACCGTAGATGGACGCGATCAGCGTGGGCGGCAACAGGGCCACCGACACCACCGAGAACAGGCGCACGATCTTGTTCTGGTTGATGTTGATGAAGCCGATCACGGCGTCCATCAGGAAGTTGATCTTGTCGAACAAAAAGGCAGTGTGACCGTCCAGAGAATCGATATCCTGCTGGATCTGGCGCACCTCGTCGATCTGCGCGGGGTTCAGCGATTTGGTACGCAGCAGGAAAGACAGTGCGCGTCGGATATCCATCACGTTGCGGCGGATGCGCCCGTTCACGTGCTCGGCATGGGCGATCTCGGCCAGCGCCTCGCGCGCCTGGGCATCGCTCAGGGTGTCGTTCAGCACGCTCTGGCTCACCCGCCCCAGATCGACATAGACCTCTTCCAGCGCATCGGCGGAGTACTCGATATCCATGCCGAATAGGTCGATCAGCACATCGCGGCTATTCTCCATCGGCCCGGATTCGGCATGCAGACGGATGCGCAATAACCTGAAGATAGGCAGGTCTTCGTCGTGAATGCTGATCAGCGTCCCGCCCGCCAACACGAACGCCACCGCCACGCTGTGTGCATGGCTCTCGGTACCCAGCAGGAAATCGGAACGCAGATGCAGTCTGCCTGTTTCTTCGTAGAAACGCGCGCTGGCCTCGATGTCGCGCAAATGCTCGGGACTGGGCAAGGTCAACGCGTAGGCCTGCTCCACCCGTGCCACCTCCTCATCGGTCGCGCCATGCATGTCGATCCACACCGGATCGAGCGCGGCCAGATCGGTTTCCGGCTCGATCATCAAGCGCGCCAGGCGACCGTTGTTCAGCGTGAAAGCGTAGAGCATGTCTTCCCTCCCAAGGTACGCGTCATTCTATGCCCGCGCACCGAAGCGGCACAGCACTTCGTAACGCGCACCCTGCGCATCGCCCAGCGATTGCACCAGCACGAATTCGCGGCAACGCCAGGCCACTGACGGCATGGGCGGCAGCGGGGCATCCGTCCATTGCGCATGGCGTAGCAGGGTGACATGCGCTTTGTAGGGTCGCTCTTCGAAACGGAAGCGATGCGTGCGCAGGATGTCCTGCAATGACATCACCAGATCGCTGAGCGCGGGCGGGGTTTCGTCTGGGGCGGCATAGACGATATGGTTATGCCCCCAGTAATGCGCGGCTGTCCATGTGATTGCAAAAGGCCGGAAAACCACCTCCTGTGCAGCCAGTTGCAGGGCTTCCAGACGGTGTTCCGCGACCTCCCCCAGAAAGGCTAGTGTGCAATGCAAAGTAGCCGTGCGCATCATCTTGCCGCCACACAGTCCACGCAACGGTGCTTGCCAGTCGGCCAGCACCGCGCACTCCGCCTGTTCTGGCCACAGGGCAAAGAACACGCGGCGGGTATTTTCAGGGGCGGATTCCATGTCCTGAATGCTAACGCCATATGCGCGTCGGGGTCGAGTACGGCAGCACATTCGGGTAGAATGCGCGCCTTGTAACTGGGGCGACCTGCATGAACGCGCGTTTACGTGAAATACCCTACAACTACACCTCCTTCTCCGACCGTGAGATCGTGCTGCGCCTGCTCGGCGACGAAGCCTGGGAGATCATCAACACCCTGCGTGCGGAACGCCGCACCGGGCGCTCGGCGCAGATGCTGTACGAAGTGCTGGGCGACATCTGGGTCCTGACGCGCAACCCCTATCTGGAAGACGACCTGCTCTCCAACCGCAAGCGCCGCCGTGCCTTGATCGGTGCGCTGCACCACCGCCTGAACGCGATTGAAGCGCGTCGTCAGGACAACGAAGTGGTCAAGCGTCTGCTTGAACTCACCAGCGCCGCGGTGGAAAGTTTCGCCGAGGATTTCGAGACCACGCTCAAGCTGCGCAAGCGCACGCTGCGCGCCCTATCCCGCATCACCCGCCGCGACAACATCCAGTTCGATGGACTGGCGCGCGTCTCACATGTCACCGACGCCACCGACTGGCGCGTGGAATATCCCTTCGTGGTGCTCAACCCAGACAACGAGGACGAGGTCGCGCCGCTGGTGCGCGCCTGCATCGAACTCGGCCTGACCATCATCCCGCGCGGCGGCGGCACCGGCTACACCGGCGGTGCCGTGCCGCTGGACAAATATTCCGTGGTCATCAACACCGAGAAGCTGGATGCGATCTCGGCCGTTGAACCCATGGTCTTGCCCGGGCACAGCGAACCGTACGCCACCATCCATTGCGGCGCGGGCGTGGTGACACGGCGCGTAATGGAAGCGGCGGAAGCGGCCGATCTGGTGTTCGCGGTCGACCCGACTTCGGCGGATGCATCCTGCATAGGCGGCAACGTGGCCATGAACGCGGGCGGCAAGAAAGCCGTGCTATGGGGCACCGCGCTGGACAATCTGGTGTCGTGGAAGATGGTCGCGCCGGACGGGCGCTGGATGCTGGTCGAACGCATGGACCACAACTTCGGCAAGATCCACGACGCGGAGCATGCGACCTTCCGCATCAGCCGTTACGACCGCCACGACAAACCCTTGTCCGGCCAGCCGGTGACCCTGACCATCCCGGGCAGCGCATTCCGCAAGACCGGCCTCGGCAAGGACGTGACCGACAAGTTCCTGTCCGGCCTGCCCGGCATCCAGAAAGAAGGCTGCGACGGCATCATCACTTCGGCGCGCTTTGTGTTGCACCGTGCGCATCAGCACACGCGCACCGTGTGTCTGGAATTCTTCGGTCAGGTACGCGAAGCTGTCCCTGCCATCGTCGAGATCACCACCCTGCTCGACAATCGTGCCGACAAGAAAGTATTGCTGGCCGGTCTGGAACATCTGGACGAGCGCTATCTGAAAGCGGTCGGCTACGCTACCAAATCAAAACGCGGCACACGTCCGAAGATGGTGCTGATCGCCGATGTGGTCGGCGACGACGAAGCGGCGGTAGGGGCGGCGGCGTCCGAGATCGTGCGGCTGGCCAACCTGCGCCACGGCGAAGGTTTCATCGCGGTATCGAGCGAGGCGCGCAAGAAGTTCTGGCTGGACCGCGCGCGCACCGCCGCCATCGCCAAACACACCAACGCGTTCAAGATCAACGAGGACGTGGTGATCCCGCTGCCGCGCATGGGCGACTATTGCGACGGCGTGGAGCGCATCAACATCGAGTTGTCGCTGCACAACAAACTCAAACTGCTGGATGCGCTGAAGGAATTCTTCACCGGCGAATTGCCGCTGCACTATCAGGACGACGCGCAACTGGGCGATGCCGAGTTGCTGGGCGAGCGCCCGCAGGCGGCACACAAGCTGCTGACCGAGGTGCGCAGCCGCTGGGGCTGGCTGCTGAACAACCTCGACGCGAGCGTCGAGAGTGCCGAGTTCAAAGTACTGAGTGATGAGGAGGCGGCGCAGCACTCAGCACTCGGCACTCAGCACTTGACAGTCTTCCATGCACTGCAAAACCACAGCATCCGCGCCTCGTGGAAACGCGAACTGCGCGAGCCGCTGCGCCATATCTTCAGCGGCGGCACCTACCAGCTCATCCTGGAGCAGTGCACCGCCATCCACCAGCAAGTGCTGAAGAGCCGCGTGTTCGTAGCGCTGCACATGCATGCCGGCGACGGCAACGTGCACACCAACATCCCGGTCAACTCCGACGACTACGCCATGCTGCAGCAGGCGAACGGCGCGGTGGACCGCATCATGCAGCTGGCGAAAGACCTGGGCGGCGTGATCTCGGGCGAACACGGCATTGGCATCACCAAGTTCGACTTCCTCGACGAAAAGGAGATCGCGCCGTTCATCGCCTACAAGCACAAGGTCGATCCGGACGGGCGCTTCAACCGCGGCAAACTGATGCCGGGCAGCAATCTGGAGCGCGCCTACACCCCCAGCTTCAACCTGATGGAACTGGAGAGCCTGATCCTGGAGAAGAGCGAACTGGGCGACATCTCCGATTCGATCAAGGACTGCCTGCGTTGCGGCAAGTGCAAACCGGTGTGCACCACGCACGTGCCGCGCGCCAACCTGCTGTATTCGCCGCGCAACAAGATCCTCGCCACCTCGCTGCTGATTGAGGCCTTCCTGTACGAGGAGCAGACGCGGCGCGGCGTATCCATCCGCCACTTCGACGAGTTCAACGACGTGGCCGACCATTGCACCGTGTGCCACCGCTGCGAGAAGCCCTGCCCGGTCGACATCGATTTCGGCGACGTGTCGGTCTCGATGCGCAACTTCCTGCGCAAGCAGGGCCAGAAGAAATTCAATCCGGTCACCGCGACCTCGATGCTGTTCCTCAATGCCACCGATCCGGCCACCATCAAGACTGTGCGAAAGGTGATGATCGAGTGGGCCTACAAGGGGCAGCGCTGGGCACACGGCCTGGCGAAGCAGTTCGGCCTGCTCAACGGGCAGACGCAGCATCCGCCGGCAACGGTGGGCAAACCGGCGCTGAAGGCGCAGGTGATCCACTTTATTAACAAGCCGATGCCGGGCGGATTGCCGAAGAAGACCGCGCGCGCGCTGCTCGACATCGAGGACGACACCATCGTGCCGGTGATCCGCAATCCGCACACGCTGAACGAAGAATCGGAAGCGGTGTTCTATTTCCCCGGCTGCGGTTCCGAGCGTCTGTTCTCGCAGGTGGGACTGGCGACTCAAGCCATGCTCTACAACCTGGGCACGATCACCGTACTGCCGCCCGGTTATCTGTGCTGCGGTTATCCGCAGACCGCTTCGGGTCATGCCGACAAGGGCAGCCAGATCACCACCGACAACCGCGTGTTGTTCCACCGCGTGGCGAACACGCTGAACTATCTGGATATCAAGACGGTGATCGTGTCCTGCGGCACGTGCATGGACCAGTTGCTGCAATACCAGTTCGACAAGATATTCCCCGGCTGCCGCCTGCTCGACATTCACGAGTACCTGCTGGAGAAAGGCGTAAAACTGGAGCAGGCGACCGGCGTGCGCTACATGTACCACGAACCTTGCCACACGCCGATGAAGACGCACAAGTCGCTGGATTTGGTGAAGACGCTGATGGCGACCGAAGTGCCGCTGAACGACCGCTGTTGCGGCGAGGCCGGTTCCTTCGGCGTCTCGTTGCCCCACATCGCGACGCAGGTGCGCTTCCGCAAGGAAGAGGAATTGCGCAAAGGCAGCGACGCTTTGCGTGCCGACGACTACGAAGGGGAAGTGAAGATACTGACTTCGTGCCCCGCCTGCCAGCAGGGGCTGTCACGCTATTCTGGCGACGTGAACGCGGGTGCCGATTACATCGTGGTGGAAATGGCCAAACATCTGCTGGGTGCCAACTGGCAGGCGGAATACGTGATGCTGGCCAACGAGGGCGGTATCGAGCGCGTGTTGCTATAGAAAGGGTGAGCATGCTGTCCCTGGAACCGACTGACGATCTGGCAAAACCGGCATTCCATGATGCCGAAGGTTGCAGGAAGTGGTTGAGCCAGCTGCAACTGACCAATATCGGCATCGCGCAGGGCAATCTGCGCAAGCAGATCGACGAACTGAACCGCTATGCAATGAAGGGCGAGTTGCGCCTCGCCATCCTCGAAATGTTGCGCGAGCCCGTCGCGCAACTGCAAAGCGACTTTTCCAAACGCCTCATCGGCAAACCGCTGCCGCTCACGGATGACGAACACCTGCTGCTGACCGCGCTCGTCAGCCTGTGGCAAGCCATGCTGAACGGATACTTGCGCTGTCTGCAAAGCGCGGCAGCCGGCGATGTGCAAATGGAGAAACGGCGCGCCAAGCTGTGGCAACGCAGCCTGTATTACGGCATGCAGCGGATCGTCGAATTCACCCGCGCCGGGTACGAGCCGGATCGCGCCACATGGCAGCAATTCCATGCGCTGTATCTGAACATCGAGTCGTCCGGACAGCAGAACGAGACCGTCAAGGACGAACATTTCCACGACAAGTTCCCGCTCAGTTGCCAGACGCTTTATCTGAGCACGCTGCTGATGCATCGCACCCGTTTGCAGAACCTGACGCGCGAGCAGAGGCGTACCGCCGAGCATTGGCTGTTGTTGTGGGCGGACACGCTCACCTTGATGCCGCGCTGCACCGCCACCAAGGAAGATGCGCCGCCGCTGGTGGTGGATCTGGAGGGCTATCGCGGACTGCAATCCGCCGCGCACGCCCGCGCTTCGGCCGGCATGCGCTGCCTACCGATGGTGCCGCTGTCAAAACAGATCCGCATCAAGACCATCCTGCTGCAGCAGGGCCAGACACCGAAAAAAGTGGAACTGTCCACCGACTTGCCCGGCAAGGAATGCATAGACCTGCTGGGAAAACTGCACCAGTGCTGGTGCGAAGCCAGAGCGGACACGCTGGTGGAGATGCCGCGCGAAACAAGCTCGGTGCTCATGTGCGTCGGCCTGGAGAAGATCTACTCGCACATCGCGGGCAGACCTTTCAAGCCGGTGAAAGATATTGGCAAATCCATGCAGGATGCGCAAACCCAGATCGCCACCTTCGGCCGCGTGCTGGACCAGACCGGACACCACGAACTGAAAGAACTGGGTTTCCTGCCCGAGGAGTGGCTGGTGGAAGAGAACACGCTGCTGCGCGGTCGCCTGCTAAGGCACTCCCCGACGGGCGACCGTTTGGCCGCGCATCACATCATCAGCATATTCACCGCGGATAACCCGGCGCACAAGGCGGGCGTGATCGACCACATCGAAGTGGCGCACAGCGGCCAGCTCTACGTGACGGTGCATTACCTGCCCGGCCAGCCGCAAGCCGTGATCGCCAACGCCGCCGAATCGTCGCAAGCCATGCTGATGTCCGGATCCGCACCCTGCGTGATGCTGCCGGCCATGGAGAAACTGCGCATCCCGGCCAGTCTGGTGATGCCGCGCAACTGGTTCCAGGCGGGACGGGAAATCGATTTGACGCTGGCCGACCGCAGCAAGCAGAAGATCAAGCTGGGCATCAGCGTGGAGCGCGGCGTGGATTACGAGCGCGTCAGTTTCAAAGCCGCCTGATACTGCGCACTCAGTTCTGCACGCGGGCAACGGGGAAGATGATGGAGAAGGTGCTGCCCTGGCCTTCCTCGCTGACGATCCGCAACCGCCCATGGTGACGCATCGCCACATGTTTGACGATGGCAAGCCCCAGACCGGTACCGCCTGTCTCGCGTGAACGGCTGCGGTCCACGCGGTAGAAACGTTCGGCAAGTCTGGCGATATGCTGCTGGGCGATACCGATGCCGCTGTCCTTCACCGCAAATACCGCATGTCCGTCGTGCAGCGACCAGCACACATCGATATTGCCGCCATCCGGCGTGTAGCGAATGGCGTTGCTGACGAGATTGGAGAAAGCGCTGCGCAATTCTTCGCGGCTACCGTTCAGGTTCGCGCCGCAATTTTCCTGCAATTCAATGCGATGCCTGCTGTTGCTCAGCAGTTTTCCGTCACGCACAACTTCATCCAGCAGCGTTCCCACATCCACCGTCTCTTCGCGCAGCCTGTTCTGGTCGTCTTCCAGCCGCGACAAAGTCAGCAGATCATCCACCAGATGCTCCATGCGGCTGGTCTGCTCGCTCATCAGATGCAAAGCGCGCTGTGCCATATCGTTGTCGCGACTGGGCATGTCCTGCAGTGTCTCGACGAAGCCGTTCACCACCGTGAGCGGCGTGCGCAACTCGTGCGAGACGTTGGCCACGAAGTCGCGGCGCATGGTTTCG
>WOZO01000029.1 GCA_011620315.1 Sideroxydans sp. | reverse complement strand
GTTTGCTGCTGTCTTTATGATAGTTTTGGTGGGGTAGTCCGACAGGCTGCTAGGCCGTTGCAGCTTTGACCGCTTCCGCGATCTTCTCCGCACACAGATGCACCTTGGCACCGTCCTCGCCTTCGACCATCACGCGCAACAAGGGCTCGGTACCAGACGGACGCAGCAGCACACGCCCCTTGCCATCGAGCATGACCTCGGCAGTGTCCACTGCATGTTTCACCTTGGGATGGTTCGACAGGTCTTCTTTCTTGGCCATCTTCACGTTGATCAGCACTTGCGGATACATGTGCAGGTCGCCTGCCGCTTCGGCCAGTGACTGCTTCTTCATGCGCAAAGCATGCAGCACCTGCAACGCCGAGACGATGCCGTCGCCGGTGCTGTGCTTGTCCAGACAGATGATGTGTCCCGAGTTCTCGCCGCCCAGTTGCCAGCCCTGCTGCTGCAGCATCTCCATCACATAGCGGTCGCCCACCTTGGCGCGCATGAACGGGATGCCCAGATGCTGCATGGCATGCTCGAAGGCGAGATTGGTCATCAGCGTGCCGACCACGCCGCCTTTCATCGTGCCTTCGGCATGATGCTGCCTGGCGATGACATACAGCAGCTGATCCCCGTCGTATAACTTGCCAGATGCATCGACCATCACCAGCCGGTCGCCATCGCCGTCCAGCGCGATGCCGATGTCGGCCTTGTGCTCGACCACCGCCTTTTGCAGATTCTGCGGCTTGGTTGCGCCGTAACCGTCATTGATGTTCAAGCCGTTCGGCTCTGCGCCGATCACGATGACTTCAGCGCCCAACTCGTGGAACACAGGGCTCGCGATGTGATAGGTCGCGCCATGCGCGCAATCCACCACGATCTTCATGCCGCGCAGATTCATCTCGTTGGGGAAAGTGCTCTTGCAGAACTCGATGTAGCGCCCGACCGCATCATCGATGCGCTTGGCCCTGCCCAGTGCATCGGAAGCATTGGTCAGCATCGGCTCGTCCAGCGCCGCCTCGATGGCATGTTCGACCTCGTCCGGCAACTTGGTACCGTTCCCCGAAAAGAATTTGATGCCGTTATCTTCAAAAGGATTGTGCGAGGCGGAGATCACCACGCCCGCCTGCAAACGCAGCGCGCGCGTCAGATAGGCGACCGCTGGAGTGGGTATCGGTCCCGCCAGATACACATCGATACCCGCAGCAATCAGACCGGCCTCCAGCGCCGATTCCAGCATGTAACCGGAGATGCGCGTGTCTTTGCCGATCAATACTGCAGGACGTTCGCCGGGCGAATGTTTCGCCTTGGCCAGCACCTTGCCCGCCGCGTAGCCCAGATGCATCACGAACTGCGGCGTGATGGGATGTTCCCCCACCTTGCCGCGCACGCCATCGGTTCCGAAATATTTTCTGCTCATATCAGCCCTCGTTCACAGCATTCAAAATCTTCAGTGCATCGACAGTCTCCCGGACGTCATGCACTCGCACGATGGCAGCTCCGCGCTGCACGGCAAGCATCGCCGCAGCCACACTTGCCGCCAGACGCTCCGTCACACCGCGTCCGGTGATAGCACCCAGCATCGATTTGCGCGACACACCCGCCAGCAGCGGCGCACCCAGCGCAGAAAATGCCTCCAATCCGCGCAGCAATGCCAGATTATGCGCCAGCGTCTTGCCGAACCCGAAGCCGGGATCAACTGCGATGCGCTCGCGTCCGATACCCGCCTCTACTGCGACCGCCATGCGCCGCTTCAAAAAGTCCGCGACTTCCACAACGACATCCGCGTAATCCGGCTGCTGCTGCATCGACTGCGGCGTACCCTGCTTGTGCATCAGACACACGGCTGCGCCCGTTGCCGCGACTGCTTGCAGCGCACCTTCCGCCTGCAAGGCATTCACGTCGTTGACCATGCTCGCCCCAGCCCTGATCGCGGCTCGCATCACGACCGGCTTCCAGGTATCGATGGAGACCGGCACCGCGATGCCGCGCAGCCCCTCGATCACCGGCAACACGCGATCCAGCTCTTCCTGCTCGCTCACCGCTGCCGCACCGGGGCGGGTGGACTCGCCGCCGATATCGAGCATGTCAGCCCCGTCTTCGATCAGTTGATGCGCATGCTCGATGGCATTGGAAAATGAATCATAGCGACCGCCATCCGAAAAGGAATCGGGTGTGACATTGACGATGCCCATCACTTTCGGACGGGACAGGTCTAGGGTGAATGAACCGCAGTGGAAAAGCATGAGTGCCGAGTGCCGAGTATCGAGTATCGAGTGCCAAGATATCCGCCGTGCACTCGGCACTCAGAACTGTATCAAGTCTCTTGAGCAGGCTCGCCGGTTGCCGGCGCAGTGGGTGTCTCATCCTTGGGCGGTTCCGCCGGTGTCGCCGCCGCAAGCGGCTTGGGCGGACGCGGCGGATTACCGGACATGATGTCGTCGATCTGGTCCGCATCGATGGTTTCCCATTCCAGCAAAGCCTTGGTCATCGCTTCGATCTTGTCGCGGTTCTCCTCGATCAGCTTGCGCGCCAGCGCATATTGCTCGTCGAGGATGCGGCGGATCTCGGCGTCGACCTTTTGCATGCTGGCCTCGGAGATGTTCTTGTGCGTGGTCACCGAGCGACCGAGGAACACTTCCCCCTCGTTCTCGCCATACACCATGGTACCCAGCGCATCGGACATGCCCCATTGCGTCACCATCTTGCGCGCCATGTCGGTGGCGCGCTCGAAATCGTTGGAGGCGCCGGTCGTCATCTGGTGCATGAAGATCTCTTCCGCGATACGCCCGCCGAACAACACCGCGATGGTGGACAGGATGCGGATCTTGTCCATGCTGTAACGGTCTTCGGACGGCAACTGCATGGTCAGACCCAGCGCACGGCCGCGCGGGATGATGGTGACCTTGTGCACCGGATCGGTCTTCGGCATCAACTTGGCCACCAGCGCATGCCCCGACTCGTGGTAAGCCGTATTGCGTCGCTCTTCTTCGGGCATCACCACCGAGCGACGTTCGCTGCCCATCATGATCTTGTCCTTGGCGGATTCGAAGTCGTCCATATCGACGAAACGCTTGCCGCGGCGCGCCGCAAACAAGGCAGCCTCGTTCACCAGATTGGCCAGATCGGCACCGGACATGCCGGGCGTACCGCGCGCCAGGATGTCAGCCTTCACGTCTTCCGCACACGGCACTTTGCGCATGTGCACTTTCAGAATCTGTTCACGGCCGCGAATATCCGGCAAAGGCACCACTACCTGACGGTCGAAACGGCCCGGGCGCAGCAAAGCCGCATCCAGCACGTCGGGGCGGTTGGTCGCGGCGATCACGATCACGCCGGACGAACCTTCGAAACCGTCCATCTCCACCAGCAAAGCATTCAAGGTCTGCTCGCGCTCGTCGTTGCCGCCGCCCAGACCCGCCCCGCGCTGGCGACCGACCGCGTCGATCTCGTCGATGAAGATGATGCAGGGAGATTGTTTCTTGGCCTGCTCGAACATGTCGCGCACGCGCGCGGCACCGACGCCGACGAACATCTCGACGAAGTCGGAACCGGAGATGGAGAAGAACGGCACTTTGGCTTCGCCCGCGATGGCCTTGGCCAGCAGCGTCTTGCCGGTGCCGGGACTGCCCACCATCAGCACGCCGCGCGGGATGCGGCCGCCGAGGTTCTGGAACTTGCCCGGATCGCGCAGAAAGTCGACCAGCTCGGAGACTTCTTCCTTGGCTTCATCGCAGCCCGCCACATCGGCGAAGGTCACTCGCTCTTTGGAATCATCAAGCATGCGCGCCTTGCTCTTGCCGAACGAGAACGCACCGCCGCCCTTGCCGCCCTGCATCTGGCGCATGAAGAACACCCACACGCCGATCAGCAACAGCATGGGGAACCACGAAATGAATACTTGCGTGAAGAAGCCCTGTTCTTCGTCCGGCTTGGCTTCCACCTTCACGCCGTATTTGAGCAGATCGGAAACCAGCCAGATATCGCTGGGGGCAAAACTGGTGATGCGTTTTCCGTCGGGCGTGACAGCCTTGAGCGTGCGGCCTTCGATAGTGACCTTCTCGATCTGGCCCGAGCGCACCGCTTCGAGGAATTGCGAATAATCCAGTTGCACTTGCGCCGTCTGCTGCTGGCGCGCGTTGAACTGATTGAAAACAGTCATCAGCACCATGGCCACGACCATCCAGATTCCGATACTCTTGAACAGATTATTCACACTTGCTCCTCAAATATGAGCGAAAAACGAAAGCGCATTAGACTACGTAAACACCGATTACTCAAGCTTTCCCAAACCCACCAAATACTGCTCACTGCTGCGGTCACGCGATGCCTTGGGCTTGCGCGCGACCACTTTGGCAAAGTGGGTGCGCATCGACTTCATGTATTCCTCAAAACCCGTGCCCTGAAACACCTTGGCCACGAACGCGCCGCCGGGGGCGAGATGACTGACCGCGAAATCAAGCGCCAGTTCAGCCAAATACATGGCGCGCGCCTGGTCCGCCATCACGACCCCGCTGATATTGGGGGCCATATCGGAAATTACAAGGCTGATCGACCGCCCATCCAGCTTTTCTTCCAATTGCGCCAACACCCTCTCTTCGCGGAAATCGCCCTGGATGAATTCCACGCGCGGCAAGGGATCAAGCGGCAACAGGTCCAGCGCGATGATGCGGCCGTGTTCGCCGAGCTTTTTGGCCACCACCTGGCACCAGCTGCCCGGGGCCGCGCCCAGATCCACCACCACCATGCCGGGCTTGATCAGGTGATCGCGTTCGTCCAGTTCCAGCAGCTTATAAGCGGCGCGCGCACGATAGCCGTCCTTCTGCGCCATTTGCACATAAGGATCGTTCACATGCTCGCGCATCCATTGTTTGCTGGATTTTGATGCTTTCATTGCTTCGTGCCTGATAAAGGGCGTCATGTGCAGATTAGCGCACTACGAACACCGAACAACCGATTAACTCCAAAGGAATCCGTAATTTCTGCGGACATGCCCCCGTTTTGCTAGAATGCGCCCCCAATCTGGAGTACACATGCTAAATCTCACTATCGCCCAGCGCCTGGCACTCAAAGGCCGCGCCCATGCCCTTAAACCTGTCGTAATGATCGGCAATGGCGGCTTATCCCCGGCCGTGCTGGATGAGATCGACCGCAGCCTGAAAAGCCACGACCTGCTGAAGATCAAGGTGATGAGCGACGACCGTGAAGCGCGTGAAGCGATGCTGCAGGAGATCTGCACCGTTCTGCATGCGGGACCGGTGCAGCATATCGGCAAGACGCTGGTGGTCTACCGTCCGCTGGAAACCCCCATCACCAAAGCCCCGAAGCGCCGCAAGGGCAAGCCGCTCACCAAGAAGCAGCTCGCCGCCCGCCACGACTAGATGTACTGAACCTCGACGACTTCGTATTCGCGCACGCCGCCCGGTGCCTGCACTTCGGCGATGTCGCCTTCCACCTTGCCGATCAGCGCACGCGCGATCGGCGAGCTGATGGAAATCTTGCGGTGCTTGATGTCCGCCTCGTCCTCACCCACGATCTGGTAGGTCACCACGTCGCCGTTGCTGACGTCTTCCATCACCACGGTAGTGCCGAACACCACCCGACCGTCGGTACTCAGGGCTTTGGGGTCGATGATCTGCGCGCTGCCCAGTTTGAATTCCAGCTCGACAATGCGGCCTTCAACAAACGATTGACGCTCCTTGGCGGCCTCATATTCCGCATTTTCGGACAAGTCGCCCTGCGCGCGCGCTTCCGAGATCGCATTGATCACGGAAGGACGCTCGACGGTCTTCAAGCGGTGCAGCTCCTGACGCAATAGCTCGGCGCCGACGACTGTCAATGGAACTTTGCTCATAATAAACGCTTCCTTAGTTGAAACGACGGTGCAAAGACTGCACGTCATAGACCTGCAACTCGGCCAGATGCTGCATGCCGATACAGGCGGCGCGCGCGCCAGAGATCGTAGTGTAATAGGTGATACGGCCCTGCAGCGCCGCATGTCGGATGGAATAGGAATCGCGCATCACGGAAGGACGACTGTCCACTGTGTTGACGATGAGGCTGATCTCGCCGTTCTTGATCATGTCGAGAATGTGCGGGCGTCCCTCGGCGACCTTGTTCACAATGGCCACTTCCACACCCGCTGCAGAGATGGCAGCCGCCGTGCCGCGTGTCGCCACGACGGTAAAGCCGAGACCGACCAGTGAACGCGCCACTTCGACTGCGCCCGCCTTATCTTCCTCGCGCACACTGATGAAGACCTTGCCGCTCTTGGGCAACTTCACACTGGCAGCGAGTTGCGATTTGACGAACGCTTCAGCGAAAGTATCGCCCACGCCCATCACTTCGCCGGTGGACTTCATCTCCGGCCCCAGGATCACATCCACGCCCGGGAACTTGATGAACGGGAACACGGCTTCCTTCACCGAGAAATACGGCGGAATGACTTCCTTGGTGACGCCCTGTGCTGCCAGCGATTGACCGGCCATGCAACGCGCCGCGATCTTCGCCAGCGGCACACCGGTCGCCTTCGAAACGTAAGGCACGGTACGCGATGCGCGCGGGTTCACTTCCAGCACATACACCGTCTCGCCCTGGATGGCGAACTGCACGTTCATCAGGCCGACCACGTTGAGCTCCTTGGCCATCGCGACGGTCTGGCGGCGCAACTCGTCCTGCATCGCAACGGACAAGGAATACGGCGGCAGCGAACAGGCCGAGTCGCCGGAATGCACGCCGGCCTGCTCGATGTGTTCCATGATGCCGCCGATGATGACCTGCTGGCCATCGGACACCGCATCCACGTCCACTTCGATCGCGTCGTTCAGGAAGCGGTCGAGCAGGATGGGCATGCGCTCGGGCCAGGTCTTGCCCAGCTCTTCGGCATCGCGCATATAACGCTCAAGGTCATTCTGCGCGTGGAGGATCTCCATGCCGCGACCGCCCAGCACGTTGGAGGGACGCATCACCAAGGGATAACCGATCTCGGCTGCCCCGGCGACCGCATCGGCCACGTTGCTGGCGGTGCGGTTTGGCGGTTGTTTCAGGCTCAGCTTGCGCAACATGGTCTGGAAGCGCGCACGGTCTTCCGCGCAATCGATCATATCCACCGAAGTGCCGATGATGGGCACGCCGTTCTTGGCCAGGCCGTGCGCAAGCTTCAGCGGCGTCTGACCGCCGTACTGCACGATCACCCCGACCGGCTTTTCGACGGCCACCACTTCCAGCACATCTTCCAGTGTCAGCGGCTCGAAGTACAAACGATCCGAAGTATCGTAGTCGGTGGAAACGGTCTCGGGGTTGCAGTTGACCATGATGGTCTCGTAGCCGTCTTCGCGCATCGCCAGCGCGGCGTGCACGCAGCAATAGTCGAACTCGATACCCTGACCGATACGGTTCGGGCCTCCGCCCAGCACCATGATCTTTTTGTTATTGGTCGGCTGCGATTCGCACTCTTCCTCGTAGGTCGAGTACATATAAGCGGTGTTGGTCGAGAACTCGGCGGCGCAGGTATCCACGCGCTTGAACACCGGACGCACATTCAGCGCATGACGATAGGCGCGCACCGATTCATCATCGATGTCCAGCAACCTCGCCAGACGCGCATCGGCAAAGCCGCTGCGCTTCATCACCCGCAGGTCGTCGGCAGAGATGCTCTCCAGCGTGCGGCCGGACAGGCTTTGCTCCTGTCTGATGATGTCTTCGATCTGCACCAGGAACCACGGGTCGATCTTGCTGACATTGAATACTTCTTCCACGCTCATGCCGAGACGGAAAGCATCGCCCACTGCCCAGATGCGGTCCGGGCCGGGGTTGCCCAGTTCGGCGCAGATCGCGTCGCGGTCGTCGTATTTGCTGTCCAGACCGTTCACGCCCACTTCCAGACCGCGCAGGGCTTTCTGGAACGACTCCTGGAAGGTGCGGCCGATGGCCATCACCTCGCCCACCGATTTCATCTGCGTGGTCAGACGGTCGTTGGCCTGCGGGAATTTTTCGAACGCGAAACGCGGGATCTTGGTCACCACGTAGTCGATGGTCGGCTCGAACGAAGCCGGGGTCGCGCCGCCGGTAATGTCGTTCTGCAACTCGTCCAGGGTGTAGCCGACGGCCAGCTTGGCCGCGACTTTGGCGATGGGGAAGCCGGTGGCTTTGGACGCCAGCGCCGAGGAGCGCGACACGCGCGGGTTCATCTCGATCACCACCATGCGACCGTCTTGCGGGTTGACGGAGAACTGCACGTTGGAGCCGCCCGTTTCCACGCCGATCTCGCGCAGCACAGCGAGGCTCGCGTCGCGCATGATCTGGTATTCCTTGTCGGTCAGCGTCTGCGCCGGTGCCACGGTGATGGAGTCGCCGGTATGCACGCCCATCGGATCGAGGTTCTCGATGGAGCAGATGATGATGCAGTTGTCGTTGCGGTCACGCACGACTTCCATCTCGTATTCTTTCCAGCCGAGCAGAGATTCCTCGATCAGCAACTCTTTGGTCGGCGAGGCTTCCAGACCGCGCTCGCAGATCTCCATGAACTCCTCGCGGTTGTAGGCGATACCGCCGCCGGAACCGCCCATGGTGAACGAGGGACGGATGATGGTCGGAAAACCCATCACCTGCTGAACCTGCAGCGCCTCTTCCATGCTGTGCGCGATAGCGGAACGCGCCGAAGCCAGGTCGATGCGGGTCATCGCCTGTTTGAATTTCTCGCGGTCTTCCGCCATGTCGATGGCTTCGCGCGACGCGCCGATCATCTCGACCTTGTATTTTTCCAGCACGCCGTGCTTGGCCAGATCGAGCGCGCAGTTCAGCGCGGTCTGCCCGCCCATGGTCGGCAGGATCGCATCCGGCTTCTCCTTGGCGATGATCTTCTCCACCATCTGCCAGGTGATCGGCTCGATGTAAGTGGCGTCCGCCATGTTCGGGTCGGTCATGATCGTCGCCGGATTCGAGTTCACCAGGATGACGCGGTAGCCTTCCTCGCGCAGCGCCTTGCAGGCCTGTGCGCCGGAATAGTCGAACTCGCAGGCCTGCCCGATGACGATAGGGCCTGCGCCAATGATCAGGATGCTCTTAATGTCTGTACGCTTTGGCATTTACTTCTTCTCCATCATCGCCATGAAGCGATCAAACAAAGGGGCGACATCGTGCGGGCCGGGGCTCGCTTCCGGGTGCCCCTGGAAACAGAACGCGGGCTTGTCGGTCAGCTCGAATCCTTGCAGCGTGCCGTCGAACAGCGAAACGTGGGTGACGCGCGCATTGGCCGGCAGCGTCGCCGCATCCACCGCAAAGCCGTGGTTCTGGCTGGTGATCATCACGCGCTTGGTCGCCGTGTCCTGCACCGGATGATTCGCGCCGCGATGGCCGAACTTCATCTTCACGGTCTTCGCGCCGCAGGCCAGGCCCATGATCTGATGCCCAAGACAGATGCCGTACATCGGCAAACCGACTTCGAGGAATCTCTTCGCAGCGGCGATGGCGTAATCGCAAGGCTCCGGATCACCGGGGCCGTTGGACAGGAACACGCCATCCGGCTTCATCTTCAATACTTCTTCAGCGCTCGTCTTCGCAGGCACCACGGTGATCTTGCAGCCGCGCTCGGCCAGCATGCGCAGGATGTTGCGCTTCACGCCGAAGTCATAAGCCACAACATGGAAGGGCTCAGGATTCGGGATTCTGGATTCAGCAACACCCGCTGCTCCGCCTTTCCCTGAATCCCGAATCCCTGAATCCCGAATCCCTGAATCCCGAATCCCTGAATCCCGAATCCCGAATCCAGAATCCCGGTATCCCTCGCCCAGCTTCCACTCGCGCTGCGTCCATTCGTAGGGCCGGTCGCAAGTCACCACCTGCGCCAGATCCATGCCGGCCAGACCGGCGAAACCCTTGGCCGCTTTCAGCGCCGCCTCGACGTCGTCGCCCGAGGCGATACAACCGTTCTGCGCGCCCTTGCTGCGCAGGATGCGCGTCAGCTTGCGCGTATCGATGCCGGCGATGGCCACCACGTTGTTGGCCTTGAGATATTCGGGCAGGGACTGCGTGCTGCGGAAGTTGCTGACCGTCTGCGACAAGTCGCGGATGATGAGGCCGCTGGCGAACACCCGGCTCGACTCCACGTCTTCCGGATTGCAACCGACGTTGCCGATATGCGAATAAGTCAGGGTGACGATCTGGCTGCAATAGGAAGGATCGGTGAGGATCTCCTGATAGCCGGTCATCGAAGTGTTGAACACCACCTCGCCGACGCTGCTGCCATCAGCCCCGATAGAAATGCCGCGAAATACCGTTCCATCGGCTAGGACTAGGATGGCTGGTTTCGTCTGCGACACGTGTAACTCCTTGATTGAATGGCTTTCAATACACCCGAGCTGGATTGCGGGCGTACTTATAAAGAAGCGGGACGAACCCTATGTTCATCCCGCTCATTTGCGGGGCGCATTATAGCCGAAGAGCGTTGCCGTATCAAACCCGGCCTGCTTCCCCATATAATCCGCGCCCTTTATCACCAAACCCCGGAGCATCGCATCATGCTGGAAGTCATCATCCTCGCCGTCGCCCTCAGTATGGACGCCTTCGCCGTCTCCATCGGACTCGGCTCCAAAGGCAACACCAAAGGACTAGGACTAAAAGTCGGCCTCTACTTCGGCACATTTCAGGCACTCATGCCCTTCATCGGCTATCTCGGCGGCAAAGGCGTACTGGGCTGGGTGGAAAATTACGCACACTGGATCGCCTTCTGCCTGCTGGCACTGATCGGCGGCAAGATGATCTACGAGAGCCTGCACGAAGGCATAGAAGAAGACATCGCCGCCCTCACCCACAAGATGATGCTGTTGCTAGCCATCGCCACCAGCATCGACGCCATGGCCGCCGGATTCAGCCTGACGCTGCTGGAGGTGAATGCCTACTTGGCCTGCGCCATCATCGGCGTGACGACTTTCGCGTTCAGTTGGATCGGGGTGCGCATCGGCGAGAAGAGCGGTACCTGGCTGGAGAGTAAGGCGGAGATGTTTGGCGGGGTGGTGTTGATCTTGATCGGGGTGAAGATGCTGGTGATGTAAACACCGCAGGCCGTCCGTCCCGAGCAGGCGATAGCCGTATCAGCTAGGGAGACGCTGAATAAATCACGTTTTCAGAAGCGCCCCTAACTTTTGTTTGC
>WOZO01000205.1 GCA_011620315.1 Sideroxydans sp. | reverse complement strand
GTGGCTGCGGCGCGCCAGGTGCATCTGAGCGTGCCTTTGGTGGTGCGTCTGGAATGTACCAATGTCGATCTCGGCAAAAAGATACTCGCCGAGTCCGGTTTGCCCATCATTTCCGGTAACGATATGGCAGATGCTGCGCAGAAGGTTGTTGCCGCAGCCAGGGAGGCGAAATGAGCATCCTCATCAATAAAGACACCCGGGTCATCACGCAGGGCATGACCGGCAAGGTAGGCAAATTCCATACCCAGCAATGCAAGGCTTATGCGAACGGGGCGAACTGCTTCGTTGCGGGCGTGAATCCAAAAAAAGCGGGTGAGGAGTTCGAGGGAATACCTGTGTACGCTTCGGTACGTGATGCCAAGCAGGCGACTGGCGCGACCGTGTCGGTGATCTATGTGCCCCCTGCGGGCGCGGCGGCGGCTATCGATGAGGCGGTCGAGGCGGAGCTGGATCTGGTGATCTGTATCACCGAAGGCATTCCGGTGCACGACATGATCAAGACCCGTTACAAGATGCAGGGCAAGAAGACCTTGTTGATCGGGCCGAACTGTCCCGGTCTGATCACGCCGGACGAGATCAAGATCGGCATCATGCCGGGCCATATCCACAAGAAGGGTCGTATCGGCGTGGTGTCGCGCTCGGGTACCTTGACCTACGAAGCGGTCGGGCAACTGACAGCGCTCGGTTATGGTCAGTCCTCGTGCGTGGGCATCGGCGGTGATCCGATCAACGGTCTGAAGCATATCGATGTGTTGCGGATGTTCAATGACGATCCCGAAACTGACGCGGTGGTCATGGTGGGCGAGATCGGCGGCAGCGACGAGGAAGAATGCGCGCGCTGGATCAAGGATAATATGCAGAAGCCTGTGGTCGGATTTATCGCGGGTATCACGGCACCGCCCGGTAAGCGCATGGGGCATGCCGGAGCGATCATCTCGGGCGGTCAGGGCGGGGCGGAAGACAAGTTGGCGGTGATGGAAGAATGCGGCATCTTCATCACGCGCAATCCGGCCGAGATGGGGCGCACGATGCAGAAGGTGTTGAAGGGATGATATGTTGGAAATGATACAGACCCCCCAGTTCTGGGTGGATGTTTTTAAGATCATCATGATCGATTTGCTGCTGTCGGGGGACAACGCGGTGGTGATTGCGTTGGCCTGCCGGAATCTGCCTGAAGCCCAGCGCAGAAAAGGCATTTTGTACGGAGTGGGCGGCGCAATCGGCTTGCGTATCGTACTGACCTTGTTCGCGGTTGGCCTGCTGGCGCTTCCCTATCTCAAGCTGGCAGGTGCATTTCTGCTGATGTGGGTGGCCGTCAAGCTGATTCTTCCCGAAGATGAAGGGCATGGCGAAGACGGAATAAAAGCCGAGGCGCATCTTTGGGGGGCCGTTAAAACCATCATCATCGCCGACTTTGTGATGAGTCTGGATAATGTGCTGGGCGTGGCAGCAGCGGCCAAGGGCAATATGTGGTTGCTGGTGTTCGGTTTGCTGGTCAGTATTCCGATGATCGCCTGGAGCAGTCAGCTGGTGTTGAAGCTGATCGACCGCTATCCGGTCATTATCTATGCGGGTGGCGCTTTGCTGGGGTATGTGGCAGGAGAGATGCTGGTCGGTGAACCATTGCTCGGCTCTTTGATCGCGACAGTGCACTATCTGCATTGGCTGGTTCCCGTGAGCTGCGCAACATTGGTGTTGCTGATCGGGATATTGTTAGGCAAGCGTCGCACTGAAGTGGCAGTGCGCGATTTGGCAGAGGGCATGGTATCGGCCGGAACGGATAGCCAAGGGGGAAAAAAATGAAGTTTTTGATTCCGGTGGATGGTTCGCCGCATTCTTTGAATGCAGTGCGATATGCGATAAGCCTTGCGGCGGCGTTAAGCGAACCGCCACAACTGGTGTTGCTCAATGTGCAGCGGAGTGTGGCGACCGGCAACGTGAAGCTCTTCATCGACGCCGAGACCATAGACGACTATGAGCGGGAACAGGGTATGCAGGCATTGCATGCAGCCCGCCAGGTTCTGGAAGCGGCAGGGTTGTCGTATCAGTACCATTTGAGCGAGGGGCAGCCGGCTGAGGCGATCACTCGTTATGCCGCAGAGCAAGGTGCTGCCCAGATCGTGATCGGCGCGCACGGTGAGGGCGGATTGGGCAAACATCTGCTCGGATCGGTGGTAGCCAAAGTGCTGGAAATTTCAGCGCTCCCTGTGACGGTCGTCCACTGAGGCAAAGCGCTGATAAATCAATCAGGTATGGATTGGCTTTCAAATTTGTTTTAGTATCTGCCCGGCAAGTTCACGAAAGTTGAATATAAGCTCAGGGCAAACATGAGAAAAGCGTCGTTTTGGAAGACGGACTGGTTCACTGCGTTGGTAGTGGTGCTGGTCTTTCTATTCAGCGCCAACACCGATCTGATTCAAAGTCTGGAGCGCAAAGCTTATGACTGGGGAGTGGTGGCCTCTTCGCGCCAGCCGAGTGACAAGGTCGCCATTATCGCTATCGACGATGCGAGCATCGCCAATCTGGGACGTTGGCCGTGGCCGCGCGAGATTCAGGGCAAGTTGCTGGATGTGCTGGCCGTCGGCAAACCAAAAGTGATCGGGCACACCGCGCTTTTCTTTGAGCCGCAGGTCGATGCGGGCCTGGATTACATCCTGAATATCGCTGCCGTGCTCGAACGGACGAATCTGGCAGAAACACATCCCGGGCAGTGGACTGAGTTGCAGGGATTGATGCAGGAAGCTCTGCTGCATCTGGATAATGACCAGAAGCTG
This sequence comes from Sideroxydans sp., assembly GCA_011620315.1. Lineage (GTDB taxonomy): Bacteria > Pseudomonadota > Gammaproteobacteria > Burkholderiales > Gallionellaceae > Sideroxyarcus. The sequence goes on along the minus strand of WOZO01000205.1, from coordinate 8,474 downwards.
GCCGAGAGCATGGGGCAGATCCATAACGTGCTGCTGGGCATGTATTTCGAACTGGGCGAACCGCAGGGCAATCCGGATGCGCCGTTGCCAGATTACGTGCTGAAGAACAACCTGATGAATGTGCAGGGAGGGGCCGAAGCAGCTTTCCCGATCCCGGCATTCAATGCCTTGGTGCCGATTCCCATGTTGGGCCAGCAGGCGCTTGCGCTCGGTCACTTGAATGCGACCCCGGATGTGGACGGGGCGATCCGTACTGAGCCGCTGGTGATCAGTTACTACGACCAGTTCTATCCTTCCCTGTCGCTGATGCTGGCGGCAAAGAGCCTGAATCTCGGCCCGCAGGACATTCAAGTCATGCTGGGTGAAGGCGTGCGCGTGGGCAACCTGAAAATCGCGACCGACGCCGCACTGCGCATGAACACCTATTTTTACGCGGATCAACAAGGCCGTCCGGCATTCCAGGTGGACTCTTTCTATGATGTGTTGACCGGCAAGATCCCCGCTGAAAAATACCGGGACAAGATCGTGCTGATCGGCGCTACAGCAGCGGGTGTCGGTGCGTCGCAAGTTACGCCCGTGTCGGCGGTCACGCCGCCGGTTGTGACCTTGGCGCATTCTGTGTCCAGTATTTTGAAGCAGGACTTCTTTGTCGTGCCGTCATGGGGCGCATGGGCCGAGTTCGGCGTGTTCTCTCTGATCTCGATTTATCTGATCGTGCTGCTGCCGCGTCTTGGCGCGGGACTGGGGGCGGCGGTCACCGGTGTGCTGTTCATTGCATTGCTGGGTGTGCACTTCGTCCTGATGACGACGCAGGCGATGTGGCTGCAACTGATGCTGCCTGCCGCGTTGTTGCTGGTCGGTCATTTGTTGCTGACCACCAAACGCTTCCTGGTGACTGAGAAGGGTAAAGAAAAATCCGATGCCGATTCGGCGGAGAGCAACCGTATGCTGGGCCTGGCATTTCAGGGGCAGGGCCAGCTGGATATGGCATTCGACAAGTTTCGCAAGGTGCCGCTGGACGATAGCTTGATGGACGTGATGTACAACCTGGGCCTGGATTTCGAGCGCAAGCGCCAGTTCAACAAGGCCGAGGCCGTGTTCAGATATATGTCCGAATACAACCCCAAGTTCCGCGATCTGGAACAGCGCATGAATCAGGCCAAGACGATGGCGGAGACCCTCATCCTTGGCGGCAGCTCGGGACGCAGCAACGACAGCACAATGAAGCTGGATCAGGCCGGTATCGCCAAGCCCATGTTGGGGCGTTACCAGATCGAGAAGGAGCTGGGCAAAGGCGCGATGGGTGTGGTGTATCTGGGCAAGGATCCCAAAATCAGCCGCATCGTGGCGATCAAGACCATGGCGCTGGCGCAGGAATTCGAGCCGGACGAGTTGGAAGATGTGAAAGCGCGCTTCTTTCGCGAGGCGGAAACGGCGGGCCGCCTGAACCATCCCAATATCGTCACCATGTACGACGCGGGCGAGGAGCATGATCTGGCGTACATCGCCATGGAATTTCTCAAGGGCAAGGATTTGGTGTCCTACACCAAGCCTGACGCTTTGCTTCCTTTGCCTCAAGTACTGTCAATCGTGGCGCGCGTGGCGGATGCGCTGGGTTATGCGCACGGCCTGAGTGTGGTGCACCGTGATATAAAGCCGGCCAATATCATGTATGACACCGCGAGCGACACGGTGAAGGTGACTGACTTCGGCATCGCGCGCATCACCGACTCTTCGAAGACCAAGACCGGGATGGTATTGGGTACGCCGTCATATATGTCACCCGAGCAACTGTCGGGTGCCAAGATCGAAGGCCATTCCGATCTGTTCTCGCTGGGCGTGAGTCTGTATCAATTGGCCTGTGGTAAGCTCCCGTTCGAGGGGGATTCCATGGCGCAATTGATGTTCAAGATCGCCAATGAGGCACCCAAGGATATCCTGAGTATCAAACCGGACATTCCGCCGTGCGTCGTTGCCATCATCAACAAGGCGTTGGCGAAGAAAGTGGAAGAGCGCTATGAGAGCGGCGCCGCAATGGCAGATGCCATCCGCCAGTGCGCAGCCTCGTTGCAGTGATTGACAGGGGGAATGAGTGATTCTTAACCAAGCGCTGGAAATCGTCGGGCAAACCAATCCCGGCATGGTGCGTTCTCATAACGAGGATAGCATCACCTTCGATGCGGAATACGGCTTGGCAGTCTTGGCGGATGGTATGGGCGGCTATAACGCCGGTGAAGTCGCTAGCGGGATCGCGGTTTCGGTTCTGGCGAGCGAGATCCGTCATCGCATGGAATCCGACGCGCCCGAGCAAAAAGAAGCGGGCAGCGAAGAAGAGCTCGGCGTCGTACTGTTGCGCGAAAATGTGAAGAAGGCGAACCTTTCCATTTTCAACGCCGCGCAAAGCCAGCCGCAATATGCCGGCATGGGCACCACTATCGTCGCAGGCTTGTTCTACGATAATCGCGTAGCTGTGGCGCATGTGGGCGATTCGCGCATGTACCGTCTGCGCGGGGAAGTGTTCGAGACGATCACTCGGGATCACTCCCTGCTGCAGGAGCAGATCGACAGCGGCGTCATCAGCAAAGAGTTGGCGAGGTTGTCGCAGAACAAGAATCTGGTGACACGGGCGGTCGGCATTGATGCCGATGTCGTGCCGGAAGTCCATGTGTATGACGTCGAGGTGGGGGATGTCTATCTTTTCTGCTCGGATGGTCTGAACGACATGGTGGAGGACGAAGATATCGGCGCGACGGTGCAGATGTTGCAAGGCAATCTGACCTTGGCGGCCACTCAGTTGATCGAGCAGGCCAACGACAACGGCGGTCGTGACAACGTGTCGGTAATTTTGGTGAAGATTAAGGGCAGCTACGCTGCGCCGAGAGGCTTGTGGGCGAAGTTGGTATCCTGGTTCAGGAATTGAATAAAAGCTAATACGGGGAAATAAAATGCCGGCAAAATTGATACTCAGCATGGATGGTTCGGTGATCAAGGAATATCCGCTGACCAAGGAACGGACCACTATCGGGCGCAAGCCGCACAACGATATCACTATCGAGAATCTCGCTGTCAGCAGCGAGCACGCGGCGGTCATCACCATCCTCAACGACTCTTTCTTCGAGGATATGAACAGTACCAATGGTTCGATGGTGAATGGCACGCCGACGCAGAAGCATTTCCTGCAGAACAATGATGTGATCGAGATCGGCAAATACAAGCTGAAGTATCTTAACGATCAGCCGACACAGACTTCGGCCGCCGACTTCGAGAAAACCATGGTGCTGCGTGCCCCGATCAAACCTTCTCCCGCATCTGTCGTGCCGGTGGCCGAGTCGGGCGCGAAGTTCGAGTCGACCACGCAATACAATGCAACAGCTCCCAAGCCGGCTGCCGTCGCCGCCCCGGCCGCGGCACCGACTCCGGTAGCCGTGATCCAGATTCTGAATGGTCCGAATCTCGGCAAAGAGCTGGAACTGAGCAAGAATCTCACTACGCTGGGCAAGCCGGGCGTGCAGGTGGCGGTGCTCGCGCGTCGCCCGCATGGCTATTTCATCACCCATGTGGAGGGAGGGAGCTTCCCCCTGGTCAATGGCTCGTCAATAGGTGAGCAGCCGCACCAACTGAACGATCACGACGTGATCGAGCTGGCCGGTATCAAGATGGAGTTTTACCTCAAGAACTGACAGGGGCTGAAATGACCTTGTCGGCCGCCTTCCTTGGCATCGGCTATGTGGCGAATGAACCATGAAGAAGCATGCCCTGCTGATTGTGTCGGGCATGCTGGCTGTGTTGCTGTTTCTTGGCGATGCGGCCGGGTTCTATCGTCTTGGCTTTGTCCAGTATGGCGATGCGCAACTCTATGATTACCGCTTGCGGCTTTCCTTGCCGAATCAAGGCGACGAGCGCATCGTCATTCTAGATATCGACGAGAAGAGTTTGAGGCAGGAAGGTCGCTGGCCTTGGGGGCGCGACAAGATGGCGAGACTGATGGACTCGCTTTTCGACAGTTACGGCGTGGCGGCCGTGGGCTTTGACGTCGTGTTCGCCGAGCCGGACAACAGTTCGGGTCTGAACGTCTTGCAGGCCTTGGGTGAAAAACAATTTCGCGATGTCGAGCAGTTCCACACTGTTCTGAAACAGATCAAACCTTCCCTGCAATACGACGCGCTATTCGCGGAAAAGCTGAAGGGGCGCAAGGTGGTGCTTGGCTACTATTTCAGCAACAGCGAGAGCGGCATGCCGGCGAGCAAATCCGGCGCGTTGCCTGCGCCGGTATTCTCGGCTGACCTCTTTCGCGGGCGAACTGTGGGTTTGGCATCGTGGGACGGATATGGTGCGAACCTGAGGGAGTTGCAGTCGAGTGCCGCATCTGCGGGCCACTTCAATCCGCTGGTGGATTTTGACGGCGTGGTGCGCCGGATTCCCATGCTGGTTGAGCACGACGGCCAGATTTACGAATCCTTGTCGCTGGCTGTCGTGCGCACCGTGCTTGACATGCCCAAGCTGGTGCCGGGCTTTGCAGGCGAGCAAAGCCAAGGTTATGGCGGTTTGGAATGGTTGACGGTGGAATCGGCGCAGGGCGGCTTGACCATTCCGGTAGATGCCGAGCTCAGCGCCTTGATCCCGTATCGCGGCAAGCGCAATACGTTCAAATACATTTCGGTGGCTGATGTGTTGCACGGCAGGACGGAGCGGGCGGCACTGCAAAACAAGATCGTGCTGGTCGGGACGTCTGCCCCCGGTTTGATGGATATGCGGAGCACGCCGGTTGGCGAGGTCTATCCCGGGGTGGAGGTGCACGCGAACATGATCAGCGGCATCCTCAATCAGAATATCAAACAACACCCCCCTTACATGCTTGGTGCCAATGTGGTCCTGATGTTGCTTATCGGCATCAGTCTGAGCGTTCTGCTGCCGTTGCTGAGCCCGGTACGCGGCATGTTGCTGTCGTTGATATTCCTGGCGGGCGATGTCGGGCTTAATTTCGCGCTATGGAATCATGCCGATCTTGCCATGCCGATGGCGGGCGGGATACTGATCATACTCACACTGTTCGCGCTGAATATGAGCTTTGGTTACTTTGTGGAATCGCGCGCGAAGCGCCAGATCACCGGCTTGTTCGGACAGTATGTCCCCGGTGAATTGGTGGATGAGATGGCAAAGCGCCCGGAGAGTGTTTCGATGGAAGGCGACAGCCGCGAAATGACCATTCTTTTTTCGGACGTGCGCGGTTTTACCACGATTTCCGAAGGGCTGGATCCCGGGGAACTTTCGCTGCTGATGAACGAGTTCCTCACTCCGCTGTCGCGCGTGATCTACAAGCGGCGCGGCACGATTGATAAATACATGGGCGACTGTATTATGGCATTCTGGGGGGCACCGCTACCGGACTTGGAGCATGCGCAGCATGCGGTGCTGGCGGGCATGGAGATGCAGCGCGCACTGGATGAGTTGCAGCCCCGATTCAAGGCGCGGGGCTGGCCTGAGATCCATATCGGTGTCGGTGTCAATACCGGACGGGTCAGTGTCGGCAACATGGGGTCAGAAGTCCGCGTGGCTTACACCGTGATGGGCGATGCTGTGAATCTCGCCTCACGTTTGGAAGGGATCGCCAAGGAGTACGGTGCTTTGATGTTGGTGGGCGAGTCCACCAAACAAGCCACACCGCAAATCGTCTACCGTGAAATGGATTTGGTACGTGTCAAAGGCAAGGAGCAGCCGGTCGCTATCTTCGAGCCGCACGGGCCGAGCGGAGAGGTCGGCAAAGAGAAGCTCGACGAGATCAAGTTGTTCCATCAGGCATTGCGAACTTACCGCAAGCAGGATTGGGATAAGGCGGATATGGAGTTGCTGAGCCTGCAAAACATGTACCCTGATTGCAAGTTGTACCGAGTCTACGCAGAGCGTGTGACTTACTACCGCAACAATCCGCCCGGTGACAACTGGGACGGCGTGTTCACATTCAAAACGAAATGAGCTGACGGACAATGAAACTGCGTGTGCTTGGATGTAGCGGGGGCATCGGTGGCAATTTTCGCACCACTGCGCTGCTGCTCGATCATGATGTGCTGATCGACGCCGGAACCGGACTGGGAGATCTCAGCCTGGCCGAAATGAGCGTCATCGACCACGTGTTCATCACGCACTCGCACCTGGATCATATTGCCTGCCTGCCCCTGCTGGTGGATAGCGTCGGCTTTATGCGCGACAAACCTTTGCTGATCCATGCGACTGCGGAGACCCTGGCGATCCTGCAAGAGCATGTATTCAACTGGGAGATATGGCCGGACTTCGCGGAGATACCGAATCTTCACCAGCCCGTGATGCGCTACGAAGAGATCAAAGTGGGCGAAACGATCAACGTCGGAGGTCGCAAGCTGACGCCGCTCCCCGTCAATCATGTGGTGCCCGCAGTCGGATTCCGTATCGACAGCGGTCATGCGAGTCTGGCGTTCAGTGGTGATACCACGACTTGCGATGCGTTGTGGGAAGCGGTGAACCAAATCCAGAACCTGCGCTACCTGATTGTCGAGACGGCATTCTCCGATGCGGAAAAAGAACTGGCTGTGCTTTCCAAGCATCTTTGCCCCAGCATGCTGGCGGACGAGTTGAAGAAACTGAAGCTCGCCCCGGAAATATATATCACCCATCTGAAGCCCGGCGAGGTCGAGCTGACCATGCGCGAGATCAGTGAACGAGTGCAGGGAGTAAATCCGAAGATTCTGCAGAACGGGCAGACGTTCGAATTCTGAGCGATTGAAAATATGAACGATATATTGGACATACGAATACTTGCCGCTTTGGAGCCCATATCCAGCTTCAGTCCCGCGCGTCTGCGCGAACTGCTCGATTATTGCCACGTTGAGAACGTTGCGCCGGGAGAGAACCCGTTTCTGAATCGTCCCCTGCATGGACAGTCGGTCTATTTGTTGCGCGGCGAGATTGAATTGGACTACGCGGACGATAACAAGGTGACCATGCGCGCGGATTCCGAATGGGCGCGTCATCCGATTGGCAAGCGCCAGCCGGATATCCGCAATGCCAAAGCGTTAAGCAACGTGATGTTGCTGCGCGTGGACGACGACCTGCTGGATCGTATGGTGACATGGGATCAGTTCGCCAGCCATGACGACATCAAACCGAAACTGGATAAAGGTGGAGCTGATGCTGCAGTGCGGCGGCTGCTTAATTCGGGCATGTTCAGCGCGGAGAATTTGAACCACGGACCGTTCGCACATTTGCCGCCGGCCAATATCGGGAAGTTGCTCAATCGGGTCGAGGCGATTGCGGTTTGGGAAAAGGACGTGATCATCCGCGAGGGTGAAGAGGGCGACTATTACTATCTGGTCGAGAGCGGACGTGCCCAGGTCACGCGTCTGGTGGGCGGCGCCAATCTGGTGCTGGCAGAACTGAAAGCGGGCGATGTATTCGGTGAGGAAGCTCTCATCTCCGATACCAAGCGCAACGCCACAGTGACCATGCGCAGCAACGGTGTGCTGTTGCGCCTGAAGAAACAGGACTTCCTTGAGTTGATGCAGGAGCCCCTATTGCATCGCATATCCTTTGAAGATGCCAAGGAAAAGGTGAAGCAGGGCGCGGTTTGGCTGGATGTGCGTCACCCGCCGGAATATCGCTACGACAAATTGCCCGGCGCCATCAATGTCCCGCTCAACGACATCCGTAATGCGATCGGTGTGTTGAGCAAGGTGACGCCATATATCGCGTATTGCCAGAGCGGACGCCGCAGTGCAGCCGCAGCTTTCATTCTGGCGCAGGCAGGTTATGACGTATACGTGCTGGAAAACGGCCTTTGGTCGGTGCCCAAGGCACTTCAGCAGCAACAGGAGAGAACATGAATAGTCCGGTACAAGGCAACCCCAATGAAATGAGTGTGCGGCTTGAGTTCACCAAGAACCTCAACCATGTCACCAACAAGATCCACGCGACCAGCAACATCGACGAGATCATGCTCGATGTCAGCAAGGACATCTGCTCTTTGTTCAATGCCGACCGCCTGACCATCTATGTTGTGGGTGATGACAAAGCATCGCTGGTTTCCAAAGTCAAAACGGGGCTGAACTCCTTCAAGGATCTGAAGCTGCCCATCGCCGAACAGAGTATCGCGGGCTTCAGTGCCGTGAACAAGAAGTTGCTCAACATCAAGGATGTGTACGACCAGCAGGAACTGGCCGCGCATAGCCCGACCCTGCGCTTCCTGCAGGATGTGGACAAGCGCACCGGTTACCGCACCAAGCACATGCTGGTGGCACCTATCGTGGACGAAGGCGGTGAACTGGTCGGGGTGATGCAGGTCATCAACAACAAGGCCGGCGTGCCTTTCCCGAGCATGGTCGAGGAGGGCGTAAAGGAACTGGCGCAGACCTTGGCCGTGGCTTTGCGCCAGCGCCAGCAACAAAGCGGTGCCATCAAGACCAAATACGACTATCTGGTGGCCGATGCCGTCATGTCTGCTGCGG
>WOZO01000150.1 GCA_011620315.1 Sideroxydans sp. | reverse complement strand
CGGCCAGCTCGACGCCACCTACCTCGCCGCCTGCGAAAACCAGATCAAGCTCGCTGTCGAGTCACTGATCACGGGGGATGTCGCACTGATGACCCAGGTGATCGAAGACGACCACCGCGTGAACCTGATGGAAGTCGAGATCGACGAGAGCTGCAACCACATCCTGGTGCGGCGTCAGCCGGCGGCGGGTGACCTGCGCATGGTGATGACCGTGATCAAGACCATCACCGATCTGGAGCGCATCGGCGACGAAGCCGAGAAGATCGCGCGCATGGCCAAGCTGCTGTCGCAGAAAGAGCGTCTGCATCTGCCGCGCTACAACGAGATCAAGCATGCCAGCGATATCGCGCTCGACATGCTGCGCAAATCGCTGGACGCTTTCGCCCGCCTCAACCTCACCGCCGCGGCCGAAGTCGTGCGCCAGGACGAACAGGTGGACGAAGAATTCCGCGCCATCATGCGCTACCTCATCACCTTCATGATGGAAGACCCGCGCACCATCTCCACCTCGCTGGAGATCCTGTTCGTGGCCAAGGCCATCGAGCGCATCGGCGACCATGCCAAGAACATGTCCGAATACGTGGTCTATATGGTCAAAGGCCGCGATGTGCGTCATGTCACCGTCGAAGAGATCGAGCGGGAAGTGCAGCTTTAATCCGCTGCGAAAGCGTTTTGCAACACCAGCCCCTACTCGCCGCCGTCGACCTCGGTTCAAACAGTTTCAGACTGCAGGTCGCACGCGTCGAGAACGACCAGCTCTACATGCTGGACGGCCTGCGCGAAGCAGTGCGCCTTGCCTCCGGCATCACTGCCGACAAACGCCTGGATCAAGCTTCGCAGAAGCGCGCATTGGAATGTCTGCAACGTTTCGGCGAGCGACTGCGCGACCTGCCGCGCGAAGCGGTGCGCGCCGTTGGCACCAACTCCCTGCGTGTCGCCAAGAACGCCCCCGAATTCCTCAAGCTGGCTGAAAAGGCACTGGGTTTCCCTATCGAGGTCATCGCAGGCCGCGAGGAGGCGCGACTGATCTATCTGGGCGTCGCACAGGGCTTGCCGCAGGATGCAGAGCGCCGTCTGGTGATGGACATCGGCGGCGGCTCCACCGAGTTCATCATCGGCGAAGGCTTGCAGCCCATCCATCTGGAAAGCCTGTACATGGGCTGCGTCAGCTACAGCGGACGCTTCTTCGCCGAAGGAAAACTCAACAAATCCAATCTCAAGCAGGCCGAGCTGGCCGCGCGCAATGAACTGCAAGCCATCGTCTCCGAATATTCGCACGGCCACTGGAATCTGGCGCTGGGCTCCTCCGGCACGGCACGGGTGATCAGCGACGTGCTGGAACAGAACGGCTTCAGCACCTCCGGCATCACCCGCGAAGGCCTGGAAAAACTGCGCGCCAAGATGCTGGAAGCGGGCGACATGAGCAAGCTCGATCTGCCGGGCATGAAGGCGGACCGCGTGGCGGTATTCCCCGGCGGCTTCTCCATCATGTACGCCGCCTTCTGCGAACTGGGCATCGAACTGATGCGCCCCGCGCTGGGTGCGTTGCGCGAAGGCGTGCTGTACGACTTGATGGGTCGCTTCACGCACAACGATATGCGCGAGGCGACCGTGCAGCAGTTCAAGCGGCGCTACCACGTCGATCACGCGCAGACTGTTCGCGTGCGTGCGCTGGCGGCGCATCTGGCGCAAGCGTTCGCCGACGACCATGCCGAAGAGGAAGAAATGCAGTTGCTGGCGTGGGCATGCGACCTGCACGAGATCGGTATCAGCGTCGCCCACAGCGGTTATCACAAACATTCCGCCTACATCCTCGCCAATGCGGATATGCCCGGCTTCTCGCGCAAGGCGCAGCAATGTTTAAGTCTGCTGGCGCTGTCGCACCGGGGCAAGCTGGAAAAGGTGCGCGACCAGCTGACGGACTGGCAAGTGACAGCCAAGGTGATGGCTTTGCGGCTCGCGGCCCTGTTCTATCGAAACCGCAGCGATGTCCTGCTACCCAAGATGCAGGGAAGCTTCAGCGGTACAAAGTTCCATTTGCATCTGAGCGGCGACTGGCTGGCACAGAACCCGCTGACCGAGACCGCCCTGCAAGCCGAGGCCAAACAATGGAAGTCGCTGGGCATCAGCTTGCAAGTCGAAGCGACCTGATGCTGCCATGGTCCGGGTTCCCGGACGCTCTTTATTCACCGTGCTAAACTCCGTCCCGAAGCTGGCTAGACAGTCGCTGCATAGTACGTTTATGCAGAGGAAAGTCCGGGCTCCATAGAGCGGGATGCCGGTTAACGGCCGGACGCCGTGAGGCGATGGAAAGTGCCACAGAAAATACACCGCCCAAGTTCCTTCGGGAAACGGTAAGGTTGAAATGGCGAGGTAAGAGCTCACCGCGGACGTGGTAACACGGACGGCAGGGTAAACCCCATCCGGAGCAAGACCAAATAGGCTGGCTATGACGTTGCTCGCGTCGCCAGCGGGTAGGTTGCTTGAGCGTAAGGTAACGAAACGCCTAGAGGAATGACTGTCCACGACAGAACCCGGCTTACCGGCCAGCTTCACCTGATATGTTTCGTGGCGGATGCAAGCGACGAATTGAATGTAATACGGAAGCTTCGACTATGCGATTGAAAAGCCTTATCCAATTTTCCCTGTTCACTATTTTGTCGCTGTTTGCGCTGAATTTCGCACTGAATTTCTGGAACGAACATCAAAAGAGTCAGGCAGTCGAGCAACTGCAACTTGAGACAAAACTGCTGGCGGTAACCACCTCGATCAAGCAGGGCATCGTCGATATCCAGAAGCAAGTCACCCGGCTGGGCCAGTTGCCGCAGGACAGTGTGCCCGCGCTCGGCGCGATGGAAAAAGACCGCGTGGAAGCGCAATCCGCGCGCGTGGCCGGCGAGATCACCCGGCTCAAATCGATGGCGGACGAAGCGCTGCTGCCCAAAGTGAATGCCATGCAGGCGCGTTTCATGGAGCTGTCCGCCTCCTGGCATCTGTTCTACAACCATTTCGGCAACGATTCCGCGCAAGCCATGACCGAGTTCGTGCTGCACGCCGAGCCTTACAGTCAGCAACTGATCTATCAGGATCTGCCGGCGCTCGAAGCTTTCGAGAGCGAGCAGATCGAGCGGGCGCGGCAGCACTTGCAAGCGGTGGAATGGTGGTCGGAACGCACCGCGCTTACCTTCTTTGTTATCTCGCTGCTGATCGCCCTGTCTTTCGCGATACGCGTCTATCGTCGCGTCGTGGACGGCATGCGCGCATTCGCGCCCGGCGTCGCCACTGTGCGGGAAGGCGGCGAAGCGCGCATCGGCCTGCAAAGCAAAGACGAGTTGGGCGAGATCGCCGCCGCATTCAATACCATCAGCAACGATCTGCACGACTCGCGCAAACAATGCAGCGTTCTGGAGCAGGATCTGGCAGAACGCAACGCGGAGGTCGAGTCGCAGCGCGGAGAATCGCAGTCTTTGCTGCGTAACATCCTGCCCGCGACCGTGGCCGAAGAGTTTCGCAGCAAGGGTATGGTGCAGCCGAAGTATCTGGAAGACGTCACCATCCTGTTTACCGATTTTGTCGGCTTCTCCGCATCGACCGAAAAACTGGCGGCGGAAGATCTGGTGCACATGCTGCACGACTACTTCAGCGCCTTCGACGAGATCTGCGCGCGCTACGGCATGGAGAAGCTGAAGACCATCGGTGACAGCTATATGTGCGCAGGCGGTTTGCCGGAGCGCAATCCTTCGCATCCGGTGGACGCGGTGATGGCCGCGATGGAGATCATCGAAGCGGTGAACGAGCGCAGCAACCGCAATCCCAACTGGTCGATACGTATCGGCATCCACACCGGGCATGTGATCGCCGGAATGGTCGGTACGCAGAAGTTCGCCTATGACATCTGGGGAGAATCGGTGAACTACGCTTCGCGCGTGGAATCCAGCGGTGAGCCGAACCGTATCGCGCTGTCGGCGCAGACACATGGCCGCATCAAGGACTTTTTCGAGTGCGAGAAGCGCGTGAAGACGCACAGCAAGGTCTCGCACAAGATGGAGTTGTATTTCGTGAACGGTTTCACGCACAGCCTGGTCGAAGATACCAAGCAGATGCCGCCGGAAGCTTTCGTGCGGCGCTATCGCGGCTACTTCCAGAAAGAGCCGCCATCCTTCCCGCCTTTGCGGACGGCCTTGTCGGGCAAGACGGAGAAATAAAAAACGGGGCTGATGCCCCGTTTTTTATTTGTTCTCGTTCAGCGCCTTTTCCAATTGTTCTGCCGGCAGATAACCGGGGTTGATCACGCCGTTGGCGAAGATCAGCGCGGGCGTGCCGTTCACCTTCAGTTTGCGTCCCAGCGCCATGACTTCGTCCGTCGGCACCTTGCAGGTGGACGCTTTGGGCTGCACGCCGTCCTGCATCAACCTGTCCCAAGCCTTGACCGGATCCTTGCTGCAGCGCACCGCCTGCACCTTCTCGGCGGAGCCGGCGAAGATCGGATACATGAACAGATACAGCGTCACGTTATCGATGCTCATCAGTTCCTGTTCCAGCTTCTTGCAGTAACCGCAGTTCGGGTCGGTGAAGTAAGCCAGCTTGCGGCTGCCGTCGCCCTTCACTTTTTTCACGGCAATGTTCAGCGGCAGTTTGTCGAACTCCACCGCGAACAGTTTGCGCGCGCGCGCCTCGGTCAGATTGCTGCGCGCCTTCAGGTCGAACATCTGGCCGTCGATCAGGAACTCGGCCTTCTCGTCGGTGTAGAAGATATGGTCGCCGGTCACCACTTCATACAGGCCGGAGACGGGCGAAGGATTCACCTGGTCCACCGGGCCGATCAATTGTTGGTAATCCTTGAGTGAATCCTTCACGGCGGCAGATTTGTCACCGGCGGCGTGGGCGAGAGAAACGGAGAGCAACAGCAGCAACAGGGTTTTGAACATTTAATGCGTCCTTGGTTGGGAAATCAGTTGAGCGCGTGGCGTGCCAGCCTCTTCTTCAGCGGCACGATGGCATTGGTGGCGGCCAGTCCGACATTGCGAAGCGTGCGCAGCACCGGATTGGCATTCACGAACAGATGCTTCAGGGCATCGGTGGTGAGTTGCATGGACAGGATGTCATCCTGCCGTGCTTTCTCGTAACGGCGCAGCAGGCGCAGATCGCCGCAATCCAGTGCGCCGCGTTGCAGGATGGTCTGCGACAGCTCGCGCACATCGCGCAGGCCGAGGTTCACGCCCTGGCCGGACAGCGGATGCACGTTGTGCGCCGCATCGCCCGCCAGCGCCAGACGCGGCTTGGTGATATGCGCCAGATTCAGCACGCGCAGCGCGAAGGCGGCGGGCGCGGTGATCACTTGCAGTTTGCCCAGCGTGTGGTGGGAAGCCTCCGCCACGCGCGCGCACAATTCCTCGTGCGATAGCGCCAGCAGCTCGGTGGATTTCTCCGGCGTCACCGACCACACGATGGAAATGCGACGTCCCGGCAAGGGCAGCAACGCGAGGATGCCGTCCTCGGTGAACCACTGATAAGCGATGCCGCGATGCGCCTTGCTGATGGTGAAGTTGGCGACCAGACCATGCTGGTTGTAGGGCGTGGGCACTTCCGGCATGACCGTTTGATGGCGCACCCAAGAATCGCGACCGTCCGCGCCGACGACCAGCTTGGCTTTGATCTCGCGCCCGTCCTTTAGCGTCAGATTGGCCGCATCGCCATCGATGGCGAGCGCCGCGCATTGCGCGGAATGGAGCAGGGTGAGGTTCTCTTGTTCGAGCAATCCCTTCCACAGCGCTTCGTGCAACAAGCGGCTCTCAAGGATGAACGCCATTTCCGGCACGCCCAGTTGGTAGGCGCTGAAATTGATCTTCGCGCCGGTGTCGCCGAACACGCGCATCTCTTCCACTTGTTGCACGCGCGACATATCCAGTCGCTGCCATGCACCACATTCGTGCAGGAACTGCACGTTGCCTGGGGTGAAGGCGTAGATGCGTGCATCCCAATCGTCAGCGTCCGTGGAGGCTTGGGGTGAGGAACCACTTTCGACCAATGCCAAGCGCAGACCGCTATCGCGCAATGAGGCCGCCAGACTTGCGCCGACCAGACCGCCGCCGACGATGATGATGTCGAACTCCATATGGACACCTCACACTTTAGGGTTAAGTAGACAGCCCGGATAGGGTACTGCCCGTAAAAAACTGCGGGCATCATAGCATGAGGGGATTGATTAATTTATAATCGCCGCCCCCTTCAGGAATCACCATGCAAATCGGTCGCTACAAACTAAAGAACAACTTGATCGTCGCCCCCATGGCAGGGGTGACCGATCGCCCGTTCCGCATCCTGTGCAAGCGCATGGGCGCGGGCATGGCGGTGTCCGAGATGGTGGCTTCCAACTCGTTGCTGTACGGTTCCGAAAAAACCAAACGCCGCGCCAACCACGCAGGCGAAGTCGATCCCATCTCGGTGCAGATCGTCGGTGCCGATCCGAAGATGCTGGCGCAGGCCGCGCAACACAACGTGGACAACGGCGCGCAGATCATCGACATCAACATGGGCTGCCCCGCCAAGAAGATCTGCAACGTGATGGCCGGTTCCGCGCTGATGCAGAACGAACTGCTGGTGGCCGAGATCCTCGAAGCCGTGGTCAAGTCGGTGAACGTGCCGGTCACGCTGAAGATCCGCACCGGCTGGGACAAACAGAACCGCAACGCGCCCAACATCGCGCGCATCGCCGAAGCCAGCGGCATCCAGGCCCTCGCCATCCACGGCCGCACCCGCGCCTGCGCCTACACCGGCGATGCAGAATATGAAACCATCCGCGCCGTCATAGACGCGGTGAATATCCCCATCATCGCCAACGGCGACATCACCACCCCGGAAAAAGCCAAATACGTGCTCGACCATACCGGTGCCGACGCGGTGATGATCGGCCGCGCCGCGCAGGGTCGCCCCTGGCTGTTCCGCGAAATCGAACATTTCCTCACCACAGGCACGCACCTGCTGTCGCCGCACGTCGGCGAGATCCATGATGTGCTGGTCGCCCATCTGGCCGATCTGTACGACTTCTACGGCGAACACACCGGCCTGCGCGTCGCGCGCAAACACATCTCCTGGTACACCAAGGGGCTGGTGGGTTCCGCCGTGTTCCGCCATCGCATGAATCAACTGGAAAGCGTGGACGCGCAGATGCAGGCCGTCAGCGATTTCTTCGAAGAACAAAAAGTCGGCAGCGCACGACTGCAGTACGAACGGGAGGCGGCAGCCGCGTAAGCGGCCCGCAACGAGCCACCGGCACAAAGTATGTCGGGGCAGAGCGGGAGGAGAAGGGAAGACGCATGGCTGCGCAGAAACGTAGCCATGCGTCGGCATCTTACGGGACAGGCAGCACAGCAGCACAGAACAACAAGGGGGCAGTCAATGAGCAGTGAAGATTGTGGCATCAACGAGAACGACATCGCCAAGTACGTGCGCAAAGCACTCAACGACTACTTCAAGGATCTGGACGGTGAAGAACCCTCCTGCGGCGTATACGACATGGTGATCGACTGCGTCGAGAAACCGCTGATCGAGACTGTGCTGCTGTATGCCGGCGGTAACCAGACACGCACCGCCGACTTGCTCGGCATCAACAGAAATACCCTGCGCAAGAAGATGCAGGAACACCGCATTAAATAAAAATCCAGATTTCGTCGCCATGCTACGTTGCTCACAAAAAATCACTCCTGACCTATTCGCATATAGGCTGCGTCGTGATTTTTCGCTCGCGCCTTGCCTGGCTTAGAACTCTGAATTTTTATAGATATTTAAAAAAAGGAAAGAAGACCATGGCCATCACCCAAGCACTCATCAGCGTCTCCGACAAATCCGGCGTCCTTGAATTCGCCAAAGGCCTGCACGCCCTCGGCGTGAAGCTGCTCTCCACCGGCGGCACCGCCAAGCTGCTCGCCGACAACGGCGTGCCCTGCACCGAAGTCGCCGATTACACCGGCTTCCCCGAGATGCTTGATGGCCGCGTCAAGACACTGCAACCGAAAGTGCACGTCGGCATCCTCGCGCGCCGCGACCTGCCCGAGCATGTCGCCACGCTGAAGAAGCATGACATCCCCACCATCGATCTCGTGGTGGTGAACCTGTACCCGTTCGCGGCCACCATCGCCAAGCCGGGTTGCTCTCTGGAAGATGCCATCGAGAACATCGACATCGGCGGCCCGACCATGGTGCGCTCCGCCGCCAAGAACCACGCGCACGTCGCCATCGTCACCGACCCGGCCGACTACGCCGACGTGCTGGCCGAGATGCAGACCAACCAGTGCACAGTCTCTTCCGCCACGCGTTTCGACCTGGCCAAGAAAGCCTTCTCGCACACCGCCGCCTACGACAGCATGATCAGCAACTACCTCACCGCCATCAACAGCGACGGTAGCAAGCAAGCCTTCCCCGCGCAGATCAACTTCAACTTCGCCAAGGTGCAAGACATGCGCTACGGCGAGAACCCGCACCAGAAGGCCGCGTTCTACCGCGACCTGATCGCATTGCCCGGTGGCATCGCCGACTACACGCAAGTGCAGGGCAAAGAACTGTCCTATAACAACATCGGCGATTCCGATGCGGCATGGGAACTGGTGAAGACCTTCCAGGAGCCGACCTGCGTCATCGTCAAGCACGCCAACCCCTGCGGTGTCGCCGTTGCCGACAGCGCGCTGAACGCCTACAAACTGGCCTACGCCACCGACACCACCTCCGCGTTCGGCGGCATCATCGCCTTCAACCGCGAGCTGGACGAAGCCACTGCCGCGCAGATCACCGCCAACCAGTTCGTCGAAGTCATCATCGCGCCGAGCGCCACCGAAGCCGCACTCAAAGTCACCGCCGCCAAGCAGAACGTGCGCGTGCTCACCGTGCCGCTGTCCAACGCACACAACCAGTGGGACGTGAAGCGCGTCTCCGGCGGTCTGCTGGTGCAAAGCCCGGACGCATTGAACGTGGGTGCAGAACACCTCAAGGTCGTCACCAAGGCGCAGCCATCCAAAGAACAAATGGTCGACCTGCTGTTCGCATGGCGCGTTGCCAAGTATGTGAAATCCAACGCCATCGTATTCTGCAAGGGCGGCCAGACACTGGGCGTCGGCGCAGGCCAGATGAGCCGAGTCGACTCCACCCGCATCGCCAGCATCAAGGCGCAGAACGCGGGCCTGAGCCTGGAGAATTCCGTGGTCGCCTCCGACGCCTTCTTCCCGTTCCGTGACGGCATCGACGTGCTGGCTCAGGCCGGAGCGAAAGCTGTCATCCAGCCGGGCGGCTCCATGCGCGACGAAGAAGTCATCGCCGCAACCGACGAGTTGGGCCTGGCGATGGTGTTCACCGGTCACCGTCACTTCCGCCATTAATAATGTAGGGTGGGTTAGGTCAAAGACCGTAACCCACCATCAAACAAAGAGGCTATCGGTGGGTTACGCGAAAACCGCTAACCCACCCTACATGAGGTCGATATGAAAATATTAGTCATCGGTTCCGGCGGTCGCGAGCACGCACTCGCCTGGCGTCTGGCGCAAGGCAAGAAAGTGCAGAAGGTCTACGTCGCCCCCGGCAATGCGGGCACTGCGCTCGAAGAAGGTGTGGAGAACGTCAACATCACCGCCATCCCCGAGCTGCTTGAGTTCGCCAAGGCCAACGACATCTACATGACCGTGGTCGGCCCCGAAGCGCCGCTGGCCGCAGGCGTGGTCGATGTGTTCCGTGCTGCGGGGCTGAATATCTTCGGCCCCACCAAAGCCGCCGCGCAACTCGAATCCTCCAAGGATTTCGCCAAGCGCTTCATGACGCGCCACAACATCCCCACCGCCATCTTCGAAACCTTCAGCGAGATCGCGCCCGCCAAGGCCTATGTCGAGAAACACGGCGCACCCATCGTCATCAAGGCCGACGGCCTCGCCGCAGGCAAGGGCGTGGTCGTCGCCATGACGAACGATGAAGCATTCGAAGCCATCGACATGATGCTGTCCGACAACAAGCTGGGTGATGCCGGCGCGCGTGTCGTGGTGGAAGAATTCCTCGCCGGCGAAGAAGCCAGCTTCATCGTCATGGTCGACGGCAAGAACGTCTTGGCGATGGCCAGCAGTCAGGACCACAAGCGCCTGCTCGACGGCGACCAAGGCCCCAACACCGGCGGCATGGGTGCGTATTCCCCCGCACCCGTCGTCACGCCCACCATCCACGCCAAAACCTTGCGCGAAGTCATCATGCCTGTCGTGCGCGGCATGGAAAAAGAAGGCAACACCTTCACCGGCTTCCTCTATGCCGGTCTGATGATCTCGCCGGACGGCGGCCTCAAAGTTCTGGAATTCAACTGCCGCTTCGGTGACCCCGAAACCCAGCCCATCATGCTGCGCCTGAAGAGCGACTTCGCCGTGCTGATCGAACACGGCATCAACGGCACGCTCGACAAGGTCGAAGCCGAATGGGACAAACGCACCGCGCTCGGCGTCGTCATGGCCGCCGCCAACTATCCCGACACCCCGCGCAAAGGTGATGAGATCACCGGCCTGCCCAAGAATCTGGAAGACGCCCACGTCTTCCACGCTGGCACCACCATGCAAGATGGCAAAGTCGTCACCAGCGGCGGCCGCGTGCTCTGCGTCGTCGCCATCGGCGACATGGTCAAACACGCGCAAAACCGCGCCTACGAGATCGCCGACACCATCAAGTTCGACGGCTGCCAGATGCGCAGGGACATCGGCTATCGGGCGATAGGGCGGAAGTAACGAGCCGTTTGTCCTGAGTCAGTCGAAGGATGAACAGCAAAGCGAACGGGGAAGCGGCAACGCTTTCCCGTTTTGTTTTCGGCGGCCTATATGTTCTTGCTGGTGCGAAGGAGTAGAGTCGGTACTATTCCGCTAGCTAAAAGGGCGGCGCGGAGCGCAAACTGCCACACATCGCAAAACCCACAGGAGCGCGCCATGTCCAAGAAAAAGTTCCACTGCCAAGCCGTCACCCATGCAGGCATCAAAAGCATCAGCATCACCGACGACACACACCACTTCTGCCTCGCATTGGAAGACGCAGGCAACAGACTGAACGCCCTGAAAGAAGCCATCGCCACCGGCAAATATCCCATCGCCATGGAGCTGGTGAACTCCTGCGCCAAGCTGATGACCGGCCCAACCGTGAAGTATTACGTCACACAGAACGACGCCGAGAAGTTCCTGCATTCACTGGATAAGGCGTTGCATCACTAAAGCGGCAGCGCTGCCCCGTTTCACTTTCAGCGGCCTATATATTCTTTGCTATTGGAGATAGATGGCTGGGTCGGTACTATTCGGCCCGGACACCAGCTCACTACAACAATCCGAAGCCCTGCGCCAGTCCACCCTGAAAAAAGCTTTCTCCGGCCAGCTCGTCGCGCAGGATGCGAACGACGAGCCCGCTTCCACGTTGCTGGCGCGCATCCGGGCGGAGCGGGCAACTGTCGGAAAGAGTCCGGCATGTTGCCGCTGACCGAAAACTGACCCACCAAGAGGTGGTTTGCTGATTCAAAATT
>WOZO01000182.1 GCA_011620315.1 Sideroxydans sp. | reverse complement strand
ATATTTTCCTCAAAAAACGTGCTGTGGAAGGAAGTGGATTGAGACGGCTAACGTAAAGTAGACACCGAAATCGGTGTATATCCTGTAATGCTGAGGTGTATCATTTGGCGCATTCTGGTTGTTAACTCTCTGTTTGTCTTGAATCTATCAAGTCGGAGGCAATGAGATGGCTATCGAAAGTACACCGCCTGCATCAACTCCCCCCAAGCTGCTCGATCAAGTCCGCGACAAGATCAGGGTTAAGCATTACAGCATCCGAACAGAAACGCAATACGTGCAATGGATAAGGCGCTTCATTCTGTTTCATGGCAAGCGCCACCCCAAAGAGATGGGGCCCGCCGAGGTTGAGGCGTTTTTGACCCATCTGGCGGTCAAGGGTGGGGTCTCGGCTTCGACGCAAAATCAGGCTTTGTCCGCGCTGTTATTTTTGTACCGCGAGGTGTTGGGAATCGAGTTGCCCTGGCTGGATGATGTGGTGCGTGCGAAGAAACCGCAACGTTTGCCGTCGGTATTGACGCGCGCTGAGGTGACGTCGGTGTTGGAGTGTATGGATGGCGTTTACGGCTTGATGGCGCGCTTGTTGTACGGTACCGGGATGCGCCTGATGGAGGTTTGTCGCTTGCGTGTGAAGGATGTTGATTTTGGTCAGCGCGAGATTTTGGTGCGTGAAGGTAAGGGGGCGAAGGATAGGGTGACGATGTTGCCGGATACGCTGGTGCAGCCCTTGCAAGCGTTTTTGGTGAGGCGTCGGCGTTTGTATGAAGAGGATTTTGGCAAAGGCATGGCGGAGGTGTTCTTGCCCGATGCGCTGGCGCGTAAGTATCCCAATGCGGCAACCGAATGGGCTTGGCAGTATGTGTTCCCCTCGGGGAGTTATTCGGTCGATCCGCGCAGTGGGCGTGAGCGTCGCCATCATATTGACGAGAAACTATTGCAACGTGCTATGAAGAAAGCGGTGGGTTTGTCGGGTATTACTAAACTGGCTACGCCGCATACTTTGCGGCATTCATTTGCCACGCATTTGCTGGAGGGCGGGTATGACATCCGCACCGTGCAGGAATTGCTCGGCCATTCCGATGTTTCCACCACCATGATCTACACCCATGTATTGAACAAGGGCGGACGCGGCGTGGTCAGCCCGTTGGATAGGTGAGGTATGGGCGACGCTAATCCCTGTATGTCCTGCGGCGCATGCTGCGCACATTTCCGCATCATGTTGCATAGTGATGAAGTCGAGCCGGTCGGTCGGGTGCCGCGTGCGCTGGTGAATCCTGTCGGTGCGGCTTTTTGCATGAAGGGCACGGATGTTTTTCCGCCGCGCTGCATCGCGCTGGAGGGTGAGTTGGGGCAGGTGGTGCGTTGCACCATCTATGCTGATAGGCCGCAGGTGTGCCGGGAATTCAATGAATACGAGCTGGACGGTATGCCGAACCCGAGTTGTTTCAAGCTGCGCGGGTTGGTGCCGCCAGCGGTCAGGCGCTAGGGAAACGTTGCCGCGAAGGTCGGAATCCAGGTTATTTTCAAATCCCCCCCGCAGTGGGAAGAAAACATGGGTTTGTCCGCATCGCGGCCTATTCTTTATTGCTGGATACCGGCCTCCGCCGGTATGACGGCCTAACGGATTGTCGGGGATGAATCAGTGTTTCGCTAGACGCCCAGCGACAGCCGCTGCGCGGTGATGAAGTCGCGTGTGTTGACGTGACGTACGAACCAGTCCGAGAACGGCCCTTCCAGATATTCCAGTAATGCCTTTTTGTCCCGCGTTTCCTGCCATTGTGCGATACGCGCATTCAGGCGCTCCAAAGCCTGGTCGTGGTCTTTCTTGTGCGTATCCAGCGGGCCGAACTGGGCGGCTTGCATGGCTTGCTCCTCTTTTGCGAATTGCTGTTGCAGGCTGGTGTGCATGGTGGTTAGCGCTTCGTTCAGCGCGCCTTCCGCTGCGTCGTTATCCAGCAGTTCCAGCATGGCCGCATGGGCTTGTACGAAGCGGCTTTGGTCGAACACTTCTTCATTCATCATTCGCCCCTTGCCTGGATATAGGCCGCGGTGACGAAATCCATGCTGCTGACGTGATTGACGAACCAGTCGCGCACGGCGTGTTCCAGCCAGCTGCTCAGGTCTTTGGCGTCGCGGGTGACTTTCCATTTTTCGGCGCGGGCGATCATGTCGGCCAGCACTTTGTCGTGCTCGCCCTTGTGCATGGGGTAGGGCGGGAACTGGACCGACAGCATGAGCTTTTCTTCCTCGGCGAAATGCAGGCGGGTGTGCTCCAGCAGGTTGTCCAGCATGGCATCCACTTGCGCGTGCTCCGCGCCCGTATGCAGCAGGTCGAGCAGATGTTTGCGCAAGGCGACGAACTCGGCGTGGTCGTTGTTCATGAAATCGATCGCAACGCGTGGGTAATTCAGCATGTTTTCCCTTTATGGCGGGGGTGATTACGGGGTGTAAGGCTGTATAATCCGCGCCCTATGCAGATTCTACGCGGCCTCCATTCTACGGATTTTCGACCTCTGGCGGTCACCATCGGCAATTTTGACGGGGTGCATCTGGGGCATCGGGCGATGCTGAAGGAATTGCGCGAGACCGCGCAGGCACGGGGCTTGCAGACGGCGGTGGTGACCTTCGAGCCGCATCCGCGCGAATTCTTCACCCCGCAGCAGGCACCGGCGCGGCTGACCAGTCTGCGCGAGAAACTGGAGCTGTTCCGCGAGATGGGCATGGATCGCGTGTATGTGTGCCCCTTCGACAAGGTGTTCGCGCAGAAATCGGCTAATGATTTCATCCTGACTTTGGTGGAATCGCTGCGCGCGCAGCATGTGTTGATCGGTGACGATTTTCGTTTCGGCTGCGGGCGTGGCGGCGACTTCGCGCTGATGCAGCTGGCCGGGAGGCGGCACGGCTTCGCGGTGAAGGCGATGCGTAGCGTGCTGTTCGACGGGGTGCGAGTTTCCAGCACGGCGATCCGCAATGTGCTGGCGGAAGGCAAGCTGGACATCGCGCGCGATTATCTGGGGCGGCCTTACAGCATCAGCGGGCGCGTGGTGCATGGCGATGCGATGGGACGCAAGCTGGGCTATCCCACGGCGAACATCCAGATGAAGCACAACCTGCCGCCGCTCAAGGGCGTGTTCGTGGTGCAAGTGCATTCGGACGGGCTGGGCGTGTTGCAGGGTGTGGCCAGTCTAGGCCTGCGCCCGACGCTGAAGCACGATGCGAAGTATGTGCTGGAAGTGCACCTGTTCGAATTTGAGCAGCAGATATATGGCAGGCACCTGCGCGTGGAATTCCTGCACAAGTTACGCGATGAGATGAAGTTCGACGGTTTGGAAGCGCTGACGCGGCAGATCGCGTCGGATGTGAATAATGCAAAGCAATGGTTTATCGATCATGAGTGAAGACAAAAAGAAATACCCCCTGAACCTGCCCGACACGGCGTTCCCCATGCGCGGCGACCTCGCCAAGCGCGAGCCGAAGATGCTGGAACAGTGGCAAGCACAGCAGCGCTACCAGCGCATCCGCAAGGCGCCTCATCCAAAGGGGAAATTCATCCTGCACGATGGCCCGCCGTATGCGAACGGCGCCATCCATCTCGGTCATGCAGTGAATAAGATCCTTAAGGACATCATCATCAAATCTAAGACGCTGGAAGGCTTCGACGCGCCCTATGTGCCCGGTTGGGATTGCCATGGCCTACCCATCGAATTGCATGTGGAGAAGAAGCACGGCAAGGACATCCCGCCTGCGGAGTTCCGCAAGTTGTGCCGCGAATATGCGGCGGAGCAGGTCGAGCGCCAAAAGAAGGACTTTATCCGCCTGGGTATTCTGGGAGATTGGGACAAGCCTTATCTGACCATGGACTTCCAGACCGAAGCGGACATCATCCGCGCGCTGGGTCAGATCCAGCAGAACGGTTACCTGTATCAGGGGCGCAAGCCGGTGAACTGGTGTCTGGATTGCGGCTCGGCGCTGGCCGAGGCGGAAGTTGAGTACGAAGACAAGACATCACCCGCCATCGACGTTGGTTTCGAGGTGAAAGACATCGAGGCGCTGGGTAAGGCGCTTGGCGTCTCGCTGCCCGGCAACGCGAAAGTATATGCAGTGATCTGGACCACCACACCGTGGACACTGCCCGCCAACCAGGCGGTGAGCGTGCATCCCGAATTTGAATATCGTCTGGCCAAGACCGACAAGGGTTATCTGCTGCTGGTAGGCGATCTGCTCGAATCTTGCGTGCAGCGTTACCAACTGGAAGCGGAAGTGGTCGGCGCTGGCAAAGGCAGCGCGCTGGAGAACCTGCCGCTGCAACATCCGTTCTACGACCGTATCGTGCCTATCATCTGCGGCGAACACGTCACGCTGGAAGCCGGTACCGGTCTGGTGCACACCGCACCTGCACACGGTGTGGACGACTATGTGGTCGGCCAGAGATACAGCCTGCCGGTGGAGAATCCGGTGGGAGACGACGGCAAGTTCATCTCGACCACGCTGCCGGTGGGTGAGACACCGCTGGCCGGTGTGTTCGTGTGGAAAGCCAACGACATCGTGTTGCAAGCGCTTGAAGCCAGCGGCCATCTACTGCATCAGGAAAAGATGAAGCACAGCTACCCGCATTGCTGGCGCCACAAGACACCCATCATCTTCCGCGCCACGCCACAGTGGTTCATCGGCATGGAGCAGGGCGAGGAAGGTGCGACCTTGCGCCAACTGGCCAATGATGCGGTCGCGGATACCCAGTTCTTTCCGGCATGGGGTCGTGCCCGTCTGGAAGGCATGATGAAGAACCGCCCCGACTGGTGTGTGTCGCGTCAGCGCAGCTGGGGTGTGCCGATGCCGTTCTTCGTGCACAGAGAGACATTGCAGCTGCACCCACGTACGCCGGAGCTGCTGGAAACGGTGGCGAAACGCGTCGAGCAGGAGGGTATCGAGGCCTGGTTCTCGCTGAACAGCGCGGACCTGCTGGGGGATGATGCCGCGCACTACCGCAAGCTGACCGACACGCTGGACGTGTGGTTCGATTCCGGTGTCACGCACTATGCCGTGTTGCGCAAGCGTAGTGAACTTGCCTATCCGGCTGATCTGTATCTGGAAGGTTCGGACCAGCATCGCGGCTGGTTCCAGTCCTCGCTGCTGACCGGCTGCGCTATCGATGGTCGCGCGCCGTACAAGCAGCTGTTGACGCATGGCTTCACGGTCGACGAGAAGGGGTACAAGATGTCCAAGTCGCGCGGCAATGGTATCGAGCCGCAGGATATCTGCAACAAACTGGGCGCGGACATGCTGCGTCTGTGGATCGCTTCTACGGACTATTCCGGCGAGATGTCGTTGTCGGATGAGATCATGAAGCGAGTCACCGACAGCTATCGCCGCATCCGAAATACCCTGCGTTTCCTGCTGGCTAACGTGAGTGATTTCGACGCGCAGCGTGATGCGATGCCGGTGGCCGAATGGCTGGAGATCGACCGCTATGCCTTGGCGCTGATGCAGAAGCTGCAGGACGATGTGCGCGCCGATTACGACCGTTACGAGTTCCATTTGGCGGTGCAGAAACTGCAGGGATTTTGTTCGGAAGAACTGGGCGGCTTCTATCTCGATATTTTGAAAGATCGTTTGTATACCGCAGGCGAGACCTCGACAGCACGCCGCTCCGCGCAGAACGCGCTGTACCACGTCACGCAGGGGCTGGCCCGTTTGATCGCACCTATCCTCAGCTTCACCGGCGAGGAAGTGTGGGCGACGCTGAACGGCGGCGACGAGGTGAGCGTGTTCGAACAGCTCTGGTACGAAATGCCGGATTCCGGCATGAGCGGCGAGCAGGTGAGCGCTTGGTCCAACATCCGCGCCGTGCGCGAACTGGTCAACAAGAAGCTGGAAGACCAGCGTGCCGCCGGTGCCATCGGTTCTGCCTTGCAGGCCGAGGTGGATGTGTATGCAGCGAAAGAGACCTTCGAACTGCTGTCGCGCCTGGATGACGACTTGCGCTTCGTGCTCATCACCTCGCGCGCCAACGTGCATCAGCGCGACGGCGAACTGGAGATCAAGGTCACGCCGAGCACGCACGAGAAATGCGAACGCTGCTGGCACTATCGCGACGACGTGGGCAGCGATGCCAACCATCCCACGCTGTGCGGACGCTGCGTGAGTAACCTGTTTGGTGACGGCGAGGCGCGTCAACATGCTTAAGCGCTGGCTGTTGCTGGCAGTCATCGTTATCGTGCTCGATCAGACGAGCAAGGCGGCGATCACCAGCCACTTCGTCTACGGTGAATCGTTCCCCATCACCTCGTTCTTCAATCTGGTGCTGGCGCATAACACCGGCGCGGCGTTCAGTTTCCTGAGTGATGCCGGCGGGATGCAGCGCTGGCTGTTCTCGCTCATCGCCGTCGCGGCCTCGGTGTGGATCGTGTGGCTGCTGCGCAAACATCAGGCCGAGAAGCTGTTCAGTTTCGCGCTGGCGTTCATCCTTGGCGGGGCACTGGGCAATCTGATCGACCGCATCGCCTATGGTTACGTGGTCGATTTTCTGGATTTTCACGCGGCGGGGTACCACTTCGCCGCTTTTAATGTGGCCGATGCGGCGATCACCCTGGGTGCGGGGCTGTTGATCCTGGATGGTTTTCGTGCTGCCCGTCACGTAAAAAAATAGCGCTATCTTTCTGTTCCATAACCAATCCTCCCGCCTGCGGTAAAAAATGCATATGCATTCTGCATGATAGGCATGCCTTCCTTTTTGTGTTCCAATCTCGCGATTGGTTCACATGACCTGGTGGGGGGGCTGGTGGAGATTCTCAAGCAAAATCTTGCGATCGAACCTGATCTGCAGAATTTTATCGAGTTCGTGCTGAAAAGCGTGAGCGATCTCGGGGGGAATGTGTTCGCCGCTTCTATCGCCGTCCTGGGTCTGCTGGAGCGTTTGCGTCATGCCGGTGCGGCGCTGGGTAATCCGATCCCGGTCAGCCTGTTCCTGCGGGAACGACATCTGGTCGTGCATTGGGGGCAGGGCGAGCAGGCCAGGATTGTGGCGCTGGCCAGAATGCCCACCGCGGAGCGGGTCGCCGAGTTGCGCAGCTTCATGGAGAATTCCGTCGCGCTGGTCGATCCCGAAATCCTGTTGCAGCGCAATATCGACATGAAGCGGCATTTCGACGAGGTGCGCGCGAATGCCGAGAGGGAGCTTGAACTGCTGCAGCAGTCCCTCAAACGAAGGCAGAACGAACTGCAGGAAACCCTCTACCTGGCCGAGACGGATGCGCTGACCGGCCTTTACAACCGGCGCGCCTTCGATGTGCGGCTCAGGCAGATCTTTCTGCACACCATGCGCCAGAAGAACGCCCCCGTCTCGTTGCTGTTCCTCGATCTCGATCATTTCAAGCAGATCAATGACGAGTTCGGCCATCAGGTCGGCGATCAGCACTTGGTCAGGATGGCGGACGTGTTGCGCAAGGTGATCCGGGAGGATGTGGATTTCGCCTTCCGTTTCGGCGGCGACGAGTTCGCCGTGGTGATCTATGCCGATTACCCGCAGGCGTGCGACAAGGCGAAACAGGTGCTGGAAATGATGTCGCACCGGGTCAGTATCGGTGTTTCCACCATCAACAAGGACACGACCGATGAACTGCTGCTCGAGGATTTTGTCCGCCGTGCCGACAATTCGCTGTACGAGGCGAAGCGACTGGGGCGCGGCCAGGCGCGGATTCACCAGTGCCCGAGCCAGCGCGCGGGGTCGTGTGCGGAAGGTTGTCCGGGGATGGCGTGTTGAAGGCTCACAAGGTGTTCGACAGCGCAGTGGATTGCAAGCTGTTGCACAGCAGTTCCACGCAGGATGAAAGTTCGCTGGTGCTGCTGCGCTCCAAACTGTTTGCCATCACCAACCGGCTCAACATACCGGATCACAAGCGCGAGAACATCATGCTGGTCGCGGCCGAGTTGGGCACCAACAATATCAAGCATGCCGGCGGCCGCGGTCTGATCCAACTTTGGCAGCAACCCGGCCCGGTACTGGACATCCTGTCGCTGGATTACGGTCCCGGCATCAACGATATGGGTCGGGCCGAGCAGGACGGATATTCGACCTCGAACACCTTCGGCAAGGGTTTGGGCGCTATCCGCCGCCTGAGCGACGAATCCTATTTCTACACCCAGCACAGATCCGCCAGCCAGATCCCCAAGTGGAGCGGCACGGTCTTTCTGGCCCGCTTCCATATCGGGCAGGACAAGACAAGGAAGCTGGGCAACGATATCGGTATCTATTCACGCTCGCTCTCCGATACCCGGCATAACGGTGATCGTATCTATCTGCAGCAGAAGGACGGCCGCTTGTGCTGGCTGCATCTGGACGGTCTCGGGCATGGTGCGGAGGCGCAGAATGCGACGGCCAACCTGGGGAAGCATGTCGAGCATCACACTGACATCGGCGCGATATTGCATGAAGTGGACCGGCAACTGGTTTCGACGCGCGGCGCAGTGGCGGCGATCTGCGAGATCGATACCGTGCGGCACGGATACCAGTTGCACGGGGTGGGCGATATGCATGCCAGGATCTACGAACAGGACGAGATGCAGCATTTCGGCTTCGCCCCCGGCATACTGGGCAGGGAACACCGGGCGACCAGCCCTGTTCGCGGTAAACTCGGCAAGCGCGCGGTGGTGGTGACGGCGAGCGACGGTATCCGGCGCAACTGGGATACCGGCAATTTCGTCGGATTGTTCAACCAGCATCCGCAATTGATCGCCTATACGCTGGGAAATATCATGGGGCGCATTTCAGACGACCAGTCGATCTGCGTTTCGGTTGTGGGAAAATAATCAGTAACTACTCAGGGAGATGAAATGGTGACCAGGAAAATCAGTAGCGAGAAGTTGAAAGAGCTGTTCGGACTCAAGATCAGCGGCATCGCACCTGAACTGGAAGCGTCCGGGATCAAGTACTTCTGTGGCGACCAGCGCCTGATGGATCCAGAGGAAGTCGCGGATATCAGTCTTGAATTCGAGAGTCTGGTCGTCTCGTTGCTGGGTTCCAAGGATCCGACCGATATTCAGTCGCCGGAATTCCATGCGCTTGAGTTCTTCTTCGGTAGTCTGTCGCAGCAGGTACTGATGCGCGGCGGCCATGTGGAAGATGTGGTGCGTTACACCCAGTCGCTGCAGCTTGGCTTGATCGATGCGCTGTCCAAAGCGAGCGGCATCCCGTTCAGCGAGTCGCGCACGGTTTTGCTCTATTTCACCGGGATATTCAACGAACTCATCATGGCCGTGTTCCGCGCCTACCTTGAAGAGCGCGAGAGCACCATGCAGGCCCAGCAGGCGGAGATACGCGAGACCGCGACCCCCATCACCGAGATATGGGACGGCGTGCTGACCTTGCCCATCATCGGCACGCTTGATTCGAGCCGCACCATGCTGGTGATGGAAGCGCTGCTCAACCGCATCGCAAAAGATCATGCCAAGGCGGTGGTGATGGATCTGACCGGCGTGAAGAGCATCGACTCGCAGGTTTCGCACCACCTGATCCAGATGGTGCGTGCCGTGCAACTGATGGGCTCGGACGCGATCATCACCGGCATCCATCCCGAGATCGCCCGTGCGCTGGTCAGTCTGAATATCGATTTCAACAACATCACCACGCGCGCCAGTATGTCCGACGGGCTCAAGGAAGCATTCTCGCGCATGGGGATCACCGTCTCCCACTGAAGATGTCGATTCCCGGATTACACCTGACGCAGATCGGGCGCGGTGATTTTTTGCTCGATCCGTCGCGAAGTCTGAATACGCGCAACGGCGATCAGTTGGTCGAAACCATCGCGGCGCGCCTGTTGCAGGCGCGGGCCGCGCGTCTGTATTACGACCTCTCCGACCAGTCGCTGATCGATCCGGTGTATTACGCATGGCTGGATATGCTGGCCCGTGCCATGCAGGCGATCAACGTCAGGATGATCTGCATCCAGATGCAGCCCACCGCAGCCTTTGCCCTTTCCCGCTTTTTGCAGGAGAAACCCCGGTTCGAAACTGCCCTCGACATCGACGGCTGGCGCTGACAGCCCCCGTTTGCGGTAACATTCGCAGCTTCCCGTAACACTATTCAAGGATCATCCATGCAAATCCTGCTCGCCAATCCGCGCGGCTTCTGCGCCGGTGTCGACCGCGCCATCGAGATCGTGGAACGCGCCATCGCGCTGCACGGGGCACCCATCTATGTGCGTCACGAAGTGGTGCACAACAAGTTCGTGGTTGAAGGGCTGAAAGCCAAAGGTGCGATTTTCATCGAGGATCTGCAGGATGTGCCGTCCGGTAGCATCCTCATCTTCAGCGCGCACGGCGTGCCGCAATCCGTGCGCCAGGAAGCCGGGGCGCGCAACCTGACCGTGTTCGACGCCACCTGCCCGCTGGTGACCAAAGTCCATCTGCAAGTCTCGCGCCTGCACGGGCAGGGCAAAGAGATCGTGATGGTCGGCCACAAGGGCCACCCAGAAGTGGAAGGCACCATGGGGCAGGCAGAGGGCGGCATGTATCTGGTCGAATCGCCCGCCGATGTGGAAAAGTTGCAAGTGGCGGATGAGCAGAACCTGGCTTACGTGACGCAGACCACGCTGTCGGTGGACGATGCCAGCACCATCATCGCCGCCCTCAAGGCGCGCTTCCCGGCCATCACCGGCCCCAAGAAGGACGACATCTGCTACGCCACGCAGAACCGTCAGGATGCAGTGAAGCTGCTGGCCCAACAATGCGACCTGGTCATCGTGGTCGGCTCCCCGAACAGCTCCAACTCCAACCGCTTGCGCGAAGTCGCCCGGAACATCGGCGTCACCGCCTATCTGGTGGATAACGCCAGTGAAGTGCAGGTGGAGTGGTTGCAAGGCAAGCAAAGCATCGGCATCAGTGCTGGCGCATCGGCCCCTGAAGTGCTGGTCACTGAAGTGATCGCCCGTCTGCAGGAACTGGGAGCGGGGGAGGTGAGGGAACTGGAGGGGATTGAGGAGAATGTGGTGTTCCCGATTCCCAAGTCGCTGAGTGACTGAATTGAGTTTTGCGAAAGCATAAAAAAACCCCAAGCAGCGTTCCAACTGCTTGGGGTTTTTATATTGGGTTGCTTATTGCATCAGTCGCCAGTTTGTCCGATTTCCTGAAAATGTAATGCCGGCCCCCGGTTTGAAGAAGCATTGCCAGTCACATGGTTTTCCGTCCTTCTTGGGGATTTCGGGTGTTGGATTGGTGGAGGTGACGACCTCGACTATTGGATGTCCCTCAATGTAAAGAATGTTTACGCCGACGATGGGGGAATCATATTTAATCCCGGAAAGATTGTTAATGGCACAACCGGTTTGATAGTCGAAGATATTGAGCCAGCCGTAGCCGCCCGGCGAACAAGCCGTACTCAGCGGAACAATCGAGGGTGCCAAAAGCGTGCCTTGCACCAGTTGCGCATCAATGTTTACGCGTTCCTTGGTATCAGGGAAATCAACATACCAGCCACGGCCTGAAAAGCCATCGCATGCCGTGGTTGAGGTGGTGCGCGTGGCTGTGCTGCTGCTGTTGATTAAGGTGCGCTTCACCAGGGAAGTTCGGGCATTGTTCAAGGTGGTGGCCGTGTTGTCGTCCATGATCGCGTACTGGCTCTGTACCTGGGTTGTGCTAAGGTCGCTGACTTCCAGATACTTGCCAGTGCCTATGAAGACAACTCGATTGTTATTGATCTGCCCCAATACGGGCGAGGTGGTGATGGGTTGCGGATCTGTACCCGCCGCATCGGAAAACAGGGTGGCAAATAATATGGCTTCACCATTGCCAACTGTGGCGGTCGTCGCACTATTAATG
>WOZO01000097.1 GCA_011620315.1 Sideroxydans sp. | reverse complement strand
GTTGTTCTTCATCGGCAGAAATAAACGACGGGAGTCGTTTTCTGGGTCTTTCGCCACAATGAATGCAGCGCGAGCTGCCGCGACAAAGGCAAGGCTTCCGGTAACGCGCATCAGGGCTTCGCCACCAGCGGATTTATTCAGGTGTGAGACGCAGACAACAGCCGCACCATACTTTGCCGCCAGATCAGATAACGGCGACAGCAGCGCCCGGATTTCCGCGTTCTTGTGGCTGTCGGTCTCCCCTAGATAGGCGGTTATCGGGTCAATGACGATCAGCGCTGCGCCACCGATTTCTACCAGCATCTTACCCAGCCGGTGCAGGTCGGTCTTGAGATTGAAGCCGCGTTGCGCTTCGCTGCCATCGGCGCGATAACCATCAATCACGGCATCGAGGATAAATACCCGCGACAGGTCAGCACCGGCTGATTCCAGCCGTGGGCGGATTGTGTCCTCTGCATCGTCCTCGGCAGAAAGAAATATCACGTTGCCGCGTTCGCATCGGCATTTATCCACCGGCCAGACTCCACCGGTCGTTACCGTTGCCGCCATGCTTGATGTGATCTGACTTTTCCCAAGTCCAGGATTACCGGCCAGCATGGACACCTTGCCGCGTGCTATGCGTCCCGGCCATAGCCAGTTGATCGGCTTGGCTTGAATGTCCGATGCTCGCCGGTAGGCGATACGGCCGGTGGAACAGGACGATGTTGAAGTATTCGCATCCACGGGCGTTAGCTTCGGCTTCGACATGCCCGCAAGGATGCGCGCATCGGCTGCGGCGCGTGTCGCAGGCGTCGCAGAGGGTATCGCAGCGGGGATGGGCGGCGCGCCCCGTGGAGCTTTGTAAGTGGACGCGTGAGCCCAGAAGTCTATTGGTGGAATTTCGCCGCAGGGAAGTAAAACAGACTCCACCAAGCTGGTACGTTCGCTTATTTCCATTCCGGCACATTCGGCCTCGACGGTTACTCGTAACTGTGCTTCCGCTTGCTCCAGTTGCTCTATAAATTGGGCACCCTCCACGTCTTCAGGAATCAAGTCCAGTCGCTGCTTAAGCTGGATTGCGGTTCGCTCCAAGAATGCAACGAATGCTTCTCCATCAGCAAACTTGGGCGGCAGGCGAAACTGGCGCGGAGGTTCGAGATCAGCAGTTACGCTGTCAGCGAAGGCGATGAAGTCTCGGATGCTGTGCCATGCATTTATCCCTTTGCCTTTGGGCATGTCGCGCCAGATGGCCCGCAAGGACTCCGTCATGCGGCGAGCGATCTTGAGCTCGTCTTCACTGCGCGATGCCCCATAGGTGCAGTCATGCTCAAGCGCTGCTTGCAGGCGGGGGTGATATTCGATTGGTAAAAATTCAAACCAATTCCTAACATCTCCGCGCCAGCTTTGTGGGCATGCGTCCGGGATGTTGTAGGCGGAGTTCATGTTGTCACCTGCTTGTGCGACTCAATCCACCGATCAAGGGCGTCGAGGTCTATCAGCACCTTTCGGCCAATGCTTACCCATACACCGGCGGCAGCGCTGCCATTGCCGGGAATGGTTTCACCGCGTGAGTTGAGACGGTCGGCAGATTTGAAACGAATATCCCGCAGGGCGGCGGCGGTGAATGCCGGGCGCAATAGGGCGGCTTGCTCGATTGTTGCGAAGCGATTGACGCCGACATGGGCCGACATCGTGGGCTGCTCGTGTTGTTGTGCTGTATGCATGGTTCATTCTCCGAAGTTGAGGAAACTTGTCAGCGGCGGCGTGTTGCTGTTATGCGTTGCGCTTCGCTGATGTTTCGCACTTTGGAGGTATGCAATAAAGCTACATCCCTAGCATCCCTACTCTCTGCCTAGCTGCACTACCCTCTCCCTACACGCGGCTTTTTCGCCATGTATCTAGCGTTTTTCCACATGCGTCCACGTCGTAATCCTTTTCCAGCCCTGTCTTTTTCGGCATCCAGATTACCGCCCGCTTCCTTGGTTCAGCTCTCAACAGAATGTCGGGGTGTGTGCCGTCAGTCGCCCATGCTTGAAGTCGCTCGATAACCTTGTCGGCGGTCGCTGCCCGTTTGGATTCGAGCTCAATCTCCCATGCGGCAGTAACGGCCAGCTGTCCTATCGCAACACGCGGCAAATTGCCGGGAATGTCAGGATTTTCTACCGCCGTATCACCAGCGCCGACTTTTACCAGTTCACGGGTTTCTTTCGACTTGGCGGCGTTCGCTATTGCCTCAATCTCAGGCGGGATTGGTGCAAGGCTGATAGATACGGCCCATGCCGCGAATTCTGAAAGCAATATTTTGGTGCGTGAGTCACAGTCGGCGAGCAGGTTTAGTCGCTTTAGAAAAAGCAGTGCAGTGGCATTGTCGGGACAGAATTCTGGATTGATATGTCCGTCAGTGTTGCTGTAGAGCGAATGCGGGTCAAGACCAAGGGAAAATGCAATAGCCTCTTCAGGCGTAACCCTTCGCGATGCTGGCCAGAATGACCAATCAACCGGCGCGGCTGGCTTGTGGGTCGTTGGCTTGGCCCACGGTGGCGCCTTG
>WOZO01000192.1 GCA_011620315.1 Sideroxydans sp. | reverse complement strand
GGTGATCACGGAAGCATACGCCCGGGATGCACTCCAGAAAGGGCAAGTCCTGGTTGACCTACCGGCAGAGGAGCTCTCCCGTCGGGTAGTCGAGATTTACAGAAAGGCACAGACTGCCCTTCAGGAAGGTGGCGCGAATACCCTCTATTTGGCCATCGGCTTCCTGCTGTGGAAACACGACAACAAGGACCCGCGCCGTTTCCGTGCGCCGCTTATCCTGTTGCCTGTGGCCCTGGAGCGTCAATCTGTTCGCAGCGGAATCCGCATGCTGGCCTACGACGACGAACCACGCTTTAACACAACCCTGCTGGAGATGTTGCGCAAAGACTTCCAGATCGATATCCGGGGACTGGATGGGGAACTGCCAACGGATCACAGTGGCATCCATGTGAGCAAGATCTGGAATATAGTGCGCAAGGCAGTAAAGGACGTGCCAGGATTCGAGGTCGTCGAAGACGTGGTACTGGGTCATTTTTCCTTTGCCAAATATCTCATGTGGAAGGATCTGGTCGACCGTACCGATGCGCTGCGCAAGAACGCAATCGTCAAGCACCTCATCGATACGCCACGCCATCCTTATCCCTGCGATATCCCCTTTGTGGACAGCACCCAGCTAGACCGGCACTTCAAGCCATCCGATTTGCTGACCCCGCTGCCTGCGGATTCATCGCAAATGGCCGCGATCGCCACAGCGGACCGCGGGAAAGATTTCATCATCATTGGCCCGCCTGGAACAGGCAAGAGCCAGACCATCAGCAATCTGATCGCCCATATGTTGGGCAAAGGGAAAACGGTTCTCTTTATTTCTGAAAAAACCGCGGCGCTGGAAGTCGTATACCGTCGCCTGAAAAACATCGGGCTCGGGCAGTTTTGTCTGGAGCTTCATTCCAACAAAGCGCGCAAGGTCGATGCACTCAACCAGTTACACCATGCCTGGAAGCCCCGGCAAAGCACGCAGGCGGAAGCCTGGGGAAAAAAGGCAGAGCAGCTGCGGCTCTTGCGCGACCGGCTGAATCTTGTCGTCGACCGGCTCCACATGCGTCGCCGAAACGGCTTGACGGCGCATTACGCCATCGGGGTAAAAGTACGAGACGAGGATTTGGCCTCGCGTGTGCTCTTTTCCTGGCAGTCCGCAGATCAGCACGATGAGGCCCGTCAGGAGGCAATGCATAAGGCTGTCGAAAGGCTCCGGGTGCAGGCCGCTGCCGTGGGGGATGTGTTCGACAGTCCGCTGCAGTTGGTGACGCAAAGCGACTGGTCGCCACAATGGGAGGAGCAGATAGTCAAAGCGGCAGGTCGTCTGTCTACGGCGGCGTCCATGGCAGATCACTCTTGCAAAACCCTCTTGGACGCCATTGGGATCGTTGGGCAGGATCGTTCAATGGCGCGTATGGACGCCATTGCCGACCTGGCGATGGTGTTGACGCAGTCCTATCGTAAGCTGGCCGCCTACGCACTGCAGACGGATGGGCCCGATCGCCTCGAGGTACTCGAAGAAGCTGTGCGGCGGCTCAAGGCCTATGCGAAAGCGCAGGCGGCACTCAGTTGCGCCTACGAGCCCATGGCCTGGCGACAACTGGATGGCGACGAGATCATCAGGCGCTGGCAGGAAGCAAAAGCCACCTGGTGGCCGAAAAGCTTTTTCGCCCGCCGTCGTATCATCAAGGATATGATGGCGAAAGGGGCGCTGGGTATACCGAATCCAGTTCGAGATGCGCCGACGCTAAAGCGGTTACGTGTGGAAGGGGAAGCCATAGACCATCTGGACAAACTGCTTTCAGTACTCAGGGAGTGGGAAGGGCATACGACAAATCCAGATGCGCTGCTTGCTTTGCAAAGCCTCGGGCAAGAGGTGCGTCTTGTGGTTGCCAGAGTGGCTGACGATGCGTCGACGTTGGTGGAAGTTCGCAGCAAGATGCGAACGTTGCTGGATGAAGGCAACGATTTGTTGGCACCTGATGCTCCGATTGGCCAGGCGGCACGAGAGTTTTTAGCAGCCAACAGCGAACTGAAAGATGCATGCGCGGCATTCGAAGCCATCGTTGGAGGATCGGTGATGGCGCGTTTCACGGCAGCAGCCAATGCGTTGGATGCCGCTCGGGAGACAGCGGACACCATCGCGGCACGCCATGCTGAATTACGCAGCTGGTGCGGCTGGTGTCGTCGTCGCGCAGAAGCGCTGGATCTGGAATTGGGGCCGCTTGTGGACGCGATCGAGAAGGGGCGTATCCCGACAGAGGAGATCGAAGCGACCTTCGAAGCTGCATATTGCACCTGGTTCTCGGGTGCGCTGATCGGGGAAGATGAAGTCTTGCGAACCTTCTCAACGCCCGAGCATGTCGCGGATATTGAGAAATTCCGCGAGATCGACAGCCAATTCCAGGCGCTTACGGCAGCCTATATCGCCGCCAGGTTGGCAGGCAACCTTCCAGACATCAATGACGTGAAAAAAAGTTCGTCCTGGGGTATCCTGCACCGCGAGATCCAGAAGAAAAGGCAGCACAAGCCGGTCCGGCAGCTGATCCAGGAG
>WOZO01000057.1 GCA_011620315.1 Sideroxydans sp. | reverse complement strand
CGAAATATGCCAGCTATTCGCCGGGGCGAATTTTGTTCAAGCATCTTTTTTCGGCGGCCGCCACTGAGGGTATTCAAGTGTTTGATCGTGGTGAAGGCGATACCCAGGCCAAGCGTGATTTTGCCAACATAACGCACCAGTTTTCACGCGGACTCTGGCGTGCCAAGGGTTGGCGTGGCCTGCGCGCGCGCGTTATGCTCAGCATTTTTTGGCGTTTTAGGCGCTGGATTATCTAGCGCAATGCCGGAAATTTTTGTCGTTATTGATTAGTTACAGTCAGAAAATTTTCCAGACTGCGTATCCAGGCTGAATGTCGTTGACAGAAAGATCGGTAACGATCGCTGGTGTCTGGATCCACATAAATGATCCGAAGACAATACTATATTTGCCCTTGCTGGAAATATTTACGGCGCAGCAGTTGATGGCAATAGTTGCGACCTGCCTCACTTTGCGGTCGCACTGCAACGAAGCACAACCACCCCGCGGAACTGCAAGATTTCTTCCCGTGTGGCTGAGGCACACCCAGCACCATCTTTTAGCAAATCGTTGTTGCCTACTTCCCAGAAACCGGCAGATGTAACCGTGCTTGGTAGCGGGCTCATGCCGATCCACATTGCGCCGTTTGGGGTGGCAAGTTCACGGGTCTCCGGCACCAGCCCCAGGCGTGTGAGCCACGTGGTTCCGAGGCGGGCATAAATCCGCGTCCAAGTTTCTGAACTACCGGCTTCTAGGGAGTCCTGAATCTCAAGAAGACTCCCCCAACTTGGACCTTGAAGATATCTGGCCATGCCCCAAAATGCGACATTGATTGGTACGTAAATCGGGAGCTTTTCAGTGTTGGTTTGAGCAATGAGCAGTGCCGCTTCCCGGTACTGCATCTTGCGCGGTAGTCCAGTCTGGCTCCAGGCAACGGCCACTAATGCGGCGCAGAAGATACCGCTGAGGCCGATCAAGATCATGGGATGCTGCCGCGATGTGCCTTGATTTCTCGAGTATAAAGAGTGCCATAGCAGGGCTGCGGACAGCGCGAGAAAGGGCGCGCAAAAGGCAAGCGCGCGGTCAATCCACACCGGGCGAACGGCCAAGGACACAATTGCCAGTATCAGAACTGGCCAGACCACAAAAGATAACAGGGTATGCCGGGTTGTCCGGTTCCCGGCGATGAGCGCGACTGCGACAAACGCCATAATGGCCAAGGCCATCACCAAGCGAATGGTGCTTGGAATTTCCAGGGTGCCATAACCAAGAGCCCAACCTGAAAGCGTCTTGACGACAGCCTCGAAGCTTGGGGTGCCCGTATGCGAAACCGAACGCATGCTGGCATTGACTAACCAAGGGGCAAGCAGGATGCCTACGCTTAAGACAACACCCCAGGAGCGAATGAGCCCCTTGAAGCCAAAGCTACTCCAGCGGCCCAGTAATGCGTAGAGCAGGACAGATGAAACAGGAACAAAAGCCGAACTGTGCGTGCTGGCAAGGGCACCCAGCACAGCCACTAACCAAACTGCATTTCTCGGCTCGGGGTTGTTGATCCATCGTTCTGCACGAATCCAGCCAATGACCGTTAAACAGGAAATCATCGCGTACATGCGCAGCTCTGTGGCGTAGTAGATTTCGCTACCCAATGCGGCGAGTAGAGTTGCCGCTAATAGCGCGGTGACAGGCCCGGCAAGGCGATATACACCATAGGTAGCCGCCAATAGAGTTCCCATGCTCCAAGCCACCGAATTTGCGAGAAGCCATTCATCCGCAACTGAAGGCAAGCTCCACAGCTTCAACTGCAAGTAGTAGAGGGGAGGGTGAATGTCGAAACGGAGAACGGCGACAATCACTTCCAGGGGATTCAGGTTGGCAAAGGACGCGCCGAACACTTCGTCTTGCCACAAGCCATCAACGCCAAGTGCCCTGCATCGCAGCACTAGGGCGAGTGAAGTAATCAGGAAGGCAACGAGCGCCCCCATCCATACGGGTATCGTCTTTGTTGACTGGGTTGGATAAGAAGGGGGGGGCGCATCCATCGAGAGGTTTGCTTTCATGAGTGGTTGATATTTGAGTTGTTGCGATAACAACTTTGGATAGCGCTGAGTGTCACGATGGTTATGCCAATACAGCCCGGCACGATGCCCAGATTACCTGCAGCGAAAGGCTGCCGATACGTGTGGGGACGCCTGTGGTCACTGGCAAGGTCAAGCAAGTATTAAGCATGCAGGTCGCAGACGCGACAAGGTCGAAGGCAATAAATGCCAGCGCAACAGCCAGATACGCATGACAAAGATCATCCATGGCGCTTGCTTGACCAGCGCCAGCGCACTCTCTGCAAGCAGATCCGTCTTGATGAGCGTGCCATCAAGATCAACAAATAAAAGCACGGATCGGTGGGTGTCTGAGGTCATAATTCAGCCGGGTCAAGAGAGAGTGAGGGTAATTATATGCAATTCGCCTATGTCTGAAAGACGAGTGAATACCCACGCCCGTGTTTTATTTAAAACGAATTTTTACGCGCTCGGCAGGCGAGGCAAGCAGCCCCAAG
>WOZO01000060.1 GCA_011620315.1 Sideroxydans sp. | reverse complement strand
CTGGGCATGAGTGCGACTGAAGTGACCGTATGGGCGCGCTGGTTGTTGAACCGGATGGCGATAGGCTGATTGAACTGCGCTTCGTTCTCACCTATAGTGACCACCGTATTTCCAATTTACTTTCAAGCAGGTGAATCATGACGCAACCCCGCATCACACTTGATTCCAGTAAACGCGGCGGTCGCCCCTGCATCCGCGACTTGCGCATCAGCGTCTACGATGTGCTGGAGATGCTGGCGGATGGCATGAGCGAAGCGGAGATCATCGAAGACTTCCCCGAGCTTGAATCTGCCGACATCCGTGCCTGCCTGGCCTTTGCCGCAGACCGCGAGCACAAGCTTTATACCGTGGCGGTGTGATGAAGCTGCTGCTCGACGAAAACCTGTCGAGGCGCATCGTCCCTTTCCTGCAAACCGACCTCCCGGACTCCACACAGATCGCATTGCTGGGTATGGAAAGTGCCAGCGATAGCGACATCTGGCAGTATGCAAAAGACCACGGTTTCGTGATCGTCACCCGCGATTCGGATTTTCAGGAGCGGTCACTCGTCGCGGGACATCCCCCGCAAGTCATCTGGCTCAAGATCCCCAATCACTCGAAAACCGCTGTGCTGAATATCCTGCTGGAGCATCGCAGCGAGATCGAAGAGGCATTGATGAAACGCAATCTGGCCTGCATCGAGACCGGCTCGCACCATCTGGATCGATGATATGGGTGATCCTGTCTACCGCTACATGATGATCATCGTCGCCTGCGTCGCGCTGTTGCTCGGCTTGCAGGTGCCGAACTTCATCGACCAGTACCAGAAGCGGGTGGATGCGCATCTGCGCGAGGTCACCGTCAACCTGCGACCGTTCCAGGCTATCGCCGACAAGTATTTCGCGGGCGACTTGAACAAGCTGATCGCGCTGCATCGGGGCAGTCTTGAAAAGCCGCTCCAGGAAGAAGGCTCGGCCCTTGAACAGATGCTGCAACGCAAGTTGCGTTTCGAAGCGGACATGGCCGCATTGCAGGCGAGCCTGCCGACGAAAGCGTTCCGCGTGTTGTTCAACGGAGACCGCGAGATGATCGACGAGACGCTGGGACAGTTCAGCTACAACGTGCCGATGAATCGGGACGCATTGCTGTTCGGCGCGGGTTTCGCATTCAGCCTGCTGTTGATGCTGGAAGGTCTGCTGGCGCTGACGC
This sequence comes from Sideroxydans sp., assembly GCA_011620315.1. Lineage (GTDB taxonomy): Bacteria > Pseudomonadota > Gammaproteobacteria > Burkholderiales > Gallionellaceae > Sideroxyarcus. The sequence goes on along the minus strand of WOZO01000060.1, from coordinate 1,346 downwards.
GCCGCCTGACACGTCGCCTGCGCGCCACACGCGGCACGGCCTGAGCGGTCATCTCTACCGCACGCACCGATGTCGCATCGGTGTCTCTCCGAAAAAGTCGACTTGGCTTTATGGTAATCTCCGCGCCATGCAATCGTCACACCACTTTACAAATCGCCTCGTTCCTTGTGCATACCTGATCGAGCGCACCAACATCCTCTGACACAACATGAATTACCCCATCGACATCAGCGAAGAAGCGGGCGTCCGCTTCCTTCATTTCGGCTCTCTCTGGATACAAGGCGCGATGCGCATCGCGCGTCCGTGGAATCTGGAACTGGAATACACCAAGGAAATGATGGCCAGCCTGCTGCTGCGCGACGGCGTGCGTTTCCCGCGCCGCGTGCTGCTGATCGGTCTAGGCGCGGCTTCCATCACCAAGTTCCTGTACCGCAACTATCCGCTGTCGCAACTGACGGTGGTGGAGATCGAACCGGCCGTGGTGGCGGCGGCGAAGCAGTTCTTCAAATTGCCGGAAGACCCGCTGCGCTTGAACATCGTGATCGGTGACGGCGCGCGTTTCGTGCAAGAATACGACAAGCAGTTCGACCTGATACTGGTGGACGGCTTCGACGAGAATGCGCGCGCGGGTGAACTCGACACTTCACCGTTCTATGAGTATTGCTACGCGCGCCTGAACGAGAACGGCATCATGGCGGTGAATCTGCTGGGCCGCACGCGCGGCTACAAAGCCAGTTTCGAGCGCATCTCCGAAACCTTCGACGGTCGCGCGCTGGCATTCCCTTCATGCGACAGCGGCAACGTGATCGCCATCGCCGCGCGCGGCAAGCCGATCAAGATGTCGCTGGATGATCTGAAGGACGATGCGGAGAAGATGAAGAACAAGACCGGCTTGAATCTGTTGCCGACCATCACTCGCATCGAGCAAGCCCATACCTGCAAAGGCGGCATGCTCACGATTTAATCTCTCCGTCACGGGAAATGTGTAGAATCTCCCCAAGGACGGGCTTTCAAGCACAGTACGGCGTATCGAAATTCATTACAAGGGGAACATCATGGCTACTGAAAAATCTGCCGGCACCACCAAGAAGGTCGCTACCGCAACCAAGAAAATGACTGCTGTAGCCAAGCCTGCGGCGAAGAAACCTGCCGCCGCCAAACCGGCTGTGAAAAAAATCGCCGCACCGAAAGCTGCCGCAAAGAAGACGCCCGCCGCAACCAAGCCGCTAGCGAAGACAGCCGAAAAGCCGGCAGCCAAAGCCGCCGCGCCCAAGAAAGCCGCCGCCAAGAAATCTGACGCGAAGTATTCCCCTTCTCCGGAACAGCGTTATCGCATGGTGCAGGAT
>WOZO01000044.1 GCA_011620315.1 Sideroxydans sp. | reverse complement strand
GGTGAACGCCATCGGAGCCATCAACGATAGATTTCATGCGGCTTGTCAAGGGATATAAAGCGGTCAACTGCCGTTTTTAGGTTGAACCTAAAAACCGCAGTTGAATCCCCAAAATTCGAGCAACTGCCTGTCGCACATTGAGTTTTTATGCTTTTCAGACTCACCCAGTTAGAACTGCTCCGCAGTCACTTGAAGTCTTGGGAAACCCGCATGGATATTGGGTTTTTTAAGTTTTCCGGTTAGCTCAACTGCGGCTTTTAGGTTGAATACCTGTGGCCCATTTTTCTCAGCCCCGGCATTCTTCGGCTACAAGAGTTCGTCGTCGTGTTCGCCAATGAACGGTGCGGGGCCTGGGCGATCGGTCACCGTCCGGCTGAACCTCGGTGCCGGTGAAGGTTGAAGCACGCCGTCTCGTTCAAAGAAAGTGCCGCGCGCGCTGTTATGTGGGTGGCGTGCTGCCTCTTCCAGTGTCAGAACCGGTGCAAAGCACACGTCGGTCCCCTCCAGCAACGCACACCAGTGCGCGCTCGGCTGGGCGCGGAAGATGTCGGCGATCTGGCGTTTGAGCGTCGGCCAGACTGCCGGATCGCGTTGCCGTTGAAACTCGGGATCGCTGATGCCGAGCTTCTCCAGCAGCAGCGCATAGAACTGGGGCTCCAATGATCCGATCGAGATCCATTTTCCGTCAGCGCATTCGTAGGTGTCGTAGAAATGCGATCCACCGTCCAACAGGTTGGCCTGCCGCTCGTTCTTCCACATTCCCAGCGCTTTGAGGTCGCAGACGATGGAGGTCAGTAGCGCCGCGCCGTCGGTGATCGCGGCATCGACCACCTGGCCGCGGCCGGAACTGCGTGCTTCGAGCAAAGCGCAAACGATGCCGAAGGCGAGCATCATGCCGCCGCCACCCAGGTCGCCGACCATCGCCGGCGGCGCTGCCGGTCCGCCTTCCGAGCGGCCGATCATGTTCAGGGCGCCCGACAGCGCGATGTAGTTGATGTCATGTCCGGCAGCCTGCGCCAGCGGGCCGTCCTGGCCCCAGCCGGTCATGCGCCCATAGACGAGTCGTGGGTGGCGTGCCAGCAGCACGTCCGGGCCCAGACCGAGCCGCTCCATCACGCCGGGGCGGAAACCCTCGATGATGGCGTCGGCGCCGTCAACCAGCTCCAGCACCCGCTGCACGTCTGCGGGCGACTTCAGGTCAACAGCGATTGAACGCCGACCGCGGTGCAGCACGCTGCGCCGGCCGCTGGACAGGAAAGCCCCCTGTCCACGGTCCTTGCCCTTGTCGGCCTTGCGGTCCAGTCGGATCACGTCGGCGCCCATGTCGGACAGCATCATCGCGCAGAAAGGTCCGGGGCCAATGCCGCCGAACTCGATCACCTTCAAACCTTGCAAAGGACCACTCATTTGTCGTTACTCCTGAAATTGAATTCAAACTCAAGCCAGCCGTCTGCTATCCGGCGGCCACCATTCCTCGTCATCCATGCAGCGCGCGAGTGGCAAGAATTCCTTGCGCGCGAACTTGTCGGCGGCTTCAAGTGCGGCGCGGTCGTCGGCGCAGAGGGCAAAACTGCGAGGGGCGGCCATAGAGGGATGCCTATCAATGCGTGGGTTGCGGGTCAATGAGTCACAACGCGCACAAAAGCTGCGCGGACGAAATCTCATTGAGTTTGCGCGAATTTAAAGAAGCATTGCAAAACTGTCAAGCGTTAGGTAGGATTCGTCACTGGCAATCACCTGGAATGCCAGAACTGGAGGCGGTGTCTATGGGAGGCGGAATCAATGCGGGTTCATTGGCGGTGGCCGACCCGTCACGCAAGCAGGTGGCCGCTCATGCCGCATTCACCCGTGACACTCAATCAGGTCATGCCGTTCGCGACGCGACCATTCATAGGCGTCAAACGACGCTTCAATTAAGGAGACAGCCTTGACTCAAAAACGCGAAATGAACCTGCTGCGCCGCCAGAACCTGGGCGACAGCCTGCGCCGCGCGGCGAAGGCTGCTGGGGACAAGCCTGCGATCATCTTCTACACCGCCGATGGTGCCGCGCAGACCCACAGCTATGCGCAACTGAACGCGCTGGTCAATACCGTTGCGAACAACCTGCTGCGGCGTGGCATCAAGAAGGGTGACCGCGTGGCCGCGCTGTCGCGCAACAACGTGCCCTTCCTGGCGCTGGGCTATGCGCTGCACAAGATCGGCGCCTGGTTGGTGCCGGTGAACTTCATGCTGCAGCCGGCGGACGTGCAGCACCTCATCGAGTTCGCCGAGGCCAAGTGGTTCTTCGTCGAAGATGCCTTGCTGGGCAACGTCGAGGCCGTGCTGGACAAGATGGCTTGTGTCGAGCAGTTTGTTCAGATCAGTGTGTCTGGCAAGGCGGCGCCTGCTGGCTGGCTGGCATTTGCCGAACTGACCTCAGGGTCTGCCGACGAACCCGAGGTCCTCGTCGACAGCGACGACGTCGCCACGATGTTTTTCACCAGCGGTACGGAATCGGCGCCGAAGGGCGTTCTGACCTCGCATGCCAACTTTTACGCTTCCCAACTGG
>WOZO01000225.1 GCA_011620315.1 Sideroxydans sp. | reverse complement strand
CTGCAATTCAGGGGCGGGTTGCTTGGGGTGGAGGAAGTCCGACAGGCTGCTAGCGTCATGAGAGGGGGAAGTGCTTGTCCGTCTTGGGGCGTCAGGCCGTCTATGTTGCTTTGATCCAAACGGAAACCAGTGAGTTGGTTCATTTGGTTGCCGTAGGCCATCATTTGTTCGGTTGTCCATTGATCTTTGGGGAGGGTGTCCAGCCCTTGCGGGGTCAAAGGCGCGGGGTCAAAGGGGGCAGCATCGGATTTATTTTGAAATGGATTCATGCATGCACGCTATCCCGTCCTTGCAGTGGTGGCAATATGCCAAAGTATCTATGCCCGGCCTATATATCCAAACGACCGCTTCTGGCCGATAGCCGCCCCCACTCACTCCCCCGCCGGCAACCGAATCATGTACTGTCCCGACTTCTCATCCCTCACCAACACCACCAACTTGTGCTTCTGCGCATCCTCCATCAATTCCTTGAATGAACGGTAGCCATAGTAGGTTTCGGTGAAGCCGGGTTTGCGGCGTTGCATGGTGGGCTTGACCATGGAACCCCATAGTTTTTCGTCGGAGCCGCGTTCGGAGATGAGGCCTTCGACGGTCTCGACCAGAAACTCCATGGCTTCCTGTTTCTTGTCGTCGTCGCTCTTTGCAGCAGCGGGTTTAGCGACTTCGACTTTGGCTTTGGCGGGAGCTTTCTTGGCGGCCTGTTTCTTCTTGGCTTCCTGCACGCGCACGAGGTCGTCGTAGAAGATGAATTCGTCGCAGTTGGCGCTGAGCAGGTCGGAAGTTGAATCCTTCACGCCGATGCCGATCACGTATTTATTGTTCTCGCGCAGTTTGGAGACCAGCGGCGAGAAATCAGAGTCGCCGCTGATGATGACGAAGGTGTCGACGTGGGATTTGGTGTAGCAAAGGTCGAGCGCATCGACGACCAGGCGAATGTCGGCAGAGTTCTTGCCGCTTTGCCGCACATGGGGGATCTCGATCAGTTCGAAGGAGGCTTCGTGCATGGGCGCTTTGAATTCTTTGTATCGCTCCCAGTCGCAATAGGCTTTCTTGACCACGATGCTGCCTTTGAGCAGCAGGCGTTCCAGCACTTTCTTGATATCGAACTGCGCATATTTAGCGTCGCGCACTCCTAAAGCCACGTTCTCGAAATCGCAGAACAGGGCCATGTTGGTGATCTCGGGTTGGTTTGCCATCACTGCCTCCTTAAGCGGTTCGATGGCGAGAGCTTACACCACCTTGCCGGGGTTCATCAGACCGTGGGGATCGAGCGTACGCTTGATGTTGCGCATCAGTTGCAGCTCCAGTGCGCTCTTGTAGTGGGTGACTTCTTCGCGCTTGAGTTGGCCAAGGCCGTGTTCGGCGCTGATGCTGCCGTCCAGTCCGGCGACGACTTGATAGACGATGCGATTGACGTCGTGTTCGTGCTGCTTGATGAAGGCATCGTTGTGCGCGGCAACGAGCATGGAGATGTTGTAGTGGATGTTGCCGTCACCCATGTGGCCGAAGGCGACGATGCGGATGCCTTCAAACGCGGCGCGCAGTGCTGCACTGGCATCGGCTATAAATTCGGCCACGCGGCTGACGGGTACGGACACGTCATGTTTGATGCTGATGCCTTCGGCCTTTTGTGCTTCGGCGATGTTCTTGCGCAGCTTCCACCAGCGTTCGGCATGCGCTTCGTCGCTGGTGATGTCGAATGCGACCACGCCGTCGAAATCCTGCAAGGCTGTACGCAGCGCATCTTCCAGCGGGGCGGACAGGACATTGCTCAACTTGGTGATGATCAGCCATTCGTGCTTTGCCGCGAAGGGCTCGTGTGTATCGTCGATATGTTTGAACACCAGCTCGAGACAGGAACGCGAGATGAGCTCGAAGCCGCTGATGGTGTCGCCGCAGCTGGCGCGCAGATGCGCGAGCAGTGCGACGCCCGCTGCCGGGTCGCGCACGGCGATGCATGCCGTCGCCGTTGCACGCGGGCGCGGGAACAGTTTCAGCACAGCGGCAGTGATGATGCCCAGCGTGCCTTCCGCACCGATGAACAGATGCTTGAGGTCATAGCCGGTGTTGTCTTTGCGCAGGCGACGCAGGCCGTGCCAGATGTTGCCGTCCGGCAACACCACTTCCAGTCCCAGCACCAGATCGCGCGCGTTGCCGTAGCGCAATACGCCGATGCCGCCCGCGTTGGTGGACAGGTTGCCGCCGATCTCGCAGTGCGGCGCGATGGCGGTGAGGCCGAGCGGGAACAATCTATCCGCCCGCTCCGCCGCCTCGTACAGCGAGGCCAGTTTGCAGCCCGCCTCCACGGTCATGGTGTAATTGGTGGCATCCACTTCGCGGATACGGCGCATGCGCGACAGGTTGATGATGATCTGCGGCGTGCCATCCGCCAGCGGCACCGATGCACCGCACAAGCTGGTGTTGCCGCCTTGCGGCACGATGGCGATGCGCTGCGCCGCGCACAGTTTCACGACTTTGGAAACCTGCTGCGTGTCGGCGGGAAAGACGACTGCGATGGCCTTGCCCTGATAGCGGTCGCGCCAGTCCTTGCAATACTCGTCGCTCGCCGCTCCCGTCAAAACGGCATCGCCGCCTGTTATGGCGGCGATGCGCGCAAGCAGTGTTTGTTCAAGACTCACCTTGCGTCAGCGGGCGGGGATGCAGGGTGATTCTTGCGCAGCGGCGGGATCCACATCTGGTACAGCGAGGTAAAGATCATGATGGTCGCCGCAAGACTGTAGCCAAAGCCGCCGATGATCACAAACCATGCAAAGCCGGGGTTCAGCTTGGTCAACCACCAGGCCAGTACGTCGATGATCAGGAATGCGAAAGGCACCGAGATCAGGATGGCCTTGTGCAACGGCGCGATGCCTGTGGCGTAAGTGAATATCCAGCCGATGAAGAAGAAGATGAAAGAGATGCCGAACAAATGGATGTGCGACACGCGTGTCATGGTGGCCATCGGCTGCCCCTCGTCGACTGCCAACACTTTCTTCATTTCTGCAGGATTGCTTAGATCAGGGATCGTAGAAATGTTGGCATGGCACGGTGAACAGTATTGATCGACATCCATGGAGATGCGGTTGTCCCATTGTTCCGGAGAAGCGCCTGTCTCGGCCCATTTGATCATCGCCATGCGCACTTCCGGCGGTGCATTGTCTTTCATCGAGCCGTTCAACTTGGCGACCAGCTTGGAACCCTCATCGCGCTTGCCGTAATAGCTGTAGACGATATCGTCGACAGACAGACCGATCTTCCCGTCCGCCATGCCATGCGTCAGCATGATTTGAGCGCCCGCGAACAACAACCCCAGCCCCACAACCAGCAGGTATCCGCTGAATAATGTTTTAAGGGGAAGTGCCACGTTGGAGAGTGTGAAACGCTGGATTTCCATTTTCTGCTCCATTCAATTGATGGCGCGCATTATAGCGCCTATTTTAGTAGGGACTTATATAGCCCTGACGGGTCATTTTCAATATTCCATCGGATCGACATCCAGAGACCAGCGTATTTTTTGCGATGGCAGAGTGTCCAGCCCGGGTTTCCAAATCCTTAAAAACGCTTGCAGCGTTTTACGCGCATCGCTTTGTACTAGCAACTGGGCACGGTGATGATTGGCACGTTTGGGCATGGCTGCCGGCACCACGCCGTAAATCTCGACTTCAGATCGGAGCTGCTCGGCACACTCCCGCGCCTGATGCAGGAATTTCATGACCAACTGTTCTTGTAAACTTTCCGCACTCAGCAAAGCCTGGAACGCGAACGGCGGCAGCCCCGCCAGGCTGCGTTCCGCCAACAATGTCTTTGCCCAGACTTCGTAGTCGTGGGCGCGCAGTGCCTGGAACAGCGGATGGTTGGGGAAGGCGGATTGCACGAGCACCTCCCCGGCCTTGTCCGCGCGCCCGGCACGTCCGCCAACCTGAGTCAGTTGCGCGAACATTTTTTCCGAAGCGCGAAAGTCCGCGCTGTACAGTGCGCCGTCCGGGCTGATCACGCCGACCAGTGTCAGGTTGGGAAAGTCATGGCCCTTGGCCAGCATCTGCGTGCCGATCAAAATGTCCGCCTCGCCGTCATGTATCTGCTTGCGCATGGCGCTCCACGCGCCTTTGTTGCGCGTGCTGTCCCGGTCCACACGCAGGATGCGCGCCTGCGGGAAACGACGCTGCAATGTTTCTTCCAGTCGTTGCGTACCGATACCGACCGGCTTGAGATCGACATCGCCACAGGTGGGGCAGGCATGCGGCACACGCTGTTGAAAGCCGCAGTGATGACAACGCAGGCTGCGGTCCTTCAGATGCAGCACCAGTTTGCCAACGCATTTCTTGCACTCGGATAACCAGCCGCAGGCACCGCACATCAGCACCGGCGAATAGCCGCGCCGGTTGATGAAGATCAGGCTTTGTTCCTTGCGCTGCAGCCTGGCTTCGATGGCCGTCAGCAATGGCTCGCTCAAACCCTCCTGCAGCGGCAGCTTGGTGATGTCCATGCAACGCACGACGGGCAGGCTGGCCGGTTGCACGGCGCGGTGCGTGAGTTTGAGCAAACGATAGCGTCCGCTCTGTGCGTTGTGCCAGCTTTCCAGCGACGGCGTGGCAGAGCCCAACACGATAGGCACGCCGCGCTGGCTGGCGCGGAAGATGGCCACATCGCGCGCCGAGTAGCGCAAGCCGTCCTGCTGCTTGAACGAAGGGTCGTGTTCCTCATCCACCAGGATCAGGCCCAGCCTGGGCAACGGCGTGAACACGGCCAGTCGCGTACCGAGCACGATGCGCGCTTCGCCGGATTGCGCCTTGAGCCAGTTTTGCGCACGCTCGCCGTCGGCCAAGCCGCTGTGCAGACTGACCAGATCGACGTTCGGGAAGCGGCTGCGGAAATAATTCTCCAGTTGCGGGGTCAGGTTGATCTCGGGCACCAGCAACAACACTTGCCCGCCGCGCTGCAACATCTCGTGCATGAGATGTACGTAGACCTCGGTCTTGCCGCTGCCGGTGATGCCGTGCAGCAGGAAGCATCCATAAGCTTGTTGCTGTGTGACAGCGTCCACTGCTTGTTGCTGCTCGTCGGTGAGCGCATGCGCATCGTGGAAGGTGTGCGTGCTGCGCGGCACGGGCGCGCAAACCTCAACCCAGCCGGCTTCCAGCAGTAGCTTCAGCGCGGCAGGCGCGCTGGCCGACAGGTTGCGCAGCTGCGCGCCGCTGAGCGGCGCTTCGCGCAAGGCCTGCAGGATGCGCTGCTGCACCACACGTCGTTTGGGCAGTGTCGCCACATCGAGTGCCCTGCCGTCCACACTTAATGTGTAGTCCAGAGCCTGTTTGAGCTTGACCGGCTCCAGTGAGCGCAAGCGCGTGGGCAAGGCAGACAGCACCGTCATGCCCAGAGGGAAGTGGTAGTAGTCGCTGCAGAAGCGCAGCAGGGTCAGCATGTCCTGCGGCAGAGGCGGCACGTCGTCCAGCACTTGCGTTACCGGTTTGATGCGCGCGTCAGCCAGATCGGAGCTTTCTGCCCATTCCATCGCGATGCCCAGCACCTGTTTGCGGCCAAACGGCACAAGTACGCGCTGGCCGATCTCGATCTGCATTGCTTCGCTTGCGAAGTAGTCGAAAAGGGTTGACAAGGGCACGTCGAGCGCGACGCGGATGATGGACATTTTATGCAGATTCTTTCCGGTATTTTGTCTGAAGTTTAGCGAACCCTATTGAGCAATATAGCGTTTTTTTATTGTCCACATTTCCTGTGGATAACAATGTGGACAACCATGCTTGAAGTGCGCTAACTGCAAACAGTGTATACAGTTTTCCCCCGCCGCACATTTTCGAAGCAGTTTGTTACTGCGTTAATTTTCAGTGACTTACATCAAAAATGCAAAAGGCCATGGATGCTGCCCCCCATGGCCTTTCAGTTTTGGACGCCTGTTCATAAAGCGGCGTCTGTCAAGCGTTTTCTAGTGATATTTCTTGCTGAGTTCGTGCACGGCCTGCACCAGTGCGGCAGCGTTCTCCGGGTCGGTGTGCTGCGAAATACCGTGGCCCAGATTGAACACATGTCCGCTGCCGAAACCGAAGCTGGACAACACCTTCTCCACCTCGTTGCGGATCACTTCCGGCGTGGCGAACAGCACGGTCGGATCGAGGTTGCCTTGCAGCGCGACCTTGTGGCCGACCTTCTGGCGCGCCACGCCGATGTCCATGGTCCAGTCCAGGCCGACGGCATCGCAACCGATGTCGGCGATGCTCTCGATCCACAGTCCGCCGCCCTTGGTGAACACGATGGACGGGATACGCACACCGTCTTTTTCCTTGATCAGGCCATCCACGATGCGCTGGATATAGGCCAGCGAGAATTCGTGGAAAGCGGCGTGCGACAGAGCGCCGCCCCAGGAGTCGAAGATCATCACGGCCTGCGCGCCGGCTTCGATCTGCGCATTGAGGTAAGCGGTCACTGCCTGCGCGGTCACATTGAGGATGTGATGCATCAGCTTGGGTTCTTTGTACATCAAGGTCTTCACCTTGGCGTAATCGCTGCTGCTGCCGCCTTCCACCATGTAGCAACCGAGCGTCCACGGGCTACCGGAGAAGCCGATCAGCGGCACGCTGCCATCCAGGGACTTGCGGATCTGCGACACGGCATCGGTCACATATTTCAATTCAGTTCCGATATCAGGCGCTTGCAGCGCCATGATGTCAGCTTCGGTCTCCAGCGGACGCTCGAACTTCGGACCTTCGCCTTCCGAGAAATACAGACCCAGACCCATCGCGTCGGGTACGGTCAGGATGTCGGAGAACAGGATGGCGGCATCCAGCGGGAAACGGTCCAGCGGCTGCAACGTCACTTCAGTGGCAAAGTCTGGGCTTTTGCACAGACCCATGAAGCTGCCGGCCTGGCGACGCGTCGCGCGGTATTCCGGCAGGTAACGACCGGCCTGACGCATCATCCACAGCGGCGTGTATTCGGTAGGCTGGCGCAGCAGCGCGCGCAGGAAGGTGTCGTTCTTTACTTTGAAGTTCATATAAAACCCTTAAAAAAACTTTCCCGCAGATTACTCAGATCCAACAGATTTTCATCTGCGCAAATCTGAGTAATTTGCGGGGAAAAAGTTGTTAGCGCGGCAAAACCGACGAGCCCATCAGGAACTCATCCACCGCGCGCGCCGCCTGACGGCCTTCGCGGATCGCCCACACCACCAGCGATTGACCGCGACGCATGTCGCCCGCCGCGAACACTTTCTTGACGCTGGTCTGGTAGCACTTGTCGCCTTCGGCGGTCGCCAGCACATTGCCGCGGCCATCCTTCGCCACACCGAATGCATCCAGCACCTGCGCCAGCGGATTGGTAAAGCCCATGGCGAGGAACACGTGGTCGGCCTTCAGTTCGAAATCGCTACCTGAGACTTCAACCATCTTGCCGTCCTTGAACTCGACGCGCACGCACTTCAAAGCTTTCAGTACGCCGTTCTCGCCGATGAATTCCTTGGTCGAAATGGCCCAATCGCGCTCGCAACCTTCGTCGTGCGAACTGGAAGTGCGCAGCTTGAGCGGCCAGTTCGGCCAGGTCAGCGACTTATTCTCCTGCTCCGGCGCGCGCGGCATCACTTCGATCTGCGTGACCGATGCGGCACCGTGACGGTTGGACGTGCCGACGCAGTCGGAGCCGGTATCGCCGCCGCCGATGACGACCACATGCTTGCCCGCGACGTTGATCGGGTTCTTCGCATCGCCCATCACCCGCGACACGTTACTGGCGGAGACGGCCGATTGCGGGAGCGTGTGATTAGAGGCCATTCCCGCCCCGGAAGCTTCACTACGCCGTGTCATGGCCTCTACTTCCTTGTTCTGCGCGATCAGGAATTCCAGCGCGAAATGCACGCCGGACAGTTCGCGTCCTGGTACCGGCAGGTCGCGCGGCTGCTCGGCACCGCCCGCCAGGATCACCGCATCGAAATCCTTCTTCAGTGCAGCCGGGCTGATGACTTTCTTCGCATCATTGACGATGCCTTTGCCCGGCAATTCCTTGCCGATGAAGGTGTTGGTCTGGAACTTCACGCCTTCGGCAGCGAGTTGCGCCATGCGCCAGTCGATCAGACGCTTGTCCAGCTTGAAGTCGGGGATGCCGTAACGCATCAAACCACCGATGTGGCTGTTCTTCTCGAACACGGTCACGGCATGGCCGACGCGCACCAGTTGCTGCGCGGCAGCCAATCCGGCAGGGCCGGAACCGACCACGGCAATCTTCTTGCCGGTACGCTTCCTGGCGCGTTGCGGCACGACCCAGCCGTTCTCGCCAGCCTTGTCGATGATGGCGTGCTCGATGGACTTGATACCGACCGCGTCGTTGTTGATGTTCAGCGTGCAGGCCGCTTCGCACGGTGCGGGACAGATGCGTCCGGTCACTTCCGGGAAGTTGTTGGTGGAATGCAGCACTTCGATAGCCTGCTTCCAGTCGCCGCGATACACCAGATCGTTCCAGTCCGGAATGATGTTGTTGACCGGGCAGCCGTTGTTGCAGAACGGAATGCCGCAATCCATGCAACGTGCGCCTTGCTGGCTTGCTTCCGCGTCGGTCAGATGTGCGACGAACTCCTGATAGTGCTTCAGACGCTGCTCTACCGGTGCGTAGCCTTCGCTGACGCGCTTGAATTCCTTGAATCCGGTTGGCTTGCCCATTATGCGGCCTCCTTCTGCTGCAGCGCAGCAATCTCAAGCAACGCCCGACGATATTCGGTCGGCATGACCTTCACGAACTTGGGCAGATACTGCGCCCAGTTATCCAAAATCAACTTGGCGCGCGTGCTGCCGGTGTAGCGCAAGTGCTTCTCGATCTTGCCGCGCAACGCTGCCTCGTCCGCCTTGTTGAGATGGTTGAAGTGCACCCGTCCGTGCGCTTCGACTTCGCCTGTCTCGCTAGCTGCGGCTTCTTCCGGGACGCCCTCCAACTGCACCATGGACATGTTGCAGCGATGTTCGAAGGTGCCGTCTTCATCCAGCACGTAAGCCACACCGCCGGACATACCGGCAGCGAAGTTGCGTCCGGTCGAACCCAGTACCACCACCATACCGCCGGTCATGTATTCGCAGCCGTGGTCACCCACGCCTTCGACCACGGCGATCGCGCCGGAATTGCGCACCGCGAAACGCTCGCCCGCCACGCCGCGGAAGAACACCTCACCCGCCGTCGCACCGTACAGCACGGTGTTGCCGACGATGATATTGTCTTCAGCGACCAACTTGCTGTCGTCGGACGGTTTGACGATGATGCGACCGCCGCACAGGCCCTTTCCCACGTAGTCGTTGCCTTCGCCTTCCAACTGCAAAGTCACGCCGTGTGCGAGGAAGGCACCGAAGCTTTGTCCCGCTGTACCCAGCAGCTTCACGCGGATGGTGTCGTCCGGCAGGCCGGCATTGCCATGGCGCTTGGCCACTTCGTGCGACAGCATGGCGCCGACGCTGCGATTGACGTTGCAAATCATTGTTTCGATGGTGACCACGCGCTTCGCATCCAAAGCCTCTTTGGATTGGGCAATGAGATCGTTGTCGAGTGCTTTTTCCAGTTCGTGATCCTGCACTTCAGCCTGACGGCGTGCCACTTCGGCAGCAACCTTGGGCTGGTGGAACACCTTGCTGAAATCCAGGCCCTTGGCTTTCCAGTGCTTGATGCCTTTGCGCTTGTCGAGCAGATCGCTGCGGCCGATCAGGTCTTCGAATTTGCGCACGCCCATCTGCGCCATCAACTCGCGCACTTCTTCGGCGACGAAGAAGAAATAGTTCACCAAGTGTTCCGGCTGGCCGGTGAATTTCTTGCGCAGTTCCGGATCCTGTGTGGCGACGCCGACCGGGCAGGTGTTGAGGTGACACTTGCGCATCATGATGCAGCCCTCGACCACCAGCGGCGCGGTAGCGAAACCGAATTCATCGGCACCGAGCAATGCGCCGATCAGCACGTCGCGGCCGGTCTTGATCTGACCGTCGACTTGCAGACCGATACGGCCGCGCAGCTTGTTCAGCACCAGCGTCTGTTGCGCTTCGGCCAGACCCAGTTCCCACGACGTGCCCGCGTGCTTCACGGAAGACAGCGGCGAAGCGCCGGTGCCGCCGTCGAAACCGGAGATCACAATGTGGTCGGCCTTGGCTTTGGATACACCTGCAGCCACGGTACCGACACCAACTTCGGATACCAGCTTCACCGAGACGGAAGCGCTCGGATTCGAGTTCTTCAGGTCATGGATGAGCTGCGCCAAGTCTTCGATGGAATAGATGTCGTGGTGCGGTGGCGGCGAGATGAGACCGACACCGGGCACCGAGTGACGCAGTTTGCCGATGTATTCGGAAACCTTGCCGCCGGGCAACTGGCCGCCTTCGCCGGGCTTTGCGCCCTGCGCCATCTTGATCTGGATCTGGTCGGCGCTGGACAGGTATTCAGCCGTGACGCCAAAGCGGCCCGATGCGACCTGTTTGATGCGCGAGCGTAGCGAGTCACCCGCTTTCATGGTCTGGTCGGCCTCGATGCGGCCCTTGCCGATGATCTCGGACAGCTTTTCGCCGCCGTGCAAGGTCTTGAAGCGGTTGGCGTCTTCGCCGCCTTCACCGGTATTGGACTTGCCGCCGATGCGGTTCATCGCGATCGCCAGCGTGGTGTGTGCCTCGGTGGAGATGGAACCCAGTGACATTGCGCCGGTGGCGAAGCGTTTGACGATGTCTTTGGCAGATTCCACTTCATCCAGCGGTACCGGCTTGCCTGCGGACTTGATTTCGAACAGGCCGCGCAATGTCATTTGGCGCTCGGTCTGGTCGTTGATCAGCTTGGCGTATTCCTTGTATGTCGCGTAATTGTTGGAGCGCGTCGAGTGCTGCAGCTTGGCGATGGAATTCGGCGTCCAGGTGTGCTCTTCGCCACGCGCGCGGTAGGCATATTCGCCGCCCGCATCCAGCATGTTGGCCAGCACCGGATTGTTACCGAATGCCGCGACGTGAGTGCGCACGGCTTCTTCCGCCACTTCCTTGAGGCCGATACCTTCGATCTGTGTCGCCGTGCCGGGGAAGTAGCTTTCAATGAATTCGCTGTTGAGGCCAATTGCTTCGAAGATCTGCGAACCGCAATAGGATTGATAGGTCGAGATGCCCATCTTGGACATCACCTTCAGCAGGCCTTTGTTGATCGCTTTGATAAAGCGCTTGTGCCCTTCTTTTGCCGTCACGCCGGCAGGCAGATCGAAGGACGAGATGCTGTCGAACGCCAACCACGGATAGACCGCCTCCGCACCGTAACCAGCCAGCAATGCGAAGTGATGCACTTCGCGCGCCGAACCGGTCTCCACGACCAGACCGGTGCTGGTGCGCAGACCTTCACGCACGAGATGATGGTGTACTGCGGCGGTTGCCAGCAAAGCGGGGATCGCCACGCGCTTGTCCGACATCGCGCGATCAGACAGGATCAGCACGTTGTAGCCGGCAGCCACTGCTTTATCGGCTTCCTTGAACAGCGCCTTGATCGCCGCCTCGCAACCCGCCGCGCCGTTCTTCACCGGATAGGTGATATTCAGCGTTTTGGATTTGTAGTTGCCCTTGGTGAGCTTGTCGATGTTGTGCAGCTTGGCGGCATCTTCGTGCGACAGCACGGGCTGGTGCACTTCCAGACGCGGCGCCGGCTTGGTTTCGTCCACACCCAGCAGGTTCGGTTTGGAACCGATGAACGACGTCAGCGACATCACGATCTCTTCGCGGATCGGGTCGATCGGCGGATTGGTCACCTGCGCGAACAGTTGCTGGAAGTAGTTGTACAGCACCTTGCTGCGGACGGACAGCACCGGCAATGCGGCATCGCTGCCCATGGAACCTGTCGGCTCCTCACCGGCCGTCGACATCGGCAGCATGATGAACTTGAGGTCTTCCTGCGTATAACCAAACGCCTGTTGCGTATCCAGCAAGCTGACGCTGCCGACCTGTTTGTTGGCGACGGCGGGCAGATCATCCAATAAGTAGCGCGATTGCTCGATCCAC
>WOZO01000181.1 GCA_011620315.1 Sideroxydans sp. | reverse complement strand
CAGACCAGCTTAAACTAGACTGAATTCTGTCTTGACGGATGGGTCCACTATAATCTGGGGGGTATGAAATATCCGGGCTAGGTCGTAGACGAAAAAATAACCATCGTCGCCGTAATTCATCTCGGTCAGGATGCGCAATGCTTCGGCTTTGGCGCTGGCATCGTTGCGCCCGGAAGCGTAGGCGTGGTCTATCGAAGTCAAAGCCAGTTGGACATAGTGTCGCAGCTCGGCACGTTTGGTCTTGAGCAGGATTTGCTCTTCGCGGCTCATATCTCGTACCTGTATGGTTACCAGAATAGCGATGGCGAGTATGGCCGCAATCAGGGGCAGCACCGCCAGAAAGGATATTTTGTATTTAAGCCGCACAGGGCGATTCTAAAGGTTTTGTAGTGAATCGAACAAAATAGGTAGTAATACTAATAGCTGGCTCCGTAGATCATGGACAGAATCTGGGCGCGAACTTTGACCGCATCCGGTCGGGTTCAGGCTAGAATGAGTCCGCCGTTCGATTCCATTTCAATTTTTCGGGGAGATTAAAGAAATGAAGAAGATTCTGGTAGTTGCACTGTTGTCCGCTTTCGCTGCGCAAGCAAATGCAGCCGATACCATCAAGCTGGCGATCACCGGCCCGTTCAGTGGCGGATCTGCGCCGATGGGCGCTTCCATGCGCGACGGCGCCAAGCTGGCTATCAACGAAATCAATGCGGCGGGCGGCATCGTTGTCGGCGGTAAGAAGATGAAGATCGACATTATCGAGCGGGACGACGAAGCGAAGAATGACCGGGGGGCGCTGATCGCCCAGGAACTGGCTTCGATGGATGATCTTTCCGGCGTGATCGGTACGGTGAATACCGGCGTGGTAATCGCGGGAGACAGGCATCTGCAGGAAAAAGGCCTCACCAAGATCATCACCCCAGCAGCCGGTTCGGCATCAATGACGCAGTGGAGCAAAGCTGGCGTTGCCGATCTGTCGATTTTCCGCTTCGCCGCACATGACGGCATTCAGTCGGCGATGGTGGTAACGGAAGCGATCAATCGCAAGTTTACCAAGGTCGCCATTCTGTACGATGCAACCAATTACGGCGTTTCCGGCCGCGACGACTTGCTGGCGCAGATCAAAGCTCAAGGCGATAAGGTTGAGGTGGTTGCCACTGAAAAGTTTGCTATCGGCGATAAGGATATGACCGCACAATTGCTGAAGGCCAAGGCTGGTGGCGCACAGGCGATCCTGATTTGGGGGATCGGTCCGGAGCTGGCAGCGGTCGCCAATGGCATGGCCAAGAACGGTATGCATGTTCCGCTGATCGGTGGCTGGACATTGTCGATGTCGAACTTTATCGACAACGCGGGCAAGAACGGCAACGGTACGTTGATGCCGCAGACCTTCATTGAAGAAGCGATCTCGCCTAAAGCCAAGAGTTTCATCAACGGCTATCACAAGACATACAAGGTTGATCGCATTCCTTCGCCTGTTTCCGCAGCGCAGGGTTACGATGCCGTGTACATCTTCGCAGCTGCGGTGAAGCAGGCTCAAAGCACCGACACCCATAAGATCAAAGACGCGCTGGAAGATTTGAAGGAGCCGGTCAAGGGCGTGATCACCACTTGGAAGCATCCGTTCTCGAAGTGGAATCCTGCCGATGTGGAAACTCACGAAGCATTTCGAGCCGAGAATGCAGTCATGGGTATGGTTAAAGATGGTCGCGTCGTTTTCGGTAGCGAAGCGGACAAGAAGCGCTTTATCCAGCAGGCCCAGTAATCCATGGATGTGATCTTCCAGATGGGGGTAAGCGGGGCTCTGATGGGCCTCGTTTACGCCCTGATCGCATACGGTTTTCAACTCACGTTTGCCACCAGCAAGAGCATCAACTTCGGGCAGGGTGAACTGGTTATGCTCTCCGCATTTATCAGCCTGACGATGCTCAACTTTGGCCTGCCGTACTGGCTGATGGTGCCAGCCGGATTGTTGTGCGGTGTGTTGCTCGGGCTGGTGGTGGAGCGTGTCGCGGTCCGCCTCGCTTTGGAACAAAAAAGCGAAGGCTGGATTTTGATGACCATCATCGTCGGCCTGTTCGGCTTTTCAGCGGCAGAAAATATCTGGGGCAGGGACGACCACCCGTTCCCCACACCGATCTCATCCGATCCGATGCAGTTCCTGGGTATCAACGTCACTCCGGTGGAGTTGTCGGTTGCTGTCGGCGTGTTGTCGGTGATGGGCTTGATCGAGTTGTTCAAGCGCAAGACCTTGTGGGGAAAGGCATTCGAGGCAGTGTCGGCAGACCGTGATGCGGCGGAGCTGATGGGCATCTCGGCCAAACGCACCATCATGTTGTCCTATGGTTTATCCGGCATGGTTGCGGCGATGGCGGGAATTCTGGTCTCGCCGATCACCACAGTCGGTCCCACCATGGCCTCGGCGCTGATTTTGAAAGCGTTCGCGGTGGCGGTGGTGGCGGGGCTGGAGTCCGGCTTCGGTGTGGTAGTGATTGGCTTGTTTCTGGGCGCGCTGGAAAGTCTGGCGAGTTTCTATATCGGCAGCGGCTGGCGCGAAGCCCCCGGTTTGATCCTGCTCATCTTGGCATTGGCGATGAAACCAAACGGGGTGTTCGGCAAAGCCACGATACGGAAAGTTTAGGTTAATAGTTCATAACCAGTTAGACCTGGATAGCCTCCCAATTCCGGCCTTCCTGCGACATGAGATAAGGAACGGTTCCGCCTTAAGGAATATCTATGTTGAAAAGAATCCTGCTCGTTAATGGCGCTGAGCTCATGGCTTTTGTTTTGCTCGCCTGCATTCCTCTCGCGGTCAATAATTCCTACGCGCTGGGCCTGCTCACGCTGCTGGCGATCTACGGCATCCTGCTCATCGGGTTGGATGTCAGTGTGGGTTACTTGGGGCAGGTCAATCTGGCGCATGCCGCATTTCTAGGTCTAGGTGCTTATGCCGGTGGCTTGTGCGTCATGCTGTTTGGCTTCGGCATGCTGCCCGCATTGATGGTGAGTTTGCTGACCGGCTTGGTATTTGGTGGCCTGCTGGCCTTCCCTGCGTTGCGACTTGCGGGGCCGCAGTTTGCCTTGGCTACACTCAGCTTCTCGGCACTGGTCGTGATTACCCTGAACGAACTGGAAGACATAACTCAGGGCGCACAAGGGTTGGTGGTGGACAGGCCGCTACTGCAGGGCATACAGCTCGGCCCGCAGGAATTTTTCTGGCTGTGTCTGGTGTTGCTGGCACTGACTTGGCTGGCGATGAAGAATCTGCTGTCATCGCAATGGGGCCGGGCATTCGAAGCGTTGCGCGACAGCCCCATCGCGACCGATGCAATGGGGGTGGGTGTGTTTCACCACAAGGTTTCCGCTTTTGCGCTTGGCTCCGCACTGGGCGGTTTGGCAGGTGGTTTGTATGCATTCAATTTCCAATATTTGCAACCCAACAGCTTCGTCTACGAGCTGATGGTAATCCTTCTGCTGGGCGTGGTGCTCGGCGGACGCAAGAGTCTGTGGGGCGCTTTTGTTGGCGCATGTCTGATTGTGCTACTGCCCAATCTGCTCTCTAACCGTACCCTGTTTGAAGTGTTCTCCGGTATCGGCTTGTTCTTGGCCTTGTTGGCGGGTGTGCTCGGTTTTCGCAAGACGGGCAGGATTTCATTTCAGGTAGCCGCACCTATCGTTAGCATGGCCATGCTGGTAGCAGGCAGCTTGCTTGTTGAGAACACCGAAGATTGGCGCAAAGCGATCTTCGCGCTGATGCTGTTCTCCGTGGTGGTGGGTTTACCTGAAGGTTTGATGGGCTATGCCGAAAAGCAATTGACGCGCCTGTTCCGTGTTCCGGCGCGGCCGTTGCCGCAAGCTACCGCACTTGAGGAAGTGCTGCCCAAAAAAACAGAAAATGGATTGTTGTTGGAACTTGGCGAGGTGAAGCGCCATTTTGGCGGCATCAAAGCGGTGGATGGCGTATCGATGCAAGTGAAGGCGGGCCACGTGCACGGACTGATCGGCCCCAACGGTTCGGGCAAGAGCACGCTGGTGAATGTGATCTCCGGCCTGTATGCGCCGAGTGCCGGACAGTTACGCCTGCAAGGCGTGGCGTTGCCCGAGGGCAGTTTGTATAAAGTGTCGCAAGCCGGGGTGGCGCGCACTTTCCAAAACCTGCAACTTTTTTCCGAACTGAGTGCGCTGGAAAACGTGATGGTCGCCTGCGCGGGCGCGTACAACAAATCGCTGCCGCTGGTATTGCTGGGGCTGGCTTACGGCGAAGAGAAAAAAGCGCAGGCCGATGCCTTGGCCCTGCTGGAACTGGTAGGTTTGGCCGGTGAAGCGCGTACCAAAGCCAAAGATATGCCCTACGGCGCGCAACGCTTTTTGGAAATCGCGCGTGCCTTGGCGCGCAAGCCCAAGCTGCTGATTCTCGACGAACCCGCTGCGGGCTTGGCGCATCCCGATGCGCTGAACCTGATCGGCATCGTGAACAAGATCGGCGAGCGCGGTATCACCACCATTTTGATCGAGCACCACATGAACGTGGTCAACGAAGTGTGCGATTTCGTCACCGTGCTCGACGAAGGCAAGATCATCGCGGAAGGCTCGCCCGACGACGTCAGGCGCAACCCGCGCGTGATCGAGGCTTATCTCGGCGACAGCAAAGAAGCGACCACCTCGGCGCGACCGCTGAGCGGCACCGCCCTGCTGCGCGTCGAAAATCTGCATGCGGGCTACGGTGCCAGCGAGGTGCTGACCGGCGCGAGTTTCGAGGTGCACCAAGGTGCTGTGGTCGCGTTGATCGGTGCCAACGGTGCAGGCAAAACCACCGCCATGCGCGCGCTCTCCGGCATGCTGAAACCGACCAAGGGCAAGGTGCTGCTGGACGGGAAAGAAGTGCAGCAGCTGCAGGCTTCGCAAATCGCGCGCCTCGGTTTGGCGCATTCGCCGGAAGGCCGAAAGATATTTGTGCCGCTGTCGGTGGAAGATAATCTGCTGCTCGGTGCATACACGCGACTGCCCAAAGTGTTTGGGTTTGCGGGCAAAGCCAATGCCGATCTGGAAAAAATCTATGCCCTGTTCCCTCGTTTGAAAGAACGCAGAAAACAAGCCGCTGGCACGCTCTCGGGTGGTGAGCAGCAGATGCTGGCTATCGGTCGCGCACTGATGGCAAACCCGAAGATTATTCTGCTTGATGAACCTTCAATGGGTTTGGCTCCGGTCATCGTGCAAGAGGTATTTGCCATCATCAACAAACTCAAAGAATCGGGCATCACCATGCTGCTGGTCGAACAGTTTGCCAAGAGCGCGCTGGAAGTAGCCGACTACGCATATGTGCTTGAGCGTGGCCGCATCGCTATTGAAGGAGCGCCGGAAGAGCTGGCGAAGAATGAGCGGGTGTTGTCGGCATATTTGGGGTGAAATGCGTGCATGTTGCGCTCTAAATGACATTGCGCTTGATGCCCAAGCTGCGAGTGGAAAGCGGCTGGCGTTTATTGGCTGGGACTGTAATAGCAGCTGATTTCAGCACTTCTCTTGCTGTTTCGAAATGGGTTGCCGAGTGCGGTGAGCCGCATCGGCCTGACTCACCGATATGTCGAAAGGTGCTTATTTGTTGACCGCGTCGGCGGCTTTGTTGACGGCTTTCTTGGCGGCATCCTTGGCTGCAGTGGTCGCATCGCTGGCGACTTCCATGGCCTTGTCGGCAGCGGCCTGTGCAGCATCTTCAGCAGCATTCTTGGCTGCGTCGCCTACATCCTTGGCGGTTTCTGTTGCGGCATCCTTGGCTTTGTCGGCAGCTTCAATCGCTGCCTTTTTGGCGGCGTTCAGCGATTCGGTAGCTTGTTCACCGCAGGCGGTCAGCGTGAGGGTGAAGATTGCGGCGATCAGTGAGGCAAATTTCATTTTCAGTTTCCTATCGTTCAAGGTGTACAAAATACAGTGCGGGATTGCGGCGGCCCGATTCTAGCAAGGCCTGCAAAAAATCAAAGTCCCAGACGGGTCGGCGTCGCCCCGGAATGCGAGGCTAGCCACATCTCCTGGAAGCGCGAATTCAATTCGTGCCCCCCCTCCGGATCGTTCTTCGCCAGCAGTCCGCGCGTATCGTCGAAGTGATAGCGGCGCACGAAATGGTGGCTATCTGCGACGGCGAACGGTTCGGTCACGCCGTGCATGTGCGGCGGCGTCTGGTAGATCGACATGCTGTGGCTGAACTCGCGCAACAGCATCATCATGCGCGGACAGAAGCGGATCAGATGTTGCGTGTCATGCGCCAGCAGCTGCAGGCGGTTGTTCGTACTGAGCAGCAGATAGTGGCGCAGCGCATCGTAGCGTGCTTCGGAATTGAAACCGATGTCCGAGAAATCCTTCTCGAAGATGTTCAGCGAGTGCTGGGCCGAAGCGCATACCGTGTCCAGCGCCGCGATGTAATCGGCAACGCCGTCGAAAGTGGTGTGCTGCAGGGACTCATCGTTCATGGTCAGCGTCTCCGGGTGGCGGGGGAAAGGTATCCGTCCAGATACCATTCGTACAACAATTCCAGTGCATCCTGCGTCAACGCTGCATCAGCGGGGAGCATGCGTGCGTCGGCCAGTTCGCGCAGTACGCGATAGTCGTTCTTGCGCACCTTGTACGCCTCGCCGTTGACGCACACGGTGCGTTCCTGGCACAGCATCAGCGTCTTCAGGTCCAGCGCCACACCGCGCGTTTGCACCGCCTCGGCGAAGCGTGTCGCGGACAGCGGGCGCGCGGGGCCGTCGAAGAATATATGCGGCTTGGGTTCGGAGAGATAACTGCCGAGGAAGTTGGCGATATCCTCGTCGTCCCAGCGTATCTTGCGGATCGCGTCGCCGACCTGCCGCAGCATCGCGGGACCGATCTCGGAAGGATGTTTCTGCAACTTCAGATCGGGATCGGCATAAGTGCCCGGGATGTCGATGCGGTCTTGCAGGTAGACGAGGAACTGCTCCGCCAACTCCTGATGCCAGGGGGTGCGGAAGCCGATGGAATAGGTCATGCAATCGTCTTCGGCGATGCCGTTGTGCGCGCAGTGCGGCGGCAGGTACAGTATGTCGCCCGGTTCCAGCACCCACTCCTGTTCCACTTTGAAATCCTTCAGGATACGCAGCGGCGCACCGTCGATCAGCGTCTGGTCGGCCTGGGTGGAGATCTGCCAGCGGCGATGGCCGTACCCTTGCAACAGGAATACGTCATACGCGTCGAAGTGCGGACCGACGCCGCCGCCTTTTGGCGCGTAGCTCACCATCAGATCGTCCAGACGCGCATGCGGGATGAAGTCGAAACGTTTCAGCAGCTCGCTTGCTTCGGGCAGGAAATGGTTCACGCCCTGTACCAGCACCGACCATTGGCCTTTCCTGGACAGGCCGCTGAAATCCTTCGCGACGAAAGGCGAGTGGCGCAGATCGAACTCACCGTGCTGGCAAGTGACCAGACGCGCCTGCGCATCTTCGCCGCAAGCCAGTGCCATCAGTTGTTTCGGATCGAGCAGACCGGCGAAACCGGGCACGGCCTGACGGATCAGCAGCGGTTTCTTTTGCCAGTAGTCGCGCAGGAATTTTTGCGGGGTGAGCCCGCCGAGCAGGGTATTTTTCATGCGCGGATTATAGCCCTGCAATCCCTGTTGAAAAGTCCGGGCAAAAGAAATCCCGGGGGCAGCAGCCGAGAATTTCGATAGAATGCGCGGCAGGAGGACGTTATGCCCACACAAGCTGTAGCACTACAAGCTGGAATGGAGGCGCCGCACTTCGAGTTGCCGGATGCCGACATGGAGACGTTCAAGCTGGTCGGACAACAAGGCAAGCACAATGTCGTGTTGTACTTCTACCCGCGCGATGACACGCCGGGCTGCACGATGGAAGCGAACGAGTTCACCGATCTGGAGGAGGCGTTCGCGCAGCAGGACACCATCGTCGTCGGGGTCAGTCGTGACGATTGCATCAGCCACGCATGCTTCCGCGACAAATACGGTCTCTCGGTATTGCTGTTGTCCGATCCCGATGCACGGATCTGCAGGAAATACGGCGTCATGTATGAGAAGGAAGTGGATGGACAAAAGAAACTCGCCATCAAACGCTCCACTTTCGTCATCGACAAAACCGGCACGCTGCGCCACGCCCTCTATGCCGTTCAAGCCCACGGGCATGCACAAGAGATACTTACACTGATAAAGGAAATGAAATGAAGATCGAAAAGAACGCCGTTGTCACACTGACCTACGCATTGAATGACGCCAGCGGCGCATTGATCGAGCAAGCCGGCGAACCCATCAGCTACCTGCACGGCGGTTTCGACGGCATCTTCCCCGCAGTCGAAGAAGCGCTGCACGGCAAGGACGTGGGCGAAAAATTCTCCGTCACGATGACACCGGACGACGCATTCGGCGAATACGAGCACGATCTGGTGCGCGTCGAGCCGCGCGACATGTTCCCGGCCGAAGTTGCGGTGGGTATGCAATTCGAAGGCGGTGCGGAAGGCGACGATGACGAAGACTTCATGCTGTACACCGTGACCGAAGTCACCGACAAGGAAGTCACCGTCGACGGCAACCATCCGCTGGCCGGCAAGACGCTGACCTTCTCCGGCACGGTCAATGACGTGCGCGCCGCCACGGCCGAAGAGCTTGAGCACGGCCATGTGCATGGTGCAGGTGGTCATCACCACTAAGAGGAAAGGGCGGGCTTGATGAAGACATGGCTACAAGAGAACAAAGGATTCTTCCTGTTCATTTTTCTGTTGGGCATCTTCCGTACTGCAGTAGCAGACTGGAACCCGATACCCTCGGGTTCCATGCGTCCTAATCTGCTTGAGGGGGATGTCGTCTTCGTCAATCGCCTGGCCTATGACATCAAACTTCCGCTGACTGATGTCGTGCTTGCGCATCTGAACGATCCGAAGCGCGGTGATATCGTCACCTTCACTTCTCCTGCCGATGGAAAGCGACTGATCAAACGTCTGATCGCCTTGCCCGGGGATCGCGTGGAGATGCGCAACAAACAATTGTTCATCAATGGTAAACGTGCGGAATATGAATTGCAGACATTGACCACCGAAACGCTTTCTCAGGGCAATAGCTTGCCGGCAGTCAGAGTGAGCGAGAAGGTCGCAGGAAAGCAGCGCGTCATCCAGTGGTTGCCTGATTTACATCGGGCAACAGACTTCGCGCCCATGGTGGTGCCTGCAGATAGTTTTCTGATGCTGGGTGACAACCGCGACAATAGCGTCGATTCACGCTACATCGGCCTTGTGCCTCGTAACGTGCTGATTGGTCGTGCCGAGCGTATTCTGGTTTCGGCTGCCATTCTTGACGATTGGTCCTTGCGTACTGATCGTATCGGGCAATCTCTCTACTGATTCTTTCTTTCCGCCAGGATGTGGCACAAGTGTTCGTCCGCCGGTTCCAGCGTGTAGCGGGCCACATCGTTGAGCAGCGTCTGGATCTCTTGCAGCGTGAAGTGCGCCATCAGTCGGTTCGCGATGTCCGGTTCGACAGGAAGCAAGCGCGCCTCGCCGCAGGGCAGTTTGAAGCCGAAGCCGGCCAGTCGGTGCAGATCTCCGTCCGCGGCACTCATATCCTCCTGCTCGTCTTCCAGAGACGCGTAAAAAGTCTCGATCTCGTCCGAGAGTTCCTCCGGGATATCCTCGGGGATGGCGACCACCAGACCGAGCGGATCGTCGCTGCTCTCGTAGTTCAGGCCATGCTTTTGCACGAAGTCCACGAAACGGTCGCGCAGGTCGGCGGAGAAGAAGATGTAATCGATCATGCTGGGTTTGTCGCGGGTTGAAAGGCCGACATGGTGACGGCTGCAAGGCCTGCTGGCAATCACCCGAAGGAGAGACTAGCCTTATCCGGCGGCTGGGCAGGCGGTTTTGTTGTTAGAATCTCTTCCCGATACCTGTTGCGGCGCGATCTCGCCGATAAACTGAAACAACGGAACCGACACCATGGACAAGACCGTCAAGATGCGCGCTTACACCGATCCCGGATCGGCACAGCCGACTTCAAAACAAAATGAAATGGATCTCGAACTCGCCGCGCGTGACGCGCAACTGGCCGACGAGCGCAACAAATCGCTGGAACAACTGAAGACCATCGTGCAATTGCGCGAAGCGCTCAAGCAGGAACAGGCCAAGACTGCGGAAGTGAGCAAGCGCGTGAACGAACTGGAATCTGGACTGCAGCAGGTCACCTCTTCCTGCGCCGACGAATTGGCACGCAAGGATGCGCAACTTGAGGCGGAGATAAAAAATGCTGTCGATGCCGAGAGCAAGTGCAAGTGCAAGGAACTGCAGGAACGGCTCAAGCAGGAACAAGCCAGGCTGGCCGTCATGCCGGATCAGCCCCGCATGCTGGAAGCCAAAGACAAGGAACTGTCCGACCTGAAAGCCAAGCTGCAGGATGTGAGCGGCGTGCTGAGCAAGATCAGCAGCATCGCCGAAGCGGCCAAACTGGCCGGCAAAGCGTAATCCCCGCTGCCCGCCTCAGATCGGGCAGCTATCCGTACCGCGCAGGAACAACAGATATTCCTCCAGCCTTTCGCGCAGATGCTGCGGCGTAGTCACGATGTCGTGCGACAAGGCGAACAGAGGATAGGCCCGCCAGTCGAACACTTCGAATTTCTCCACCATGCGCAAGGTGTGCACGCCTTCACCCGAGATGTCGTCCCACTCGCCGCGCGCCAGCTTGCGTCCCAGTTCGTGGTGGTGTGAATCCTCGCTGGTTGCCGTCGTGATCAGATCGCCCAGTCCCGCATAACTGTAAGGCGTGTGCGCCTGTCCGCCGAAAGCCTGCACGATACCGCTCAACTCCGCGATGGACGCCGCCACCAGATGGCCGCGCATGTTGTCGCCCAGTTGCAGTTCGTCCGCCATGCCGAACAGGATGGCGTACACGTTCTTCAGGATCACCGACCAGCTGCGCCCGTGCAGGTCGCTCGCCTGCTGGCATACCAGTGTGCTGCCACGGAACAAACTGCGTATCACTTCAAAATCTGCAGCATCCGACAGCACGGCATCGGCAAAGCCCAGCCGTCCCGCGCGCAATTCTTCCGAGATCATCGGGCCGTAGATCACGCCGTAGTGGTGCCGGCCGCCGAGGATACTTTCGAAGGCCTGCGCTGCCGTGCGGCCGGATTCATCCAGCCCTTTGGCGATAGTCAGGCACACGCTGTTTGCAGTGAGGTGGGGTTTAATGCGTTCGGAGATTTCGAAATGCGGTGTCACCGGCAGGCAGAACAGCACCACCTGTGCCTCGGCCACTTCGGCTTCCAGCGCGGAATGCTTTCCCTTCACCACTTCGCCCATGTTCCAGATGCGCACATCATGCCGCTCCGCCAGCAGGCACTCCATGGCATGTCCCATCTCGCCGTATCCCAGAATCAGTATACGCAGTTTCATTTTTATCCTCGTTGATGTCGCCCGGGACGCCATCATAGAACGGACTCGGGTGGATGCGGAGCATGTTCCCGCCCTTGCGGGAATATTGCTTGATATTATCTGGCCGCGCTGTAACGGGCAGAGGGGAGCGACATGCAGTACGACATGGGAAGATTCGACCGGCCGCTGGTGGATGAAACGCAGCCGAAAGCGCATGTGTGGACCGACATTGGCGACGCTGAAGTCGAGCACTCGATATTCGGCAATGCCAAGGTGCGCGTCTATCGCAAGCGGGATGAAGTGCGCGGCGCATTGGGCTGGACGCTGCTAACTGTCGGTTTGGTGGTCGGCGCGGTGTGGCTGACCAAGGATGCGTCGCGCCAGCCCGAGATCGTCTATGTCGCACCGCCGATTGTTGTGCCGGAGCCGCCTCTGCTCGCGCACTCCGCGCCTGTTGCGGTGGTTATCTCCGGGGAATCCGCACCGGCGGCAGCCAAACCGGTGCCGCTGACCGCCAAGCCCGCAGCGGTTGAAGCCCCCGTGGCGGTGATGGACAAGCCGACGGCACCTGCCGCACCGCTCGCCAGCAAGCCTGTTGTGACGCAGACGCCGACAGATGCCGCGTCGGCGGCGTCGGCCACTAACTGAG